>JBAZYB010000010.1:0-36028 GCA_041659545.1 Hyphomicrobium sp.
ATCCAGTTTGGCGTCATGGGCGAACCCCGTCTCGTCGGGGAGACCGACGCCGACAGAGGCGCCAAGCATGCCGGTGGTTCCCTTGCCCATTGCTTGCGACAAGCGCTGGTACTTCAGGGCGTTGTTTTCGCTGACATCGAAGTAGATGTATATCGGGTCCTGACTGACGATCGTCGTCAGGATCGTGGAGGCGCCTTCCGCTCCGCCGCCGCTGACGAAATTTCCCGGCGTCACCAGCGTGCGACTGATGCGTCCAGAGATGGGCGCGGTGATGCGGCAGAAGCTGAGGTCCAACTCTGCCGCTTTGACGCGAGCTTCGGCGATTTTGACGAGGGCCTCGGCGTCGCGCTGCAGGTTTTCGCGATCATCGAAGGCCTTGCGCGAGATGTAATCGCGCTTCAGAAGCGGGCGACCGCGCTCTACATCGAGCGTGGCATTGCTGACGCTTACCTTTGCTTGATTGAGCTGCGCTTTGGCTTGCTCGAGCGCGCGCTCGTAAGGTCGCGGGTCGATGGTGAACAGCAGGTCACCCGCTTTCACGTCCTCGCCGTCGGTAAATTTGACGGCATCGAGGTACCCGGAGACGCGCGCGCGGATCTCGACCGATTGCACGGCCTCGAAGCGGCCGGTGTACTCGTCCCACTCGATGACGCGGCGGCCTATGGGCTGGCTGACGGTCAGTTCGGGAGGCGCAGCAGCGGGCGAGCCGCCGGCGCGTGAGGGCCCTTGTCCGCCGCTGGATGCCAGAAGGGATTTGACTGTGTCGGCTGCGTCCGCGAGCCCCGATTGAACGCTCTCACCGCGCATCGGGCCAAGCGCCACCAACGCGGCAGCTGCCGTCGCCACGAGAAGAAGGACGATGTAGCTTGGACGCATTACTTTACTCAAACTCGTATTGAGCCGAGGCGGCACAATACTGTTGGTCGCCTCTAGCGGCCGGCAGGCCTGTAGATTAGCCGGTCAATGGTAAATCGGCCGGCCACCAGTCACTTTCAAGCAGGTAAGCGGCCGCTCCACTTTGGGAGGCCGCGCTGGGTCTATTCGGGTTAACTGCTTTTCTCGCGCGCCTTGTCGACGCTGAAGGAGCCCGGACCGGCGGCGAAGAGGTAGAGGAAAATGAAACAGAAGAGGATCGCCGCATCGCCGCCGTTGAGTGCGGGAAAGACACTATTGGGTGCGTGCGCCATCCAATATGCGACGGCCATCTGGCCGCTGAGGACGAAGGCGACGGGCCGGGTGAACAGCCCGATCAGAATGAGGAAGCCGCCGAAGACCTCGAGGACGGCTGCGAACCAGAGCAATGTGAATGCTTCTGGCATGCCGTGAGCGGGGGGCGGAAATCCGAACAGCTTCTGCGCGCCGTGCGACATAAACAGAACCGCGGCAACGATGCGTAGCAGGCTCAACAAGCGTGGGCCCCAAACGGCTTCCAATTCCGTGCGAGTCATCGGCGTATCCCCCCTAGGCGTTTGCGGGCGTTATGGCGCGAGCCTAGTCGGGTGAGCCGGAGGGTCAATTGCAATCGTTGCTACCAGCGCAGCAGCTTTGCACCGAGCAGGGCGCCGGCAGCCGTGACGATGGCCGTGCCCAGAAGATACCAAGCGCCGAGGAACATTGGGCTGTCGTTGGTGCAGTGCGTTGCGTAGAAGGTGGCCGCGATTCCAGCGGCGACGAGGCCGGCGGTGGCGCCCGCCACGACAGGGCGCGACGGCGCTCCCTGGCGCAGGGCCATGATCATTGCCGCGAGGGGCAAGCTGGAAAGGATCGGAATATAGATTACGCAGGCCAGGGCGTTGTCGCCGACCATTGTGGGTAGCCAATAATTGGCCGGCAGCGTGAGCATCTCGGCGAAAATACCGGCCATCAGAACCAGGGGGGCGCCGAGCAGCACGAGCAACGTGGTGTCGGAGACCCACTGCGGCCGAGCCAGGCGCATGGTCAGCGCCACAGCCGTGGTGAGCAAAGTGAGGCTGAAGGCCCACTTCATCAGGAAGCGCCAATCGCCGAGTGCGGCCTCGAAGTTGGGTCGCACCGACAGCAGCATTGAAAAGAGCAGCGCCGTCAAAACAACGCCAACCGCCACGCCGCCCCAGACGATCCAATTGATCGGGGCACGTGCCGCCTGGGTGTCAGCGGAGATGGCGTTGATGAGGTCGTCGGTCTTCATTCTTCCTGGTCTTTCCGATGCTGGGCCCCAAGTGTCTTCAGGCCGCGGTGCAAGGCCACGCGCACGGCGACTTCCTTCATTTGCATTCGCTCGGCTACCTGCCGGATCGATTGGCCCTCCAGACTGACCGCGCGTACCACCTCGCGCTGCCGTCCACTCAAGCCATTGACGAGCCGTTCGGCATCCTGACGGTCCACGCCGCTGCTGTCTTCCTGGACCGACAGCGTGTCGATAACGCTATCGATCGGGATCTGGATGCGGCGGCCGCGGCGGCGTAGCGCATCGATGAGCTTGTGTCGCGCGATGGCGCGCACCCAAGGGCCGAGGGGTTGAGTCGGGTCCCAAGTATTGCGCTTCAAATGCATGGCCAGGAGCGTTTCCTGCACGACATCCTCAACGTCATTCAATGGAGCACCGGCTTGGGCGAATCCGCGACGCACTGCCGCGCGCAGGACACCAGACAGCGACTGAAGCAACGCGCGGTAAGCCGCGTTGTCGCCGCCGATGGCTGCCCGCATAAGAGCCGCCCACTCCTCCTCTTTTTGTCCTTGAGCCACAAAGCTCCTCGTAAGCTGTTCGCGGCATAGGGGCCCTTCGTTACAACGGGCGCCAGGGACAGGGTGCGCGATGCCGCTGCCCAGTTTCTCCGTATCAGGACCGAACCGCAGCGGCAATCTGTACCGACGTCGTCGCTAAGGCGCCTGTTGCGGCAGGGCAGCGGAGGGGCTGTGTTCGGCGGCTTCGGTTTCCTCGTCGACGCAGCCTTTGGAACCGCCGAGGCGTCGATGGAGGCGATCGAGCAAGAGATAGATGACTGGGGTCGTATACAACGTGAGCATCTGCGAAACGATCAGGCCGCCGATGATGGTTATGCCCAGCGGCCGGCGGATTTCCGAGCCGGGGCCGACAGCCACGGCCAGGGGAATGGCGCCGAGCAGGGCAGCGAGAGTGGTCATCAGGATGGGCCTGAAACGGGCGATGCACGCTTCGTAGATCGCCGTCGCCGGCTTCAGTCCTCGCTGGCGCTCTCCGTCGAGCGCGAAGTCGACAAGCATGATGCCGTTTTTCTTGACGATGCCGATGAGTAGGATGACGCCTATGAGGGCCGTCATCGACAGCTCCATGCCTGCAACATAGAGCGCGAGCAGGGCGCCCAGCCCCGCCGATGGCAAGGTCGAGATGATCGTCAACGGGTGGGCGAGGCTTTCGTACAGCACGCCCAGAACGATGTAGACGGCGATCAGTGCTGCCAGAATGAGCAACGGCTGCTGCGATGCCTGCTCGGCAAAGGCGCGCGCATCGCCGGCCAACTCGCCGCGCAAGCCGGCAGGGGTGTGAATTTCGGCCATGGCCTGTTCGATATCGCTCAGTGCCACATCGAGTGTGCTGCCGGGAGCCAGATTGTAGCTGATGGTGATAGCCGGGAAGGAGCCCTGGTGATTGACGACCAGGGGCGCTGTTCCCTTTTCGATGCGAATGACACTGGTGAGTGGGACCTGCTGGCCGGCAGCGCTGGGCACATAGATGTGCTGCAGATCCGATGGGTCGCGCTGCAGGCGCGGGTCGACCTCGAGAATGACCCTATATTGGTTGCGCTGGGCATAAATCGTCGAGACCTGCCGCTGGGAAAAGGCATTGTTCAAAGCCGAGTCTATATCGGCAATGCGCACGCCCAGGCGCGAAGCCGTGTCACGGTCGATCTTGACGTCGAGCTGTAGACCTCCGGCCTGCCTGTCGCTCGACACATCGACAATGCTGGGAATGCGCTGCATTCGCTCGAGCACCTTGGGGGACCATTCGCTGAGTTCGTCGATGTCGGGGTCCCAGAGCGTGTATTGATATTGCGACGGGCCTTGGCGCGCGCCGACGCGGATATCGCGCGAGGCGAACATGCGCACCTCCAACCCGTTGATGCTGGATAGCTTCTTGCGCATCCGGTTGATGAACTTGGCCGTGGATTCCCCACCTCGCTCGTCGAGCGGCTTCAGGTTGATGAACATACGCCCGCGGTTGCTGCCTCCACCGCCGGGGCCGGAACCGCCAATCGACGATCCGATATGTTCAACAGCGGGATCGCTCAGAACGGTATCGAGAGCTTGGTTCTGCAGAGCCAACATGCCCGCAAATGAGATGTCCGCGGAGGCCTCCGTGGAGCCGATGATCAGGCCGGTATCATCCTCGGGGAACATACCCTTGGGAATTTTCACATAGAGGTTTGCCGTGAGGACGATGACGCATAGCAACGTGAACAGCGTTACGACCTGATGGCGCATGGCGACGCGCAGCGTGCGCGCGTAGGCCGTCACCATCCAGTTGAGGACACCTTCAATGACGCGGTCGGAGCGGGATTGCTTCTTGCCTCGCTCGTCCTTGAGGAAGTGGGCGCAGATCATCGGTGTCACGGACAACGACACGACGACCGATACGGCAATGGCGACGACGAGAGTGACGGAGAACTCGCGCAACATTCGGCCCGATACGCCGCCCATGAAGAGGACGGGGATGAATGCAGCGATGAGCGAGACACTGATCGAGATGACCGTGAAGCCAATCTGATGCGCGCCCGCGAGCGCGGCCTGCATCGGCGCCAGGCCCTTCTCGATGTTGCGGTAAACGTTCTCGATCATGACGATGGCGTCGTCGACCACGAAGCCGACGGCAATGGCAAAGGCCATGAGCGTCAAGTTGTTGATCGAGTATCCGAGCGCCCACATGAAGGCGCAGGTGCCGGCCAGCGAGAGCGGAACGGTGATGCCCGCGGCAATCGTCGGCGTGGAGCGGCGGAGGAACACGAATACGACCATCATCACCAGGGCGATGGCGAGGATCAGCGTGAACTGCATGTCGTGTACACTGGCGCGGATCGTGGCCGTGCGATCGGTAAGGACGGTAATTTCGACTGCTGCGGGTATCCAGCGCTGGAGATTGGGCAGCAGAGCCTTCACGCCGTCGACAGTATCGAGGACGTTGGCGTCCGGCTGCTTGCGGATAATCAGGAGCACGCCCGGCTGCCTGTCGAACATGGCGACTGAGCGGTTGTTGCGCGTTCCGTGCTCGATGCTGGCGACGCTCGACAGGCGGACGATATTGCCGCCGCTCGTTTTGAGGACGATGGCGCCATAGTCCTGCGGCGTGCGTAGCTGGGTATTCGTTTCGATGGTGATGGCTTGCTTGTCGCCGTCGACGGCCCCAACCGGGGCGATGGCGTTTGCGTCGGCGATGGCGCTGCGCACTTCTTCCATGCTGAGGCCCATTGAGGCGAGCAGGGTTGGGTTGACGCGCACGCGAATGGCAGGTTGCTCGGCGCCGCTGACCTCGACCTGGGCGACGCCCGCGACCTGCGAAATGCGCTGGGCAACTACGGTGTCGGCGGCGTCATAGATGGCGCTCGGTGACAGTGTCTTGGAGGTCATCGCCAGGATAAGCACGGGCGAGGCCGAGGGATTGTATTTGCGGAATGTCGGCACATCGGGGAGGTCGCCGGGCAAATCGGCCGTGGCGGCGTTGAGCGCTGCCTGCACGTCGCGCGCTGCACCGTCTACGTCGCGCGTAAGGTCGAACTGAACCGAAATGCCGGTCGATCCCTCAGAACTGACCGAGGTGAGCTCGGTGACACCGGCAATTTCGCTCAGACGTCGTTCAATGGGGGCGGCAATCGTGGCTGCCATCGTTTCGGGATCGGCGCCGGGGCGGGATGCCTGTACACGGACGGTGGGGAAATCGATCGCCGGGAGACTGGCTACAGGCAGCTCGAAGTAGGCCGTCGCACCAAGGAGGAACAAACCGGCCGAGAGGAGCATCGTGCCGATGGGCCTGAAGATGAACAGCGCCGAGAAATTCATGGGCTCTACTCGGCTGGAACGTTGGCGCTGGTCGCCGTGTCGGCGCCAGGGGTTTGCCGCGACAGACGTTGCCGCGACAGACGGGCGCGAAGCCGCTCCATGGCAAGATAGATGACAGGTGTCGTGTAAAGCGTCAGCAGCTGGCTGAGCAGCAGTCCGCCGACGATGGTGATGCCGAGCGGATTGCGCAGCTCCGAGCCGACACCGCTCTCAATGGCCAAGGGCAGGGCGCCGAACAAGGCGGCGAGCGTGGTCATCATGATGGGCCGGAAGCGCAACAGCGCTGCCTCGACAATCGAATCCCGGGGCGATAGCCCGCGCTCGCGCTCGGCCTCGAGGGCGAAGTCGATCATCATGATCGCATTCTTTTTGACGATACCCATCAGCAGCACGATGCCGATGAGGGCAACGAGCGACAGATCGAGACCGGTGAACATGAGCGCGAGCAAGGCACCGATGCCGGCCGATGGAAGCGTGGTCAAGATCGTGAACGGGTGGACGAAGCTCTCATAGAGAACACCGAGCACGATATAGATGGTGACCACGGCGGCCAGGATCAGCCACGGCTGGCTGCGTAACGAGGCGCTGAATTCACTGGCATCGCCGAAGAAGCTGCCCGTCACCGATGCGGGCATGCCGATCTTGTCCTCGGCGGCGCTGACGATCGACACCGCGTCGCTGAGAGCCGCGCCGGACTGCAAATTGAAGCTGATCGTCTCGGACGGGAATTGGTCCTGGTGACTGACCGCGAGCGGGGCCGTCGTATAGGTAATCTTGGCCAGTGCCGTTAGCGGGACCTGAGTTCCATTGGTCGAGGGAATGAAGAGACGACTGAGCTGGGAGGGGTCGCTGCGAAATTGCGGCTGGGCTTCGAGCACGACGCGATACTGGTTGGCCTGGGCGTAGATGGTCGACACTTGACGCTGGCCGAAGGCATCGTTGAGCGCGTCGCTGACAGCCTGAACGGTCACGCCCAGGCGACCGGCAACATCGCGGTCGACATCCACTCGGGTTCGCAGGCCGGTGTCCATCGTCTCGAGGTTTACGTCGCTCAGGGACGGGGAATTGGCGAGCTCGGCGGCAAGCCTCTGGGTCCATTCCGCAACCTCGTCAGCGTCGGTGCTGACAAGCGTGTACTGATACTGAGCGCGGCTGAGGCGTGTTCCGATCTGGACGTCCTGCACCGCCTGGAAGTATGCGGTTACGCCGGGAATGGTGGAGACGGCGCGCTGCAGTCGCTGAATGACGTCCGCGACCAGCTGTTCGCGCTCGGCGCGCGGTTTCAAGGTGACCTTGAGGTGAGCGACGTTGGGTGTCGGGTTGAGCTGGCCGATGCCGACCACCGCGACGACGCCGTTGACGGCAGGGTCCTTGCGTACGATTGCGGTGACCTCGGCCTGCAGGCGGCTCAGTTCGGTGAACGACACCTGCGGTTCGGCTTCCAGGGTGGCCGTGATCAATCCGGTGTCCTGCAGGGGCAGGAATCCCTTCGGGATGATGATGTAAAGCCAGACCGTGATGAGGAGGGTCGCTGCGGTGACCACGAGGGTCGCTGTCTGGTGGCGCAAGATCCACTCTAGGCTGCGGTGATAGCCGGCGATGACGAGATCCATGAACCAGTTGAACGCCCGCGATAGCCAGTTGCCGCGCGTTTCGGGCTGATGCTTGAGCAGCTTGGCGGCCATCATGGGCGTCAGCGTCAGCGAGACGATTGCGGACACGACGACGGCGATGGTCAACGTCAGCGCGAACTCGCGGAACATGCGGCCAACGAGGCCGGTCATGAACAACAGCGGAATGAAGACGGCTATCAGCGACAGCGTCAGCGAGATGACCGTGAAGCCGATCTCGCGGGCGCCGTCGAGGGCGGCGCGCAGCGGCTTGGCGCCCTTTTCGATATGGCGGACGATGTTCTCGATCATGACGATGGCGTCATCGACGACGAACCCGGTGCCGATCGTCAGGGCCATCAGCGACAGGTTGTCGAGCGAGAAGCCGCAGAAGTACATGACGGCGAAGGTGGCGATCAGCGAAACGGGTAGAGCGACGCCGGCAATGATCGTGGCACGGACCGAGCGGAGGAAGACCAGCACGACCATGACGATCAGCGCCACGCTGAGGACGAGCGTGAATTGCACATCGTGAATCGATGCGCGGATCGTCTCGGTGCGGTCGTGCACCATGGTGAGCTTGACGCTGGTCGGCAGCGCCCGCTCAATGCGCGGCAGCTCGGCCTTGAGGCGATTGACCGTGTCGATGACGTTAGCGCCCGGCTGGCGCTGGACGTCGATGATGACGGCCGGCGTTCCCTTATACCAGCCGCCGACACGCGCATTCTCGAGGCCTTCCTCGACGGTGGCGACGTCCTTGAGGCGCACGGGCGCGCTATTGCGGAAGGCGACGACGATGTCGCGATAGGCCTCGGCCGACGAAATCTGATCGTTGGCGGCGATGGTGTAGCTTTGCAGTGGGCCATCGAGCGATCCCTTTGGACCGGCCACGTTGGCGGTTGCGATGGCGCTGTTGAGGTCAGAGATGGAGAGGCCATAGGCAGCGAGGCGCGCGACGTCGGCCTGAATTCGGACGGCGGGGCGAATGCCGCCCTCAACGGAGACGTGGCCGACGCCCGAGACCGTGGAGAGACGCTGAGCGATGAGCGTATCGGCGAGATCGCTGAGTTCGCGCATCGATACGATGTCAGAGGTGATGGCAAGGGTGACGACGGCGGCGTCGGCGGGGTTCACCTTCGAGTAGGTGGGCGGATAGGGCAGATTGCGCGGCAGCGTCGAGCCGGCGGAGCTGATTGCCGATTGCACGTCCTGAGCGGCGGCGTCGATGTCACGGCCGAGATTGAACTGTAGCGTGATCAGGCTGAGCCCGTAGGAGCTCGTCGAGGTCATGGTCGAAAGGGCGGGGATTTTCCCGAACTCGCGCTCCAGGGAGGCCGTTACAAGGGTCGACATTGTCTGCGGGTTGGCGCCCGGCAGCTGCGTAGATACCTGGATGGTCGGGAAGTCGACCTGCGGCAGCGATGAGACGGGAAGCCAGAAATAACCCAGCACTCCGCCCAAGACTGTCGCAAAAGCGAGTAGCGTCGTCGCAATGGGCCGGGTGATGAACGGCGCTGAAACGCTCATTTGGAGGCGCCGGGCGCATTGCCGGCTTCCCTGCGCTTTCCTCGATTGCCGTCACCGCGGTGTCCGGGGCCGCGTTTACCCTGGCGGAATTCATCGCGCAGGTCGCCCTGCAGATTTGCCGGCGTGGTGGCGATGGACGCAGTCTCGCCGGCTGCTCCGTCCGCGGCCTTCGAGGCCTGCGGAGCGTCGTTTGCGGAAGCTTCCGGCTTGGCGGCGTCGTTAGGTGCGCTGAGCGTGACTTCGGAGCCCTCCTTGAGGCGGGCAAAGCCGGTCGTCACGACCTGCTCGGCAGGGGTCAGCCCTTTGGTCACGACGGCCAGTCTCTCGTTCTGCTGGCCGATTGTGACACGGCGGACGGAGGCTTTGCTGTCGTTGCCGACGACGTAGACAAACGTTCCATCTGGACCGCGCTGCACGGCCGAGGCCGGCACGACGACGACTTGATCGAGAGTGTTAAGCAGCAGCCGCACGTTGACGAACTGGCCCGGCCAAAGCTGCAGATCCTTGTTGGGGAAGTCGGCCTTCAGGCGGATGGTGCCGGTCGTCTGATCGACCTGGTTGTCGATCACCTCAAGGTTGCCGGTGTCGAGGACGTCCTTGGAGTCCGTCTCCAGGGCCTCGACCTTCAACGCGCGCTGGGCGATGGCCTTGTTGATGTCCGGCAGATCTTGCTGAGGCAGCGTGAACAGGACGGAGATTGGCTGCACTTCGGTGATGACGACGATGCCAGCGTCGGAGGCACGTACCAGATTGCCGACGTCGATGAGGCGCATACCGGTCCGCCCGGTGATTGGTGCCACGACGGTCGCATATCCGAGAATTGCGCGCGTGTTTTCGATCGCCGCGTCGTCCGACTTGATCTGCGCTTCAAGCTGGGAGACCAGCGCACGTTGCGTGTCGACGGTCTTGGCGGCGATGACGTTGGAAGAAAGCTGGGTGTAGCGCTCAAGGTCACGGCGGGCGTTGGCGAGCTGGCTCTCGTCGAGCGCTTTTTTTGCAATCGCCTGGTCGAGCTGTGCCCGGTATGTGACCGGATCAATCTCGGCGAGCACTTGGCCCTGCTTTACCTCCTGCCCTTCCTTGAAATTGATCGACAGGATCTTGCCGTCGACTTGCGGCCGCACGGTCACGGTGTTGCGCGCCTTGGCCGTGCCGACCCCTTCGAGCCAAATGGGGACATCGGCCAGTTCGGCTGCTGTCACAACGACCGGTACGGGCCCGTCCTGACGCGCCCCGCGCCGCCCACGCTGGCTCTGCTCGGTCCCCGACGTGTAGTGGACCGCGGCAGCGGTCATCGCCCCTATGACGAGGATCGCGAACAGCGACTTAAAAAATTTCTTCACCTGACGATCCTGTCCCATGCCCTGGCCCAGACCAGGGGCCGCAAAACGGCAACACTGCGGCACCTAGGGGTAAAAACGGGCGACAGGGCTAAAAACCGTCGCTGCGCCGCGGCCCCCCTCTAGCTCCCGTTTGTAACAGTAGCCCGGAGCGGCTTGGCGGGAATGGGTTCAAAGCAGCGCAAAGCGCAAAATAAACAGGCCGGCCAGTAGCTCGGTCCTGATGTCGGTGCCGTGCTCCTTCAGGCTGAACATGGTCCCCTAAATCGCTTGGCGCTGGCGCGATGGAGCAGTCTACTGCTTAGGCGGCGTCGTGCCGCTGTAGAAATCACGCGGCATGCCGATCGGGCCGGCGCCTTGCGGCTGCTGTTGCTGGGCACCTTGCATTTGGCGCCGCTGGGCGGCCGCAGCGGCAGCCGCGGCTCGGGCGACGGCGGAGCGTTCGGAGGCGTCCGGCTTGCGTTTCACGCAGTAGAAGATGGTCTCCTTCATGGAGGTCTTCTGGCGCAACTTCTGGGCGGCTTTCTCACACAGCACAATCGTCGGAAATTTCTCGGTGGTCATGCGCTTGTTGCCCGAGGCCACGGTCATGACGATGTAGAGTGTTGCGGCATCCATTCCTTGTTTCCCTCGCATTCGCTGGTGTGTGGCGGTAGCGCGCTCGGGTCGCGCAAGCGCCTGGCCGGCGGGGGCACACCCTGTTTCAAGAGGCAGTACCTACCCCACGTTCTCATGGGCTTTCAAGAACGACAGGCAACTCAAGGGGGGCTGGGGAGGGTCACGCCGCGTCGGCCGAGCCACGATAGCGGCGGCTCGTACGTGCCTGCGGAGACGCCGACTGACGGTCTGTGATCCACTCGGGAGGCAGGACATGCTCTTGCAGGCCGCAATCTCCGAACTGCGTAGGCTCATTGGGACCAATCGACTCGACGCGATTACGGCCGGTCTGCTTGGCGGCGTAGAGCGCGCCGTCAGCGCGGTGGAAGAGCGCTCCTATGTCGCAATCGATATCGTCGTAGGAGGCGACGCCGATGCTCACGGTTCCGGCTACCGGGAACCCATCAATAACCGTGGCGATTTCGGCGAAGGTTTGCCGTACGCTCTCGGCCTTGGCGGTGGCCGAGCTCAAGTTAGCGCCAGGAAGAATCGCGGCGAACTCTTCACCGCCAAGACGGCCAACGATGCTGCCGGTATCGAGCGTGTCGCAGAGCGTCCTGGAGAATATCTGCAGGACCTGGTCGCCCAGTCGATGGCCATAAGTGTCGTTGATCTTCTTGAAGTGATCGAGATCGAAAACGAGGACTGAGACGGGGTCTCCCTTCAGGTAGCGGCTCTGTTCGCTCAGAGCCTCGACCGATTCAAACAGAGCGCGGCGATTGGGAAGGCCGGTGAGCGGGTCGGTGAGGGCGAACATGCGCTGCTGGATCTCCTGACGTTCCTTGACGATCGCCAAGACGACAAAAGCGAGTGCGATGCGGCCAAGCAGAGCAATGAGAATGACGGTGGGCATCCACGTGCTGCTGAAGACTTGGCCGACCTCACGGATGGGCATCTTCAGGATAAGGGGCATCCAGGCCAGATAGCTGAGCCCCGAGATGACGAGCAGCAGTATGGCGGGCCATCGCGAGACGAGTGCCTCACCCTCGCGATGCGTGAACTCGGCGGCGGCCATGAGATAGAGGATTGCGATGAGCGTGCTGGCGAGTATCAGCCGCTGGTCGAACGATTGCAGAAGCCCGGTGGCGGCGCCGAGAATGAAAACGGCCGGCCAAATGACGACCCAGAGTGGGTTCAGTGAGCGTCCTTCAAACTCTCGTGCGGCCATCCACATGATGGCTGCAGACAACAAGATTAAGGATTGGCCGAACAGTAAGAGCGGTGGAGCGTTGGCGAAGGTTGCTGCGTTGGCGAAGGCTAGGCCGGAGGCCATGACGAGTTGGGCGACGCCCCACCAGCCAATCAGCGCGCTTGAGCGTTCGCGCCACCACATGAAGCAGAGCAGCAGTCCGAGGATCGTCGTCGCCGACAACGAGACAAGCGAAATGGTCGGCATATCGAGGGTCATTGGAGCCCCAAAGAACGATCCAGAGCCGGATCACGCATACGCGGGGCATCTTGGCTAAGGTGAATTTATGGGTTGTCTAGAAATTCCGTGAAATTGAATCGATCGAGACGGCGGCAACGATCCGCGCCGGTTTTGCGCTCGTTTGCGCGCCAAAAAAGTTGTGCTTCAGCGGCGCTGCAAAAGGCCGAGGACGAACAGGAGAATGACTGCGCCGAGCGTCGCGGCGAGGAAATTGGCTCCGGTCGACTGTGGGATGAAGCCGAGCTTGGGTAGGAGGAGGCCGCCCACACAGGCACCGAGGATGCCGATTACGATATTGCCGACAAGCCCGAACCCGTAGCCTGAGACGATCTTGCCGGCGAGCCAACCAGCCAGCGCCCCGATGATCAACCATCCGAGGAACGACATCGGTGCAAGTTCCATGATCCTCACCGCCTCTGGCCACGAATCTCCAACTGGCAAAGCTACTACAACGTTCCGTAGCTTCCGTCACGGGCGGATGAGATGGGTGGGCCCGATGTCGGCGAGGGTCGAGCAGCCGGCCAGCGCCATGGCGATCTCGAGTTCGTCACGCAGCAGCTTCAGGATGTGGGCGACGCCGAACGGACCGGCAACGGCCAATCCATACACGATAGGGCGGCCGACGAGGATGGCTGTTGCACCGCTGGCGATCGCCTTGAAAACGTCAGTTCCACGGCGAATGCCGCCGTCCATAAGGACAGGTATGCGGCCGGCAACGCGATCAGCGACGGCGGGGAGTACATCGATTGTCGCGGGGACAGTATCGAGCGTGCGGCCTCCATGGTTGGAAACGATGATGCCGGCGGCGCCGTGGACGATGGCGAGTTCGGCGTCGTCAGGATGAAGGACGCCTTTGAGAATGAGCGGCAGCCGCGTTTGACCGGCGAGCCATTCAATGTCGCTCCAGTTTGGCGCGAGCGAGACGAAGTGATCGAATATCAGGCTGGTATAGGTATCGGGCGGGCAAGCGGGGGCGTAGCCGGCAAGGTTCACGGCCGTTATGCCGGCCGGTAGAGCGAAGCTACTGCGGCGCTCTCGATCGCGTACACCGCTGACCGGGGCATCGACGGTAAGGACGAGGGCCTCGTAGCCCGCCGCTTCGGCGCGGCGCACGAGATCAAGCGTATCGTCGCGCTGGGCTAGCATGTAGAGCTGCAACCAACGCCGGGGACCGGCGGTCTCGGAGACGCTTTCGAGCGTTTGGCTGGCGAGCATGCTGAGCACGAAGCCGGCGTCCTGGGCCGCGGCCGCTGCCGCTGTGGCGCTCTCGCCATCGGGATGGGCGAGACGCTGATAGGCGACCGGCGCGACAAGAATGGGATGGGCGTATGTGTGACCGAGGATTTCCACGCGGGTATTGCCGCCGGGTCGGCCACGCATAATGCGAGGGTTCAGCTGCAGGCGGGTAAGCGCCTCGCGGTTCCATCGGATCGTGTTCTCGTCTCCCGCTCCACCGGCTACGTAGGCCCATGCGTTGGGGTCGAGGCGCTCGGCTGCCAGCCCCTCGTAGTCGGCGAGGTTGACCGCGTCGGGTGGTATGGCATCGGGAGCGCGTCGATGTTCGGTCACGGGACGGTGCCTGTTCGTCGGCGTTGGGCGGGGTGCAGCACCCCATTCTTTCAGCACTACCGCGTTAACCTGATCGGCGGCAAATATCACCGCCGTATTGTTGCGGGGGCCGCCGCGTACCTTGCGTCACGCGGCGGAGTTCGCCTGCTGAGTTGACGGGGGGCTTCGAGCCTGAGAAGTCAAACGGACCGGCAGGCTGCGGCCAGCGCAAGCCCTGTCCAGACTTGCTCCAACCTCCCGGCAGGAACCACCCCGTGTACGACTACGTCAGAAAAATACTGGGGGCCCGCGTCTACGACGTGGCGATCGACAGCCCTCTGGATGACATGCCGCGTCTTTCAAAGCGCCTGGGCAATTCGGTGCTGTTGAAGCGGGAAGATTTGCAGCCGGTGTTCTCCTTCAAGCTGCGGGGTGCCTACAACAAGATGGCGGGACTGCCTCGGGCCGTGCTCGATCGGGGCGTGATTTGTGCGTCGGCCGGCAATCATGCTCAGGGGGTGGCGCTGGCGGCCGGGCTTCTGCACACCAAGGCGACGATCGTCATGCCGAGCGCGACACCCGACATCAAAGTCGACGCGGTGCGTACCCTCGGCGGGTCGGTGGTCCTTTTTGGCGACAACTTCGACGCGGCCTACGCGCACGCTCGCGAGCTGGAAGCGGAGCAGGGACTGGCGTTCATTCATCCCTACGACGATCCCGACGTGATTGCAGGGCAAGGCACGATCGGCATGGAAATTCTGCGCCGGCATCCTGATCCGATCGAGGCCATCTTCGTGCCCATCGGTGGCGGGGGCCTTGCGGCCGGCATCGCAATTTACACCAAGTTTCTGCGCCCGGACGTGAAGGTGATAGGGGTCGAGCCGGAGGACGCTGCAAGCATGCAGGCGGCGTTGCGTGCGGGGCGGCGCGTGGTTCTCGACCGCGTCGGCTTCTTCGCCGACGGCGCCGCGGTGCGGCAAGTGGGGGAAGAAACCTTCCGTATCTGCCGCGAGCATCTCGATGGAGTGATCACCGTCACAACCGATGAAGTGTGCTCGGCCATCAAGGACATTTTCGAAGATACGCGCGCCATCCCCGAGCCGGCCGGCGCTCTGGCTGTGGCGGGCCTGAAAAAGTACGTCGAGGAGCAGGCGTGCGAAGGGCGTGCACTGGTGGCGATCAACAGCGGTGCCAACATGGACTTCGACCGGCTGCGCCACATCTCCGAGCGGGCGGAGATCGGTGAGCACCGAGAGGCGCTGCTCGCGGTGTCGATTCCGGAGCAACCGGGAAGCTATCGTCGCTTCATACAATTGCTGGGCACGCGGTCGATCACCGAATTCAACTACCGTTATGCGGATCCGCGGGAAGCGCACATCTTCGTGGGCGTGCGCATCGCGGATGGCGAACGCGAAAAGCAGCAGATCATCTCGATGTTGAATGAGCACGGCTATGCAGTCGTCGACATGAGCAACAACGAGATGGCGAAGGTACACGTGCGTTATATGGTTGGCGGGCGCGCGGCGGGTCTGGAGGACGAGTTGGTGTATCGGTTCCAGTTTCCAGAACGCCCTGGCGCGCTCATCCAGTTCCTCGACAGCCTGTCGGACAGATGGAGCATTTCGCTGTTCCATTATCGCAACCACGGCGCGGACTATGGCCGGGTGCTGGCGGGGATCGTCGTGCCGCGCAATGAGCGCGCTGCGTTGAAGCGCAGTCTCGATGAGCTGTCGTATCCTTACTGGGAAGAGACCGAGAACCCCGCATATCGCTCGTTTCTTGCCGGTTAATCTTGCCAAAGCCCTGAGACGTAATTCGTCAGAGGTAAGCCCTACTCCATTTGCAGAGGGGCAAATGCACGCGTGCGCCAGAGCTTGCGGCTGCGGATTGCGCTAGGCTATCGTTTCGAAGTCATATCAAGGGCTTTTGTTTAGTCCGGGTGCTCATTCGACCTTGGCGCTAAGGCGATGATCTCTCGCACGGGCAATGGCGCCCGTCAGTTTGGAGTTGTGGGGGATGCGGTCGTGACTGCCATTCCGATCATCCCCGTGATCTTGTCGGGCGGGTCCGGCACGCGGCTATGGCCGCTGTCGCGGGCCATGTATCCAAAGCAGTTCATCCAATTCTTCGACGGGGACTCCAGTCTGCTCGGCGCCACTTTAAGGCGCGTCGGCGACGGGTTCTCGGCGCCGATTGTCATCTGCAACAACGATCATCGTTTCCTCGTGCGCGAGGAGCTGGAGCGTGCCGGCGTCGATGGCGCAGCCATCATCCTCGAGCCGGTGTCGCGCAACACCGCTGCTGCTGTTGCGGTTGCCGCGTGCGCGGCATTGCGGCAGTCGCCCGATGCCATCATCGCGGTGCTGCCGTCCGATCACGCGGTCAAGGACGAGGCGAAGTTCACGCGAGCGTTGAACGAAGCGGCCGACGTCGCCGCGACCGGAAGGCTGGTGCTGTTCGGGATCACGCCTACCGGCCCGAATACGGGCTTTGGCTATATTCGCCGTGGCGCGGCGTTGAATGGCACCGGCGGGCCGTATCTGGTCGACGCGTTTTTCGAGAAGCCGGACCTTGCGACCGCGGAGCGCTACGTCGCCGATTGCAGCTATTTTTGGAACAGCGGCATTTTTGTGCTGCACGCCGGCACATTCCTTGCGGAGCTGGAGCGACTCGCCCCGGACATCCTCGCGGCGGCACGCGGTGCGTTCGACGGCGCGGAGGAGGACTTCGGCTTCCAACGGCTCGACACGGCCATATTTGCGAGTTCGCCGAGCATCTCCATCGATTATGCGGTCATGGAGAAGACGAAGGAGACGGTGATGATGCCGCTTGATGTCGGTTGGAGCGACATCGGTTCGTGGTCGTCACTGTGGGAGCACGCGGACCATGATGCCCAGGCGAATGCTGTGCAAGGAGACGCCGTGCTCATCGATACGACGGGATGCCTGGTGCACAGCGATCGGTCGCTGGTGGCGACGATCGGCGTCGAGGGACTGGTGATCGTCGATACGCCGGATGCCATCCTCGTTGCCGATCAATCCCGCGCGCAAGATGTGTCTGTGCTGGTTTCGCGGCTGAAGCAGCTCAACCGCAAGGAGCATGCTCAGCATGTGCGCAGCTATCGCCCGTGGGGATACTTCGAGCAGGTTGGCATCGGCGGACGTTTTCAGGTGAAGCTGCTGCACGTAAAGCCGGGCGGACAGCTTTCCCTGCAAATGCACCACCATCGCTCCGAGCATTGGGTCGTGGTGCGCGGCATCGCCAAGGTGACGATCGACGACGCGGAGACGCTCGTGCAGGAGAATGAGAGCGTCTATATCACGGCCACGCACTGGCACCGGCTGGAGAACCCCGGCAAGGTTCCGCTGGAGATGATCGAGGTGCAGATCGGCACGTATTTGGGCGAAGACGACATCATCAGATCCGACGACATTTATCGGCGCGCACCTGACGAGACGAAGTGAGCGTGCGCGCTCGGTGCGGCGCAGCCCTGCGTTGAGCGCGGTGGGGGCTCTCGCTCGCTCATAGACCGCGTGAATAAGTCATAGAAATTGCGAATGAATCGCCGGGCGTTTTTGGCGTGGCGCGCGATTGTCGATGCAGTACCATGCGTCCCCATGCGTCGCGATTGTGTCATTGCGTGCGCGGCGCAGCATCGAACTTTTTTGCGGATTTAAAGTGGATGGCAAGTTCCGGTGAGTATGGGCTTCTGCATATCCTCCTTGCTCTGCTTGTCGGGATAGCTGTGTGCGGCGTCTGTATGTACTTCTCGCTGCGGCGGCTACGTCGCGCGGTCGACGCCGAAGTTACCAATCGCCTAGACGTCGAAGTTCGGCTTGCTGAGAGCGAGCAGCGGCTGCGCCAGATTATCGCCACGGAGCCAGAGTGCGTAAAAATGCAGTCGGCCGACGGAACGATCCTGGAGATGAATCCGGCGGGGCTCTATCTCGTCGATGCAGATGAGCCGCAGGATATGATCGGCACGTCGGTTTACCGTGTCGTTTGCCCGGAATTTCGCGAATCCTACGAGGAGATGACGCGGCGGGTTTTTCAGGGCGAGCGGGTAAAGCTGGAGTTCAAGATCACCTCGTTCAAGGGCCGCGAGCGGTGGCTCGAAACGCATGCTGCACCGCTGAAGGATCAAGACGGTGTCGTTTCGGCGCTTCTGGGGATCACACGCGATATCAGCGAGCTCAAGCGCTATGAAGACGAAATGCGCCTGCACTATCGCGAGCTGTCCATTGCTTCACGCTTGAGCTCGATGGGCCAGATGGCGACGGCGCTGGCGCATCAGCTCAATCAGCCGCTGGCAGCGATCGCCAACTACTCGCGCGGTTGTCTCTATCGGCTGGAAGCAGGTGCATCGGGCACGGAGCTGAAAGGAGCAATGGAGCGTGTCTGTGGGCAGGCCGAGCGGGCCGGCGAAATCATCGCCAGCATCCGGCGCTTCCTGGCGAAGGACGACCCGACCTACCGGCCGTTGGATATCCGCGCCTTGGTGTTCGACACGCTGCGCATCCTCGCGCCTGAGGCGGAGGCACGCGAAGTAAAGATCTGCACGCGTGATCTGCAACCCATGCCGCAGGTGAAGGGAGAGGCCATACAGATCGAGCAGGTCATCTTGAATATCGTGCGCAACGCAATCGAGGCGATGGATGGCGTCCGCGAGGGCGGCGAGCGGATGGTCACGATCAGCTCGAGCCAAGAGCCGGGATTGGTGCGGGTTTTGTTCAGGGATCGCGGGCCTGTAGCGGCGGCGATCGACGCCGAGAGGATGTTCGAGGCGTTTTTCACGACGAAGTCGGCCGGGATGGGCATGGGATTGCCGATCTCGAAGTCGATCATCGATGCCCATGGGGGGCAGTTGCTGGCGAAGACGAATGCGCCGGAGCCGGGTCACACCTTCACTATCGAGCTGCCGGCGGAAGTGGGGAGGATGGATGCGCGCTAGCGAATGGGTGTTTGTCGTCGACGATGACCAGGCGGCGCGGGAATCCCTAGAGTACCTGCTGACGTCTGTCGGCTATCACGTGTGCAGTTTCGCTTCAGCGAACGAGTTCATCGAGAAGTACGATGACCGGCTTGGCTGCGTTATTCTAGATATTCGCATGCCGGGTATGAGTGGCATGCAATTGCAGCTAGAGCTGCAGAGGCGGCACTCGCCGTTAGCCAGCATCGTGGTGACGGGCCACGGCGACATTCCGATGGCCGTGACAGCGATGCGGCATGGCGCCATCGATTTCCTGCAGAAGCCCTACAACGATCAGGTGTTGCTGGACAGGACCGAGGAGGCGCTGACGCGAGCGCGGGGCTTGTACAGGGCCGAAGTTGCTCGCTCCGAGGTCGATACCAGCTTCAATCGATTGACGTGCCGCGAGCGCGAGGTGGCGTGGCTCATCTATGCTGGCATGTCCAACAAGCGGATGGCTGGCGAATTGTCGCTGAGCTGCAAGACCGTCGAAGTGCACCGGGCCAACGTGATGGCGAAGATGGCGGCGCACTCGGTCGTCGATCTTGTGCAGAAGCTTAGCGTGCTGGTCGTCCCAAAGCCTTGCTAGTCCAGGGGCCGCGATGCGCAGCGCGGCCTCGATCCGAGCGCTAGGGAAAGACCCTAGCCCTTCGGGGAATGGTCCCAATTGAAGGGCGTCGCTACGCGAGCGTAGCGTTCCTCCATAACAAAATCGAAGAACTTGGAGGGAACGGAATGTCTCAAGAGCATATCAAGAGTACGCTCCTCGCTGCGATCGGAAACATCCAGAAAAATCCCGGCGGTGCGAAGGTAGTGTTTCGTGCTTCGACGCATCTTGACGAGGGTATGCACTGCCTCGGCAAGGTACGCGAGTTCGCACCAATCAGCGTCGATGAACCGGCCGACCTCGGCGGCACCGACCGCGGACCCAATCCGGTTGAAATCGTGCTGGTGGCCCTGGGGACGTGCCAGGAGATCGTCTATCGCGCCTACGCGGCGGTGATGGGAATTCAGCTCGAAAGCGTCAAATGCAGTCTGCGCGGCTATCTCGATTTGCGCGGCCTGTTCGGCATGCAGGAAGATATTCGCGCCGGCTATCAGAAGATCATTTTCGAGACTGAGGTCGTCAGCTCAGCGAGCCGCGAGGAGCTCTACAAGCTGGCGCAGATGGTCGAGAAGCACTGCCCGGTTCTCAATACGATTCAGGAGCCCGTAGAGGTCATCGGCAGCGTGATGATCAACGGTCAACCTATGGCCCTAGAGGCGACTGCCTGAGGATGAGGGAGATCGTTATTCTCGGCGGCGGACCTGCGGGTTACGTCGCCGCCTCCCATGCGGCTGCGCATGGGGCGCGCGTCATTCTTGTCGATCCAAAGCCGCTGGGAGGAACGTGCCTCAACCAAGGCTGCATTCCCACAAAGGTGCTCGTCGAGAGTTGCGGCCTCCTGGAGAAGGTCAAACGCGCGGATGCGTTTGGCCTTCAACTCGACGGTGCGGTTTCGGCGGATTGGGCGGCGCTCAATCGGCGGGCCGCTTCCATCATAGCCATGCTCGGTCAGGGCATCGAGCGTTTGATGCAGGATCGCCGCGTCATCTGCATGCGCGGTTACGGCAGCTTCGTCGACGCCAATACAATCCGCGTCGACGACGATATCTTGCGTCCGGATGCCATCTTGGTCTGCACGGGTTCGGTTCCGCATGCCGAGCCGCAGTTCAATGTGGATCATGAGGTCATCGGGACGTCGGATGACCTGCTCGCCTGGGAGAGTCTGCCGAAGTCGCTGATGATTGTGGGCTCGGGTATCATTGCGTGCGAGTTTGCCTTCATCCTCGATAGTCTCGGGGTCGAGGTCACGGTGCTCGCCAGCGGATCACGGCTGATGTCATGGGCCGACAAGGATATCTCCTTGGTCATGCAGCGAGAGATGCGCAAGCGCAACATTCAGGTCGAGCTCAACTGTCGCGTTCAGTCGCTGACGCACACGGCAATTGGGGTCAATGCGTTCGCCAGCGGCAAGGTCGTCACATCGGCCGAGCGGGCGCTTGTTGCCGTCGGTCGGAAGCCGAACACTGATAGTCTCGGGTTGGCCAACGCGGGCGTGCTCACAAACGGGCAGGGTGAGATCGTCGTTGACGACGTACTGCGCACCAATGTTCCGCGCATCTATGCGGCGGGTGACGTCAATGGCCGGTCCGGGCTCGCCCATGCGGCGTCGGCTCAAGCGAAGCTGGCCGTTGATCACATGCTTGGCCGCGACTTTGCGCTGATCAGCGACAGGGCCATTCCCGTCGCCGTGTTTACCAATCCGGAGATCGCCTGGGTCGGCCGTACGGAAGAGGAAGCCCGCGCGGACGGAATTGCCGTCAGCAGTGGCAGGTTCGACCTGCGCGGACTTGGTCGAGCGCATGCGCTGGGGGAGATCTCGGGGTTTGCGAAGGTGGTCGTCGACCAGAATACGGGCGACCTCGTGGGGATGCACATCATTGGCCCACACGCTTCCGAGATGGTCCACGAAGGTGCTCTGGTGCTGCAACGGAAGGGCAAGGCGGCCGAGCTTTTCCACACGGTCCACGCTCATCCCACGGTTTCGGAAGGGATTTTGGAAGCCGTTGAGGATGCTCTCGGCCAAGCGACGCACAAGCCGCTCAGCGCTGGGCGAAGGGAAGCCAATGTCCTGCAATATTCCTGACGAGCTGCGCTTTCACACCGACCACCTGTGGGTGAAAGCGGCTGACAATGTCAGCGAAGTTTATATCGGCGTGTCTGACTTCGCCCAGAAGCGGCTCGGTACAATTCTATTTGTGGAGCTTCCGCGAGTGGGCGAAACCATCGAGGCCGGTTCGGCCTTCGGGACGGTGGAGTCCCATAAGGTCGTCTCCGATCTCATAGCGCCGGCTTCCGGGGAGATCGTGGAATTTAACGAGAAGCTCAGGGACGCAGCGAACCTCGTCAACGCTGATTGCTATGGCGATGGTTGGCTGGTGAAAATCAGAATGCAGGATGCGGCGCACCTGTCGATGCTGCTGACTTCAGGTGACTACCGGGCGCTCATCGGAGATTGAAAGATCGTGCACTTGAGTCGCATGTTCAATCGATGACGCTTGTTACGCGTCATCGATTGCAGTGCGACGGCCGGCGAGCGGCTCTAGGCCACCGCCTCAGCATTAAGGTGGCTTTCTGCGATCTTTGTGAGCTTGGAATCGGCGCCGTATTCCTCTTTCAACGTCTTCTCGAGGATCTTAGCCGCAGACCCTAGGCCCAGGAGATTGGCCCACGAAACCAGCGTTCCGTAGCGCGTGATCTCGTAATGCTCCACGGCCTGAGCCGCGGCGATCATCGCAGCATCGCGGGTGTCGGCGTCCTTGATCTCGTCCATCAGTTCCTTGGCCTCTTCCAAGATGCCGTCGATCGCGGGACATTTGGCGGCCTTCGGCTTCCGGTCGACCAACTCGAAAACCTGTTCGAGACGCACGACGTGCTCCTTAGTTTGTTCAAGGTGGTCGGTAAATGCCTTCGAGAGTTCGCGTGAATCGCTGGCCTTGATCATCTTCGGCAAGGCCTTCACGATATGGTTCTCGGCGTAGTAGATGTCCTGCAGCGTGTGCAGAAATAAATCACTGAGCTTGTCAATTTTCATGCTGCCCTCGTGCTGTTCGACTGGGTGCAAAAAAGGCCGATCGCGCACAACCGGCCCCCAGAGTCGTTTGTAGATCTGCGATCTCAGAGATTGCGGTTGATCTCTTTGGCGGCCTTGTCGGCGCCTTCCTTAACCGTCTCTTTGACGTCGCCGACGGCGACCTGAGCGTCACCCTTCAGTTCCTGCACGGCACCCTTGACCTGCAGTTCTTCCGAGCCGACCGCCTTACCAACCGTCTGCTTGATGTTTCCTGCTACCTTGTTGGCGTAGCCGGTCACCTTATCTGTCGTGCTGCCCATGATGCGCTCCTTAGAGAAAGCCGTTGTGCGTCGGCTTATCTTCAACGCGGATCAATTCGCGGAGTTCCATCGACGATGGCGGCAGGATCGGAACAGCGGTTCAGGCCATGTGCCGGTGGCCGTGCGCACGGACGCTGGGTGCTGCGTCCTTAGCTTATTGCTGAAGTGAGTGGCTGGGGGACTAGGATTTCGGCCAGTCATAATCAGCATCCAACTGATTGTAAAATCTTGCTATTCTTCTAGCGGCTGCTTTTTGTGTTGTGCTGCAGGTGCATTATTTGTTGTGCTTCGAGTGCTGCGCGGTGCCCGTGCTTTTGGCTGCGCACTGCACTTGAGTGCACCCTGCGCAGACACTGAAACGATCGCTCCAAGATCGGAATTGGCAGACCGGCGTATGGGGCAGGAGTGAGCCCAGGGCGATAGACCGCGACATGTGAGTTAGGATGTTATGTCCGCGACACCAGCTCCACCGCTTTGCTGGATCTGCAATGCCAATCCCGCCGATTCAGGGGAGCATAAACACAAGCGTTCCGACCTTTTGGCTGTTTTCGGCAAGCCCTCCCAGGCCAAGCCGCTCTATTACCATGACTTCACGCGCGCAAACCGTCTCGTCGACAGCCTTGACGCCAAGATACTGCACGCCCCCGTCCGCATCTGTAAGGAGTGCAACAACGCCCGCACGCAGCCTCATGACAAGGCGTGGGAGCGCATGTCGGAAGCTACGACCTGAAGGTGGGCCAGTGGCTGCGGGCTTCCCGCGTGTTCCCTTACCGTGCGCGGGGCCACATGATCGGTGTCCACCTCTACTTACTGAAGCTCTTCGGCTGCATGCTCGAGGAGGCGAAGGCGGCCGGGCGCGATTTCGGCATCGACATCCGGCCGTTTTCCGAGGCCGTCATGACTGGCACTCCGCATCCCGGCGTGCTGCTGCGCTTCGGTAAATGCGACGGCGTCATCGGGCGGTCCGACCTGTTCAGAGGCTATGGCCCCGCTGGTGACATCTATGCTTCCTGGCTCTACCAGCTCGAAAACATCTGTGTGGCCGTGACGTATGCCCCGCCAACCGTGTGGCCCGCGACGGTGCCTCATTGGCATCCGGACTCGCCTCACTTCTCTCGGCGGTTGCTGATCGCCGACTTCCGGTATCGCGAGCACTATGAGTTGCAGGAAGCCCGAGCGAGGATTGTCCGCAGTATCGCTTCTCGCAGCAGGGGGAAGTGATAGCGGTTGGTGAGGTTGGGGCGGCGCCCCTCGCTCAGTTCGGGCGCCCGGCTACCGCTCCACACTTATCTCATTCCGGTACAATAAGACCATTTCGGTGTTGTCCCTATAGGGACAAAGGCATCTGGTTAGGTCACTGCCGTCTTAGATATCGTTACTAGCCGAGGCCTCGCCCCAATCGCCCGAGCGTCCATTAGCGACGTCGTGAATCGGCAGTGGTTAAGCAAAGCTCGTCTTAGAACTTCAGGAGCCCGACCCAGAACGGTCGCCTAGTCACTGCTGGTTCCGGCCGCTTGCTCAGGCGGGCGACATTGCTGGCGAAGGCCGCGGATCTGGCCCCACCTCGCGGTCCGCAATGTGGGCATTCCCCACAGTCACCACGGCCATTCAAATTGGCAAGCAGGGGCGTTCGATCGCTAGCCGTCCCTTGCGAAGGCGCTATTCGAAACGCGACGTGGCAGAGGTGGTCCGAGTGCGGAGCCATGATTTTTCCACGTGATCGACGCTAGGCCTCGGGCCAGGAAGCCCTGGCGGGCACATCATCGCGTTTGCCGCGCAGGCCGAGATATCATCAGCCAGTGCATCAACACGCCGCAGATCTGCATCCCAAGCGAAAACGAAGCGCGCCGCTCCGCCGATGAACGTATAAAAACGCCAGCCCCGCTGCGCCAGCGCCTCGAAAACTGCAGGCCCTGCGTGCAAGAATACCGAGTTCGCTTCGACGGGAAATGTAAGCTGGACTCCAGGCACGCCTTCGGCCTTCGCGGCCAATCTCAGGGCGTAGGCGTTTGCGTGCCTTGCGTTGCGAAGCCAAGCGCCACTTTCCAGGAGGCCGGCCCACGGCGCAGCCATGAACCGCATTTTCGACGCGAGCTGGCCCGCCTGCTTACAGCGATAGCCAAAATCTTCCGCCAGCGCCTTATCGAAAAAGACGACCGCATCCCCGACAGCCAACCCGTTCTTAATGCCACCAAAGCACAGAACGTCGACCCCCGCGCGCCATGTCATTTCTGCCGGAGAGCAGCCGATTCTTGCGCAGGCTTGAGCGAACCGCGCTCCATCCATGTGTAGCTTGAGCCCCAAGTCGCGACAGGATGCCGAGATCGCTGCGATCTCGTTTACGCCGTATACCTGACCCGTCTCGGTGGCCTGCGTGATTGTCACGAGCGAGGCTTGGGAAAGTGAATGTCGGAACGGCTGGTCGCCAGCGCTACAACCGCTTGCCGCGTCAGCTTGCCATTCGTGGTCTGGGCGGTCAGCAGGTTGGAGCCGTTGGAGAAGAACTCGGGCGCTCCGCATTCATCGGTTTCCACATGCGCTGACGATGAGCAGATTATGCTGTGGGCTGGCAGAGTGCGGAAAGCGCGAGCGAATTGGCCGCGGTTCCGTTGAAGACGAAAAACACCTCACAGTCCGAGTCGAACAGGTCCCTGAACGCATTGGCAGCTCTGCGCGTCCATTCGTCCTCACCATAGGCCGGCGCAGAGCCGTGGTTGGCAAGTTCCGTTGCGGTCCACGCTTCGGGGCAGATCCCGGCATAGTTGTCGCTGGCAAATTGTTGATCTTCTTTCACCACAGCGCTCCCGCCCCTTCCGCGCAAGACCCTGCTCAACGTCCCGCCCATGTGACGAAGCTAATAGCGCAAAAAATTAAGGCTCGGCCTATCCGCGATCGTGCGCAGCGCAAAGCTGGAGTTCAGACGCACAACGCCCGGAAGCCGTGACAACTTCTCATTGTGAACCCGCTCGTAGTCGGAGAGATCTTGGGCAAGCACACCGAGGATGTAGTCATCTTCGCCTGACACGAGATGGCAGGAGACGACCGACGAAATGGCGGATACCGCTTCTTCAAACGCCTTCAGCAGTGAATCGCTTTGCGCGTTCAACCCAACCCGGACAATTGCTTTGATTTTCAGTCCGAGCGTTTCGTGATTGATCTTCGCCTCGTAGCCGGCGATGACGTCACTTTCTTCGAGGATCGTAATTCGGCGAGCAATCGCTGTCGGCGAGAGGGGCACCTGACGCGCCAGTTCAAGTGAAGTGAGCCGCGCATCGTTCACAAGCGCACGCATGATGGCTTGATCCAATGCATCGAGTCCGCCAGCTTTCATTGCATTTCCCGTCCTTGATTCGGCACAAAGCTTTCGCCTCGGCTCTCAAGCACTTTGCGCGACCGGCCGAGTTCCCGAGACCGCCAACAAGCGCTCGAAGCCCGCTTCGAGGTCGGCGCAAAGCTCCTCGACGTCCTCCAAGCCGATGTGCAGGCGCAGTGTCGGTCCCTCGGGCTTCCACTGGGTGGCGGTCCGATAGTTCGTCGCATCGAAGGGGATGATCAGGCTCTCGTAGCCGCCCCACGATAAACCGATGCCAAAGAGCGCAAGTCCATCCAGCATGGCCCATACCGCTTCCTGGCTGACAGGCCTCAGCACGATGGAGAAAAGTCCGCTCGCACCGAGGAAATCGCGCTTCCAGAGTTCGTGCTGGGGATGACTTTGCAGGCCAGGATGCAGCACGCGCTCAACCTCGGGCCGCGATTCCAGCCAGGTGGCGACCAAGATCGCGGATCGATGATGCTGCGTCAGCCGCGTCGGCAGCGTACGCAGGCCGCGCATGCCGAGGTAGGTCTCCTCCGACCCGGGGCAGATTCCCAGCAAATCCTTGGCCCGGGCCACTTGCTTGGCGGCGCGGGCGTTGGAGGTGATGGTGCCAAGAACCGCGTCGGCGTGGCCGACGATGTATTTGGTGGCCGCCTGGATGGATACATCGACACCATGCTCGAACGGCCTGAAGTAGAGCGGGCTCGCCCAGGTGTTGTCCAGCAACAGCCAAAGGTTCTTCTCGGCTGCGACGCGCGCGATGGCAGGGATGTCCTGCACCTCGAAAGTCTGCGAGCCCGGGCTCTCGGTGAATATCAGCCGCGTGTTGGGGCGGACGAGCTCAGCTATGCCGCCACCGACCAGAGGATCGTAGTAGGTCGTCTCGACGCCGAACTTCTTCAGCATGCCGTCGCAGAAATCGCGCGTCGGCTGATAGACCGTGTCAACCATCAATATGTGATCGCCTGCACTGACGAATGCCATGATGGCGGTGCTGACGGCTTGATAACCCGAGCTGACGAGGGCACACGCGGCGCCGCCTTCTAACTCTGCGACGGCTTCTTCCAGTGCGCGCACCGTTGGAGTCGATTTGCGGCCGTAAGTGTAGGGCTGGTCATTCTTCAGAAACTGCTCCGCCGTCGAGAAAAGCACCGTCGAGCCGCGAAAGACAGGTGGATTCAAAAAGCCGAAGTTGGCGTGCGGAGCGCGCCCTGCGTGCGCGACTTGCGTCTGCGGCGTCCGTGGACGCGGAGTCATTTTCGAAGACATGGGTGGTTTCCAATCGATAGGGCACGCAGTCTCCAGTGCGGCGAGTGCGACTGTGACAACGGCAGGTTCTGACTTCGGGCTCCGGGGCTGCCAGCCCGGATGGAACATTCCGCGCGGACCCTCCACCCAAACGACGATAAGGAAAGCCAACACGCTTAGCGCCAGCACGCCCAACGAAAGCGACAGCAGCGTGCCGTCGAACATCTGGCCAACAATTCCTGCGGAGAGCGCACCAAGACCCGTCGACACGAAGCCCACCAGCGAGGAGGCCATGCCCGCGTTGCCACCCTGCAACTCCATTGCGAGGGCATTGAAGTTTGAGGCCATGAATCCGAAGAGGAGAAACAGCGTCGCCGTCATCCCGGCAAACAGCCAAAAGCTCATCCGACCACTCAGTACTGCAACCACGATGACACTCGCAGTTACGACGAACGCTGCGAGAGATGCATGAGAAAGGCGGCGCATACCAAAGCGCTCGACCAGCAACGCGCTTGTGAGCGCGGCACTGGCAATGAGGATGGCGATGACCGCAAAGGCAAATAAAAGGCGATCGCCAACCCCGAATACATCCACGAACACCCGCTGTGCACTGTTGATGAGGCACAGCGTGCATCCGAAGGTCAAACCGCTGGCCGCTGCGTAGCCGACAGTCTGAGGCGTCGTCAGTGCACGGCGCATCGACATGGCGAGGCGAAGCGGTTTGGCTTTCATTGCTGCCGCCGGCTCTCGAAGGCGCATGCCGCACCACGCGGCCAAGAGTAAGCCACTCACGAGCAGAAAGTAGAAAATGAGTGGCCACGTACCGAGCAATAGGAGCCAGGTGCCGATCAAGGGCGCCAACACGGGGACAGAGAAGAATACCGCCATGCCGATCGACATAACGCGCGCCATCTTCCGCCCAGAATAGCGGTCGCGAACCAGGGCGACGGCAATAACGCGGGCCGCTGCGGCCCCGATCCCTTGCACTAGGCGCGCAAGCAGAATCGCTCCGAAGGTCGAAGACATTGCCGCGAAAAGCGTTCCGGCGATGAAGATCGCTATGCCGGCGAGTAGAACCGGCTTGCGACCTTGCAGATCCGACATCCGCCCAAAGGCAAGTTGACCTATGGCAAACCCCACCAGGAATACGATGATGACCGCTTGCTGATCGTTCGCGCTGGCAAACCCGAGCACCGTGCCCATCTGCGGCAGCGCCGGCAGCATGATGTCCAGTGACAGTCCGGCCAGGGCAAGCAAGGATGCGACGAGCGCGATGAACTCCCGGCTAGACATCTTGCGCGCATGCGGATCAGCCTGTGCAAATTGGCTGAGACGCTCGACCCCGTTCATTTACCCACCTTCGACACTACGGTTTCGCGATCCCAACCACCGCACCGCGACGGCTCCACTTCGATCCACAACGATGTACGTCCCGCGACGATACGCTGTGGTAGAGAATGCTCTATATTAATACATATGTGGACTGCAATACCCCATATTGTACCAAGATGAGTATTTGAAACCAAAGATCACCGGATGCACAGAAAAGCGGCACCGGTCGCCAAAGCTTTGATCATGGCGCTCACGCGATTGCCAAGAGAGCGATAATCCGCACACGCCATACAACCGGGCGCGATAGCTGCGTCGCCTTCGACAGAACGTTCATTACTGGCGCCGGAGCAGCGCGAGAACGCCGCTGCCCAGCCTTTGGAAGCAACGGTCAGAAGACTTTCGCGGCTGTTCGCCGTCACGCCGATGACGGCCGCCAATTCCCCTAGAATTGTGTTCGCTCGGGAACCGCCTCGCGGACACGCCAAGCACCCACGCGGATTGAGGGCGAATGCTTGAGGCTGTCACTGGTGAAGAGAAGCTTGTGGGCTAGAGAGGAGGCAGAAAGCGGTTTCCGCGCAGCCGCTCGCCCGCGCTTCGCTCGGCGCACACAGAAGAAGTTGCTGCTCAGGCTTGCGGTTGATCGAGGACTGCGCGGAGCCCGGGACAGGCATGCATCATAACGAACTCGTCACGCCGGAATATCAGGCGTTTCGCCACTTAATCCTCTACGCACTCTTGATAACGGTCCCAGGAGGAATGCCGACCGCTCGATATGGCCTGGCGGCGCAGAGCGGCGCATTCGGCCCGCTTGGCTGCGATCTCGTCAGCATAATAGATGGGATAACCGCTAAGGCTATAGCCGGAGGGCGGCGTATAGGCGCCATTGAAGCTTGGACCATAGAGATAAGCCCCCCGAGTGGTAAGGGGAATGCTCGTTCCTGGCGCGCTGGCCCCGTACCGCACGCGGCCCTTCTTCTCCTTGTCAGCTACACGCCGTGACTTGCGTGAAGGGGTAGCTGAGCTGTCGTATTTTCGGCTCTTCTGCGCGACGAACTCGCTGTCCCGTTGCAGCGAGACCTGCACCTGAGCCAGCGGCAGCGCCTGCGCCGGCAGCGATGCCATTGCGCAGGTGGCGACGATGGCTGATATACCGATTGCAGCACGTGTTCGTTGCATTGTTGCCCTCTCGGTTCCCGATATGTTGCTTCACGCCCGACGGCGTGTCGGCGTCCAGAAGCAATTGCTATGTAGAAGCGCCGAGGCCCGCAGCCAAGAGTCACGACGATTCATGTCCAGGACATGCGTCAAACGCGCCACCGGATTCTGCAAGCTCATCCAACCGTCAAGGTACTCTGCACGGGCTAACTCCATGCAGTTTGCGTGCAGGAACTGTGTCGCGGGCCTATCGTCTCGAGTTGCGCATCACCGGCCACGCCGTCGGCCCGTCAGGGCGCACCAAAGAGGACCTTCGCCTTTTCCGCCAGCGATTGTGCACTTTTGAAGTCGTGCCAGAGGTGCCCCCATTCTGATAAGGCGATGCGCAGAGGATTGTTGCTCATCTCCCGGCCTTTCAAGCCGAAGCGCAGCGGCTCTGCCGGCGGAGCCGTTACAAACGTGCCGAACAGCCGGTCGAAAACGATCAGTACGGACCCATAGTTCTTGTCGAGGCATGCCTCGTTCGACGCGTGGTGTACGCGGTGGTGCGCCGGCGTGTTGAGCACCCATTCGAGCGGGCCGAGGTGAACGGGCAGCGCCGTATGCAGAAAGAACTGGTAGATGAGGCCTAGGCCGATCATCAGCCCGATTGCCACCGGGTGAAAGCCGATAAGCGCCAAAGGCAGGAAGAAGACGAAGGCGCCGCTGACGGTGCCCGTCCATCCGAGCCGAATCGCCGCCGACAGATTTAAGTGCGTAGCCGAGTGGTGCACGGCGTGGGTCGCCCACAGCCAGCGCACTCTGTGCGAGGCGCGGTGAAACCAATAGTAGAAGAACTCAGCACCGATAAAGAGCGCAACCCAGCTCCACGCCGCGTTGAGTGGGATGTCGAACAGCCGCACATTGTACAGCAGCATGAAGGGGACGGCAGTGAGCCCGCCCGTGAGGATGCGCGCCGCGATGTCGCCGAGCGCGACGCCGACCGACGCCGCCGTCTCGTGCGCGTCGTGGTCGTCATCGTGCCCATGCAGGGCAAATTTCATGAAGAGCAACTCGACGGCAATGAAGATCAGCGCCACGGGAAAAAACCCAAAGATCGGCTTCGGAGTGCTGGCCAGGAACACCGGCAAGTCAGGCATGGTGCATGTGTCCTCTGTTTGAAACGATGTAGCGCGCAACCCCGCGCGCCGGTGTAGGAGAGGCTATTTGGCGGGCGCGTCGGGTGGGGCAGCCTCGGTTGCGGTTATCGTGGCTTGCGCCTCCAGCATGGCCGATCGGCAATGCGGGCTAAGTGCGTTCGGTTTGGCAGCAAGGCAGCGGACGATGCGCCCGCCGCCTGGCATCACGCCGGCGCACAGCCGCCAGCGATCGTCGCTGCAGGCGGACATGGCCGCGACAACGGCGGGGTTGTGCGCCAGAGCTTCAATTTGTGCGTGCGACACTGGCTGCTGCGCGGCGGCGAGGCTCGATGTGGCAACGATGCATGATAGGGCAAACAGTCCTCGGAGAGGGGATTTGAGCATGGTGCAGCTCCAGGTCAGGGGAATGGGGGGCAACACGGGCGGCTACGTAAGTGCTTTGCGAACCTGTTGGCGTGTTGCCTCGCGTCACCGGAAGCGGCGGGCCCGCTCCCCGCCGCATAGGTTTATGAACGGGCCGTCAGTAGCGTGTGACCGACCTGCTGCGCGTGACGCTGCCACCGTTGGGGCCACTCACGGTGCCGGAAGAGTTGCACACGCCGCCCGAGCAACTCGAACTGCCGCTGCGCGTCGCGGTGCCGCCGTTCGGCCCGGTATAGTTCTGTTGCGAATTGCAGGCGCCATTGGCGCAGGAACCCTGGCCGGACGTGCCCACCGTGCGACCGTTGGGGCCGGTGGCGGTCCCGGAACGGACCCAGCCAGCTTCGGCGGCGGCGGTGCCGGCGACGATAAGAGCTAGGGCAAGGCTTAAGGGGGCAATCTTGGTTTTCTTCATAACGTCATCTCCACTTGTCTAGCCGCGCCATGAGGGCGTGACGTGCGGAGGTTGCGCTGTCTCGTTTGCAGGCTTGTTTCAAAGCGACCCGCGAGATTTACAATTTGTAACAGCTACATCAGAGGGGTTGCGCGGGCTGAGAGACTGCCGTCACATCGGCGGCATGGTCGAGCGCCCAAGCATTCTTCTGATCGAGGACGACCCAGAGATCCGCTCTCTGGTCAAAGACTACCTCATCAAGCAGGGATTCCGGGCCGAGGTCGGTGACGGTGGGGCCGCCCTCGACCGGCACCTAGCGGTGTCGGGCGAGCCTGATCTCATCGTCCTCGACATCATGCTGCCGGGGGAGGATGGGCTGTCCATCTGCAGGCGGCTGCGTGCGTCCTCGCGGGTGCCTATCCTTCTGCTGACGGCGCGCGGCGAGGAAATCGACCGCATCGTCGGTCTTGAGATCGGAGCCGACGACTATCTGCCGAAGCCCTTCAACCCGCGCGAACTCGTCGCCAGAATTCGCGCAATTCTGCGTCGCAACGAGCCGCTTCAGTTGGTCAAGCGGCGTCTCAAGGTCGGCGGCATCCTCGTCGATATCAAGATGCGGACCGTTGTTGACGCATCGAATGCTGTCATCGAGCTCACGGGGGCCGAGTTCGACCTGCTCGAGTGCTTCGTGACGCGACCTGGTCGCGTGCTCTCCCGCGAACAATTGATGGATTGGACACGCGGGCGACGCGCCGAAACTTTCGACCGTACGATTGATGTTCAGCTCAGCCGCTTGCGCAAGAAGATCGATGTCGGCGGAACTCCTCTGTTTAAGACGCTACGCAACGCCGGCTACATGCTCGCGGCGCCCGTAGAGGAGGCCTAAGCGTGCTCGGAAGGCTAGGCTTCGTCGGCAGGGTTTCCGCAATCCTCCTGTTGGCACTGCTCGCGTTGTGGGTATTGGGGGCCGGTCTCAGCTACGTCACGCGCTCCCCGGTGGTCGCGCTGCCGGATGCATTGCCGCTCCCGCACCAGATGGCGGCGATCGTCGATCTGCTAGAGAGCAGTGACAAGGAACGACAGCAGACGGTGCTCAGCGCCGCTAGCTCCGACACGCTCCACGTCGAGCTAGCCGACGAACTGCCGGAGGCCGACCCCGACATGCGCCGCGTAAAGGCTATCGAGTGGATCGTTGGACGCTACGTCGGTGCGCTCGGCCCGCGTGAAGTCTTCGCCAGCATCGAGCTTGCATCGGGAGTGTCGAGCGGACGTGTAGACCCGGGATGGTGGCGGCTGGCGCGCCAACGGCTACGCGTGGCGGTAGCGCTGAGGACCGGCGGCTACGCCGTATTTGAAACGCACGGAGAGCTGTCGCGGCGACTGTTTGGGCTTCCGCCCGGATTTTGGGTGGGGGCCCTGGGGGCCCTCGTCGGCATGGCCGCACTCTTTGCCGTTTGGCATGAGGCGCGGCCACTGAAAGAGCTTTCGCGGTCCGTGTCGCGGTTCTCGAAGGAAGGCCAGCCGAACCGTGTGGCGCTGCGCGGCGCTCCGGAGCTGAGACGCCTGATCGAAGAGGTCAATCGCATGCAGAAACGCATCGCGACGCTGCTACAAGGAAGGACCGTTTTGCTCGGCGCGGTATCGCACGATCTCAATACCTACATCACGCGTCTGAGGTTCCGCGTCGAGATGATCGATGATCCAGACCAGCGTTTGCGCGCCGTGCGCGACCTCGACCAGATGACGGCGCTCATCAAGGATGCACTAGCCGTTGCGCGCGGAGCCCCCGCGCAGAAGCGAATGAGCGATGTCGATATAGGTGAGCTGTTCGATGCCATATCCGCCGACGATCAGAAGATTAGGTTGTTCATTCCGGCTGGCGAACTTCTGCTGGAAGGCGATCCGGTCGCCCTGCCTCGTCTGTTCAACAATCTCATCGACAATGCCGTTCGCTACGGCGGCGGGACTGTGACTGTGCGCATTGACGCCGAGCGAGCCCACATGCGGATCACGATTGACGACGAGGGACCAGGCATTCCTACCGGTGAGCGGGAGCTCGTTTTCGAGCCGTTCTATCGTCGCGAGGTTTCGCGCAACCGCGAAACCGGGGGAAGCGGGCTTGGTCTGACCATCGCCAAGCAGATTGTCGATCTCCACGGCGGCTCGATAGAGCTTGCCGACGCGCCGTCGTGCGGCCTACGTGTCGTCGTCGAACTGCCGATACACAGATCGGGCCCGCAAGCGGCGACCTGAACTCCAGGTCCGCTGTTGGCCGATTTTGTTAGATCACGGCGACGACATCATCTCCTATTTCTCACGCATCGCCGATTGCCGTGCTTCTCCTCTCAAGTCGACATCCTGTCCGAAATCGCCGAGCCGGAAGATCACGCGGCACATCCACGCGGCGGCGCGCGACGTTGCCTGCGCGATAGCCAGAACGCCGGCCTACGACCAGACAGGTGCCCACTTCGAGCGGACGTTGCCGCGCCGCGTTTGTGTAGCGTCAGGTTGCGTTGGTCACGTCGGGCGTCGGTGCCTTAGGTCGCCGCAGCCCAGGCAGTGGGCGAGCAGGAACTCTGTATTCAAGATCGTGCGCCGGCTGATGCCCCGCGCATCGCCGACTTCGCAACAAAATCGACCCTTCGCGGACGTGGGCGCGTTGTTACCGGCGGCGGCTTCACTATCGTCTGCGGCCGTAGTGCGAATGAACTTAGCAGCGGATAGCCCCGCCCCGAGTCGGAGTCAGGCTGCATTCTGCAGCGTACCTGGGGGCGCCGCTGGACCGCCGCCACTGTTGACACTTCGATTTCAGTGATAATTTTCCACTGGAAGCGCGTTTCGGAGTATGAGATACTCGACAATTGTGTGATGAAAAAAATCCCTTCAGCGGCGCGCGATCGAAGCCAAGAAGTTGACCCTCACTGTGACACAAACTCGCTTTCCGCTGATGCCACGCGATAGCGTCTTTGAATCGAGCTTGGCACAGGGCGTGCATAAGCTTGGCACAGGGCGTGCATAAGTCTGTCACTTCCCGTCGTCGGTTGGGGACTCCATGGTTCCAGCGAAGGGTGCAGAAGTGAACTTCCAACAACTCCGCATCATACGCGAGACCGTGCGGCAGGATTTCAACCTGACTGAAGTCGCTAATGCCCTCTACACATCGCAGTCCGGCGTCAGCAAGAGCATAAGGGATCTCGAGGACGAGCTTGGCCTCGAGTTGTTCGTTCGTCGCGGCAAGCGATTGATCGGACTGACAGACCCGGGCAAGGAACTCGTGGTCATCGTCCAGCGCGTACTGCGCGATACCAAAAGCATCAAGCAGCTGGCCCAGCAGTTCACGAGTAGCGATCAAGGCGAGTTGAGAGTCGCGATCACAAACGCGCAGGCGCACTATGTGCCGCAGGTGGTGAGTAGCTTCAAGAAGCTGTTTCCCAGGGTGCACTTGGTCGTGCATCAGGAGAACCCAAAGCGGATGGTCGCCATGCTGCTCGATGGGGCTACAGACATCGGCATATCCATCGAGTCCTTGGAGGACAACGCTGAACTAGTCGCCTTTCCCTACTACTCCTGGGATCACGCAGTGATCACGCCGCTTGGTCATGACCTTGAGAAAGTCCACCCTCTCACGCTAGCGGATATCGCAAGCTATCCGATTGTCACCTACGACAGCGGCCTGACGGGACGTCCGCGAATCGATGAGGCGTTTTCCAGGTCGGCGATTGAACCTGACATCGTCATGACTGCGCTCGATGCCACCACGATCAAGACGTATGTTGCGGCGGGACTGGGCATCGGCATCATCGCGTCGATGGCTTACGACGCCGAACGGGATACCGGATTGGCACTGTTGCCGACCAACGATCTGTTTGAACGCAACACCTCACGTATTGCTGTGCGCAAGGATCGATATCTGCGCGGCTTTGCCTACCGCTTTATCGAGCTATGCTCAGCCAGCCTCACCGAGGCAGTCGTTCGTCAAGCCGTCGCCACGAAGGGCG
>JBAZYB010000011.1:0-21477 GCA_041659545.1 Hyphomicrobium sp.
CCCGATCGAGCAGCAGGCGGGCCTCGACGTCGCTGACGGCGGCAACCTGATCGCCCAGACGCATCAGGCGCGAATGGCGGTCGAACGAGTTGTGGACCGTCGTCACCAATGGGATGTGAAGGAGACGCGAGACGCCGTAGCCGATGACGGCGCCGGACATCATGTGGGCGTGAAGAACCGAGGGTTTGAATTCACGACAAAGGTTGAAAAGCGTCTTGAAGCTGCTTGCCGCGGTCAGCGGATTGCGCAGGCTCTGCTCGAGCGTGACGTGGCGAACTCCGGAGCTCTCCAAAAGCGGCTGGTATCGCCCGCCGGCGCTGGCGTAAATGACGCTATGTCCGGCTGCGGCCTGAATGCAGGCGAGATCGACGGGGACCATGACGTTCCCGCCGTGCACGCAATGATTGACGAGATGGACGATACGCATGGCGCCCAGACCTCACTTCTTCCTGTAGGCGCGCACGTAGTCGACGTACATGTATGACGGGTTGATGGTCTTATCGATCGGCCAGCCCGAGCCGAGCGCCAGATCGAGCAGGATGAACATGGGCCGCTTGTGCTCGGGCGGGGTCGCGATCCGTCCCATTTCCTTGCGGTCGAGATAGAAGACGATCCAATCGTCCTGCACGGACGCTCCGTATGTGTGGAAGTCATCCGACAGCGAGCCAAACGGGACGCTGTGCTGGATGTGGTAGGTCTGCTTTTCGACGTCCTTGGTTTTCGGCCAAACGTGCACCGTCGAATGGTAAATGTCGGGACCGACGCCGTAGTACTCGAGGATGTCGATCTCGGCGGACGTCTTTGGATCCTTGTTGGCTATGAGCCAAAACGCCGGCCAGACGCCGGGACCGGGCGGCAGCTTGGCGCGTATCTCGAAGTAGCCGAACTGCTGGAAGAAGCCGTGCCCGCCCTGATCGGCAGAGGACAAAAGCCCCGATTTCCATTTGTCGTCGGCGCCCTTGCGCGCCTCTATACGCAGCACGCCGTTTTCCGTCGTAAACGGGAAGCCAGGGGCCGGGTCGGCGAATGGGGCGTCGCCGAAATCTCCGCCCCAGGGCGTGTGGGCGATCCACCGCGTGCCAGGTCCCCACGGGGAGACGTCGAGTTTATCGAAGTTCTCGTCGAAGGTGAGCTCATAGCCCGACAGGTCCATATCGGCATCGGCGCGCGAGGGACCGGGTAAAACAAGGGCGGCCAGCAATAGGAGGCCGGCGCAGAACGGCAGGCCGCGCATGCGCGGCCTCGCGGCGAGGCTTCCCAGATACTGTGTAATGGGCATACGCATCGCGGCTGATATTGCATGCTGCAAGGCACAAACAAAGCAGCTCGACCGGCGTATGGCGAGTACGCCTTTTGATGGCGCTTACGGCGTTCTCATGAGCGGCGAACGCCGTCCACCCCGGTAATCTGCAGGGGACAGGGCGACACTGGAGACGCCCCAATCCGTTCCAGAGACCACATGCCTTCGCGTATCGACCGTGTCGTAGTGATCAATGACGATAGTGTGCAAAGCGGGGGCGCTGCCGCCATCGCGCTGGCGTCGCTGCAAGAGATGCGCGCGCGCGGTCTTGCCGTCACCTTGATCACCGGCGACGACGGCACCAACCCGGAACTGGCTCGCATGGGTGTGGACGTCGTGGCGCTCAACGGGCGTCACGTCTTCAACGGGCAGCGCCCGGCCATCGCGCGCGGACTCTTCGACCGCGACACCGCCCAGCGCATCGGGGCCTGGATCCGGCAGAACGACACGCCACACACCGTCTACCATCTGCACAACTGGCACAAGGTGCTGTCCCCGTCGGCGTTCTTGCCCATGCGCCGCGTGGCGCGGCGGCTGATCATCACGGCGCACGACTATTTCCTCGCCTGCCCCAACGGCGGCTACTTCAACTATCCGCGCGGCGAACTTTGCTGTCTGCGCCCCATGTCGGCGTCATGCCTCGTGCAGGCGTGCGACAAGCGCAACTACGGCCACAAGCTGTGGCGCGTGCTGCGCGGCGAGATACGCCATCGGGCCATGAACCTGCGCTCGAGCGCTGCGACGGTGATCGCAGTCCACGAAGGAATGGTGCCGTTGCTCACGCCGACCGTCGACCACGGGGCGATACGGGTGTTGCGCAATCCCTCGATGCCGTGGCTGACAACGCGGGTGGCTGCGGAGCGCAACCGCCGACTGTTGTTCGTCGGCCGCCTGGAGCACGACAAGGGCGTCATGCACCTGGCAAAGGCGGCGCGGATCGCCGGTGCGCCGCTGCGCATCATCGGCAGCGGACCGCTCGCATCCATTCTGCGCTGCGATTTTCCTGAGGTCGAGCTGGCCGGCTGGCGCTCGAAGGAGGAGATCGGCCGCATGTGCCGCGACGTGCGCGCGCTCGTCATGCCCAGCCAATGGCGCGAGACGTTCGGGCTCGCCGCGGTGGAAGCGGCCATGAGTGGCATACCAACGATCGTCTCGCGCGCCTCGCTGATTTGCGGCGATCTGGAGCGCCTGGGCATCGGCATCGGCTGCGACGCCCAGGATGTGACAGCGATGGCAAATACCATCAAGCGCGTCATGGCCGAGGACGATCTCGTGGCGGAGATGAGCCACAACGGATTTGCCCGCGGGCGCTGCCTGTCGCCGACACCGAGCGATTGGGGCGATCTGCTCATCGAGCTCTACGCCGAAAAACTTGCCGGCGCAGAGATAGGGCAGGCCGCGTCGCGACGCACGCGTTCCATGCCAACGACCATTGAGACTGCACGGGTTTAGCCAGGGAAAGGTTGGGCTAGGGAGCTCGATATTTTTTAAAGATGCTGCAGCGGGTATTGCCCCATTCCGGTGATGAATCTGCCGCGCGCCTCGATGCGCTCGACGGCTTGCGCGCTTTGGCCGTGCTGGCTGTGGCGCTCTATCACTATTGTTATTTCTGGACCCCGGCAGGCTCCGGCACCTCGCTTGTCGCCTATGGCGAGACCCATGCCTGGATCCCCTTCGTGGGCAGCGGATATCTCGGGGTGCATCTGTTCTTCATCATCTCAGGTTTCGTGATCCTGCTGACGCTGGAGAAGACAGAGGATCCCCTCGCATTTCTTTTGCGCCGTGCCATCCGGCTGTGGCCGGCGCTGCTGCTATTCGGTACGGCTACTTTTCTGATCGTCAGCAACTTCGGTCCGCCCTCACTGCGCGTTGGATGGTGGGAGTATTTGTCCAGCCTGCTGGTGTTGCCGCCGCAGCATGTCGGCCTGCTGCTCGGCGGGCGCTCCTGGCAGTGGCTCGACGGCGCCTATTGGTCCCTGTTCGTAGAGGTGAAGTTCTACTTCCTCGCGGCAGCCATCTATTTCGGCGCCAGGCGCCACTTCATCACGGCGTGGATCGGCTATGAGCTGTGCATCATGCTCATCGGCGTGTTGGCTTGGCTCAATGGAGGCCTTGGCTGGCACATGGTCGCCGGGTTTCTGTTCCACAACTACCTGCCCTATTTCTCGTTTGGCATTGCCGCCTATCTACTCTGGTCCGGCCGCGCCACGCGTGGCGTCTACGCCCTCATGTGCCTCGCGGTCGTTCATGCTGGGGTTGCCGAGGTGTTGGACCTTATCGACCATCCCAGGTCGACCGCGTGGCTCAACGCCGAGCACCTTATCGGTACGGCGGCCATCTTTGGGCTCTTCTACTGCATCGCCACGCGCAGGCTGGTGCTAGCGATCTGCCAGTGGCCGCTGCTGGTGCGCACCGGCCGCGCCTCGTATGGGATCTATCTCGTGCACCAGAACGTCGGGGTGACGATCCTGTCGCTGCCGTTTTTCGCCTCTGGACTTCCTGCCTACCTCGGACCGGTGGCCGTCATCGTGCTCGTCACGGCCATCGCGATTGTCGTCTTCGAGAAGGTCGAGACGCCGATCCAGGCAGGTTTGAAGCGACGCCTGCTCGCGCGTCCGGTGGCGACCGGCCTTACGGCGCAGGCCTAGCGACGGCTGGATTGACCCACGACCCGGTTGCACCGGAACGACCGACGAAATTCTCAAAGTGCGATCCGGCGTCGTCGCCCCATTCCCAGTTGACGGCCATACCGATGCGCTCGATCCGCAACGGCGCATCCTCGGGATAGATGTCCTTCAGGCAGCGCTGCATGACCGGCTCGTCGTTGAGCATCAAGACGAAGTGATTGCCGTCGAAGGCTACCCGCATTCGGTACGGTTTGCCCCAGTAGATCTTGTCTCCGACCATCGTCCAGACGGCGTCGTAAAGCTCCTCGAAGCCATGGCGCTTGGTGAAAAGAGCAATGGAGGCGCCCTCGTAGACGTCATCCAGCCACGTCGAGAACGAAATGTAGTTGTCTTTATCCTGCCAGAAGACGAGCCCACCGCGGCCGTTGTTGCCATCCCCGCGTCCGGTTCCTGGCGGTGTGATCTTCACCTCGAGGTCAGCGAAGTTGGGGTCGGCCCACGGCAGCGTATAAAATGTTCTGCCCGGATTTCTGTTTGCTGACGTGGCGCGGACGTGGGCTTTCGTTCCTTCCAGAGCAAGAATGCCGATTCCGACCGTCTTCTCCCACACACCGCGACCCAGCGAGGGGGCGCGGCCGGCAAGATCCCCGCGTGTTGCGGCGAAGTCGTCCCGCACATGAATATCCGTGCCGAGACGCGCCCACGCCGGTTTGAACTTGATCGCGCTCGGCAGGGCAACGTCACGCGCGTGGGCCTCGAATTCGCGAACGCAGGTGTCGCTGCCGGCAGCAAGCCACACGCCGACCCCGGCCTCTCCTTCGTGCGCTGCGTCGACGAACCACCTGTCGAACAGGCGCTCACCATCGAGGTAACAGCCGATCTGGCCGGAGGCATCGGTTGCCTGCAGCGAATGCACTGCGCCGGACCTTAGGCGATGTGCGTGATCGACGGCGACAACCGTGGCGACACCGTTGTCGATGCGTTCAAGCTGGCATGCATCGCCAGATACTGTGACGAGCCAATAGTCTTTTGTTCCTTTGGCGCGCCAAATGAGCCCGGCCGCACCCGGCATGTCGCCCGTGTCGATCACCGCGTGCACGAGCCCCGACGCCTCTTGCGGCCTCAGCACAGCCAGCGCATCGCTTGCCGCAGTGGCACCCGCCCCGCGTGGGCCGCGTTGTATGTCGCCCAGCAGGATACGCCATTCGCCGCCGCGCTGTGCTGCGCCGGCCAAGCTGCCTTCGCCCACCAGCGAATCACCGGCATGCGCCGTCCCCAGTGCGGCGAAGTCTGGCGACTGCTCGACCTGGACACTCTGCACGCGTGTATCAACGCGGAATCCAATCTGGCCGAGAGCACATTGGTGAACCCCCGCATATAGGGTCGCATCGTCGTTGAATGGGTCGATGGCGATGGGGCGCAACTTGGGAAGCCCGGGGAGCGTATGCGCACCCTCGAGGGTCGCCGCGTAATAGACGGCGCCCCGCTCACGCAGGGCGACGACATAGTGCACCTGCAGGTTCTGCAATCCGTGGAAGGCGCTGAGGCAACGGTCGGCGACACGCGTCCATATCTCACCGTTGTTTCCCTCGGCCGCGTGAACGACGAAACAGCAGCCGTCGCGGAGCGGATCGGTGGGCGCCGTGCCGGTGAACCAGCCGACGGCGAGGTTCTCTTGTAATCGGGGAGCCGATAAAGGGTGCGCGTGCTGCGCAGCCACCAAATGAAGCGGCGCAACGATCGATGTCGGCGCGGTCCGCGAAGCCAGGCGACTATCCGCGAAGGCCAAGGATCCGTCCCGGTGCCGAGCAGCCAGCGGCGGATTCGCCTCACAATGTCCTCGGGAAGCGCGCTGCCTTGCGAGGTGTTGTGGCCGTTGGTGATCGAGACGGCGAGCACGAGGCCGTCGGCGCGGAGGAAAGGACCGTACGCCAGCCCTTCGCGCGCCCACCCGGGCGTGATGAGCGGCTGAAAGCGAAGTGCGCCGTGATCGATGGCGACGCGCCGTTCAACGTCACATCCCAAACGTACGACGCCCGTGGCGGTGCGCGAGCCGATGACTTTGCCGGCGCGGCGGTCATCGGCGAAGGTATCGATGAATGGCGCTGTGACCGGGGCTGTCTCCCCTTGTCCCGGAGGCTTGGTCGGTCGCATGACGAGCAAAATTCCTAACCTGCGATACCCGCGCAAAAGGAGCGTTCCGACGCTGGACAGTCGGGCCGCTGGCGGCTTCGTGTCCATCCCCACATAGGTTGATAGTCCGGACGCGCCATAAACCGAACGGAGTAGGGGCGTGGCACCCCACCGGGGGCTATGGTCGGGAGATCAATTTCGTTGCTGGCGACCGCGATAACCGCCTTCCATTAACCATGGCGGATGCCCACAAACGCGAGTTCGATTGAATGGGCCTCAGACAAGCTGCCCGCGCTCTCATCGACGCCCGCCTGCGGCGGCTGAGCCCGCTGGCGCGCGACGATTGGCAGTCATCGGCCATGGTGATCGCGCCACATCCCGACGATGAAACGCTGGGTTGCGGCGGCACGATTCGCAAGAAGATCGCGGCGGGCGTGCCGGTTTCGTTCGTGTTCGTCACCGATGGGGGCGCATCGCACAGCGGTCGCGTCACGCGCGAAGAACTTCGCCATATGCGCGAGGCCGAGGCTCACGAGGCCGTGCGCCGCCTCGGCGGGGCGGCGGACAGCGTCTCGTTCCTGCGCTACCCGGATTCCGACGCCAGTGCCCACATCGACAAGATCGCCGCTGACATCGCGCGCTTGCTACGGCAGACCGGCGCGCAGAGCGTTTTCGTGCCGCACGCCAAGGATCCACCGGCGGACCATGCGGCCGTACATGCGGCGACGATCAAGGGCATCCGGGCCTACGGCCGGCCGGTGACGGTATACGAGTACCCGATCTGGTACTGGTATCACTGGCCCTGGGTGCGTGTGATCGGCGACATGCCGGGGATGTGGCGCACCGCGACGCGGCAAACGTTCCGTGCCAGGGGTGGACTCGATGCCCTCTTCGCGCTCAATCGACAGGCCTACGTCGGCGATGTTCTCGACGTGAAGCGGGCGGCGCTGGCCGCACACGCCTCGCAAACGCGGCGACCCGATGACGACGCCGACTGGATAACGCTCGACGATCTCGCCGGGGGCGAATTTGTCGGCCGCCTCATGTCGGACTACGAGACTTTCCACCGGTATCAGGTCAATGCTTAGGCTCCTGGGCAGCGTCGGTCTGCTGCTCGGCGTCGGCGGAGGCCTGCTGGCTGAGGAGGCGCTGACGCCCGCCAGCACGCAGCCAGGAAGGCTGCGGTTCGAGCGCATGGAGATTGCCCAGCGATCCGGTGACGTGAAGCTCGTCGGCGATATCGACGGCGACGGCACAAACGACCTGGTGCTCGGTGGGATGCCGGGCGACGCGCTGAGGTGGTGGCACTGGCCTGACCTGGCTTCCACTCTCATCGCGGTGCCGAGCATCGAGTTTACGACCGACGGCGAACTCAGCGACATCGATGGCGATGGCGATCTCGACATCATCACGGCCGATGGCCGAGACGGAACCAATCTCGTCTGGTTCGAGAATCCGCGGCCGTCCGCCTCGCCGGCCGATGGGGCTGCATGGAAGCGTCATGCAGTCATGGCGGCCGGCGACTGGGTGAAGGATGTCGAAGTCGCCGACTTCGACGGAGATGGTCGTAAGGATATCGCCTTGCGAACGCCGACCACGCTGATGATCGTCTTTCAAATTGCCGATGGCGACTGGCAAGCGGTGGCGTTCGCCGATGTCTCGCTCGGCGAAGAGGGCATGACCATTGGGGACGTCGATGCCGACGGGGACACAGACGTTGTTGTTTGCGGCCAATGGCTGCGCAATCCCGGCGGTGCCCGGGCGCGCGATTCCGGCAGCTGGACTCGCCATGACGTCGGCGCGTTCGATGTCGCCTTCAAGGCCGTGGTGGTCGACATCGATAAGGACGGACGCCCCGACATTCTAACCTCCAGCTCAGAACACACCGCGGACGTTGCCTGGTTCAGCGCCGAACGCGGGGCCACCGGCACATGGTCGCGGCATGTGATCCGGGCCGCGGTCCCGGGCGCGCATACGCTGCAGGCTGCCGACATGGATGGCGACGGAAGCGTCGATGTCGTGGTCGGGCAGATGCATACGACCGCTGCGCGCGAGCTTGCCATCTATTTCAACAAGGATGGCAGCGGCGAAAGCTGGAGCCGCGAAGTCATCGACAATGTCGGGCTTCACAATGGCGTCGCTGCCGATATCGATGCAGACGGCGACCTCGACATCTACGGCAGCAATTGGGTGGGCAATCCCCCATTGCGCATTTGGATAAATAATCTCGACCCACACTCATCGTGCAAACCGGAGACTGGGAAATGCAGCTGATGAATGCAGTACGCGAGGTCATCACCGATGTGAGGACCATCGCGGCCGGACAAGGCTCCGGCTTGAAAATTTCGGCGCGACGGGCGGACCCGAACTTCGCGCGCGGCACTTACGAGCCGGCGCTGCAGGACGCCATTGCGGCGAACCTCGCACCCGGTGACGTGTTCTATGACATCGGCGCCAACATCGGGTTTTTCTCGCTCATCGCGGCACGTCGCGTCGGATCCTCCGGGCACGTCTATGCGTTCGAGCCGGTGCCGGCGAATGTCACGGCCATATCCCGCAGCGTACAGTTGAACGGCTTTTCCCACGTGGACGTTTTTGGCGAAGCCGTCGGGGCCACTTCGCGCACCGGTGAGCTTCTCCTGGCGCATCATATCGGCGGGGCAACCATCGACAGCGTCGATGCGCCTCCCGATCTGCGCGGGCGGATCGCCATCGAGATCGTAGCGATGGACGACATCATGGGGCCGAGACAGCTGCGTCCGCCGCAGCTGGTCAAAGTCGACGTGGAAGGCGCTGAGCTCGCGGTTCTGACAGGCATGCGCAATGCGCTGTGCGGGCACCGGCCGAAGGTTGTTTACGAGGTCGATGACGCGACCCGCGAGGGGATGGAGCGAAAGGCGGCTGAAATTGCCGCCTTCCTGACGGGCCTCAACTACGCGGTGGCGGATCTTCCGGCGGCCTATCCCAACGCCGATTGGCACGTCTCGCACTACCTGGCCCAGCCGCCACAGTCCTGAGGGGGTCGGTGATCAGTGTCCGGCACGGTAGCGCGGGTGGGTAACAGCGTGTGCTAGACGTTCTTCAGGAGGCGGTTTTCGAGGCCGCCTTCCGAACGGCGCCGGCGGGCTTCGACGGCGTCCATGTGGTAGCCACGCGCCAGTGAGGCGATACGCGACCAGGCGTAATTTTCGACGACAGCCTGGCGCGCGCGGCGCGCCATTTGCGCTCCGCCCTCGGGATCAGCGAGGCGGCGGAGCATGGCGTCGGCCAGCGCGTCCGGGTCATTGCGCGGAACCAGCTCGCCGCCGCCGGTGGTCTTGATGATGTCCGGCATGCCACCCACGTCGGTGGCGACGACCGGCGTTTCGGCGCCCATCGCCTCGATGAGACTCATGCCGAAGGACTCGCTGAACGAAGGATTGACCAGCACCGCCGCTTCGGACATGGCGCGCTTGACCTGCGCGTACGGGACCGCGCCGCGGAAGCTAACCGTGTGGGCCAGCGCCGCGGGAATCATGGCGCGCAGGTGTGCGCCGTAGGACGCATCGGCCGCATAGAAGCGGGCCAGATCGCGCACGTCGGGCTCATCGCTCAGGTCGATGAGCATGTTCTGCGGTAGCGCGCCCTCCGAGCCGATCAGCTCGAGGCGTGCCTGCGGGTATGCGGCGACGACCTTGGGCCAGGCTTCGAGGAGCGTGTGCACGCCCTTCTCCGGAGACAGGCGGCCGACGAACAGCACCTTCGGCTGCCGCGGTTCGCGGATCTGCGGCGGCGTTACGTCGACAGGCGCACCATTGGGGAGAACGGCGAAGCGCCGCCCCAAAGCGCGGAATTTCTCGCGGGCCCCATGCACCACATGCTCTGAGCAGCCGACGATCATGTCGCTGTCGTTGACGGCACGCGCCATGGCCTTTTCGTCGAGCTCCTGCAGCCAGCTGCAATGCATGTGGAGGACGATAGCCGCCTGCGGCGCGGCGCGGCGGATCAACGGCACGTGTTGAGGGAAATTCTGCACGTGAATGACATCAGGTGCCAGGCGGCGGATGCGGTGCAGGGCGTGCAGCAGATAGTCGAAGGCGTAGACGCTATGCGCGTAGAGCGGTCGCGCGCGCGGCCGAACCCGCGACCAGGCGTCGGCGGCGAGGCTCCAGGCGCGCGGCGGTGCGCACGCAAGCTGTTCCACGGTCATGCCGTCGACGACCGTACGCCTGCTCCCGCGTCGTCCGCCTACGGTGAGGATGGTCACCTCGGCGTCGGCTGCCAGGCGCCGGGCGATTTCAAAGGAGACGATGCCAACCGAGTTCTGCTCGGGCGGCAGCACCCGATCGAAATACTGACTGAGGAAGACGATGCGCACTGGGCTCTCTGCCTTCTATCCGCGCGCCTTGAGAATCATGCTGCGCGCAGCAAGCAGATCTGGACGCAGCAGCAATACGACCGCTGCGCCGTAGACCAAGGCGCCGACAGCGATGGCGCTGGCGACGATCACGGGCTCGCCCGATGCACTGACAAGGTGCCGCCATGCCGTGACGGCGAAGAACATCGAGACCGTCGCCAGCAGGAGGCGGGGCAAGATCCGCAACGGCTTGGTTATGTCGATGTAGGCCCACTCGCGTGCGTAGTAGAGCATCGGCATGGCCACGATCAGGTTGGCGATAACCAACGCCACGGCGGTCGCCTCGACGCTCATGCGTGCCGCAACGAGCAGCATCATCGACAGCAACACCGTGTAGAGAATGTTGAGCGCAAGAATGATGCGCGACTGGCCGAGTGCGAGGACCGCACCGCCGCAGATGCTGTCGATGCAGCGTATCAGACCGAGAATCAGGAGGATCTGCACGGCAACGACGCTGGTTGCCCACTGCTCGCCGAAGACGAGCGGGATGATGTCAGGCGCGATAGCCGCGAAGCCGATGAATGCCGGGAAGCCGACGAGCATCGCCACGCGGATCGAGCCGTCGAAGAACTTGTTGATCTTGTCCTTATCGCCCTGCAGCCGCGACACTGCGGGCATCGCCATTCCGGTCACCGGCCCGAGCAGCGTGTTGGTCAACAGCTCGAGGGGGCGGCGGGCGACGGAATATATGCCGACGGCGGCGGGGCCAAGGAAAGCGCCTAGCGTGATCTTGGGCAGTTCATCGTTGACATACTGCCAGAGCGAAAAGCCGACGATGGGCGCCGCGAAGCCGTACAGCTCCTGGCACTTGGGATAGGAGAAGCGCAGCCCGGGACGCCAATTGCCAAAAAGGAGCAGCACGCAGGCTTCGACCAGCGCTTTGCTGACCTGCATCCAAACGAGGCTCCAGACGCCGTAGCCGGCGACGGCAAGAGCGATGCCGACAATGCCGCCGCTCAACGTACCGAGGAGCGCGCGCATGGCCACCATGCGGAAGTTCATCTCCCGCTTCAAAATAGCCATGGGAACCGCGGCGATGGCCTGCAGCGTAATGAAGATGCAGGAAAAGCGGACCAGCTCGGAGAGCGCGGGCTCTTCGAAAGCCGCCCCTATGAGGCCGGCCGACAACCACACGATACCGCTGAGCACGACGCCGGCAGCGGTCAGAAGCCAAAATGCGGAATCGAGGTGCAGACCATCGATTTCCTGGCGCTGAACGATGGCGTCGGGAATGCCTCTATTGACCGGCACGGCGAAAATGATCGGTGCCGACATCGCCAGCGCCGCTAAGCCGACGGAGCTTGGCCCCAGCAAACGCGCGAGGACGACAAAGACCAGGAACACCATCCCCTGGTGCCCCCACGTCTCGACCGCGGTCCAAAACGTCCCCTTGGCAATCTTCTTTCCGATCGAACTCACGCGGTCTGCTCCGTTACACGGGTGTGCGCCACTGCTTCGCGCCGGCGGGCGGAAAGCCGGCTTTCGTCAATGCGGCTCATATTGACGGGTCTCCAAAGACAGTGACGCGTGAAGTCAGTTGCCAGGCGGGCGAAGAGTGGCCGGCGAACAGGTGTCGTACGCCATGCAGCAAACGTGCCGATTGACCGCAGGGCGATTGCTGTTCGCGATCCCACACGATTGCCGGCGCGATCGATGGCGGCGTAACAGACGAAGCCGCGGAATGACGCCCCAGCGCGGTCGAGGACCTCTGCGGCCTGCGTGTCGTAGCGCTCGTCGGCGCCAAATCCATGCGCGACTTTCGTGGTGCCGATGGGACGCGTGTGCTTGAAGACGACGCAATCGACGATGGCGTAGCGGAACCACGGCGCGTCGGCGATGCGCGTCCAGATGAGGTCGATGCCGGTCTCGTAACCGAGAGAGAACAACGGCAGAGCGCGCCTTAAGTACGCGGCGCTGAAAACCGGGCACATCATCTCGACCGTGTTCGTGTAGCGCAGCCGGTAGGCACTCATAGCCAGCGTTGCGGCATAGGAGAAGTGGCTGTCCCACGAGAGCGCCGGCTGGAAGAGGTCAAGGGCATACTCGCGCCCGATCTGAAACAGACGTTCGATGTCGGATCGGCTGGCAATAAGGTCGTCGTCGAACAGCGCGATATAATCGTAGCGATCGAGCAACTCCGGGTGACGGCGAAAGATGTCGGCATAGCCGGCGATCTTGCTGCCTGGCGCCCAAAGGTATGCCGTGCCTGGGTGATCAGGCGCTTCGACATCGGGATCATAGGCGGCAACGAGGAGATCGAAGTCGCGTCCCTGCCCACCGTCGTTCCTACCGCCAAGCCAGCCTTCGTGCAGGGCGTCGCGCCCGGCTTTGACAACGACAAGATTGCGGCTGCAGCCGAGACCTGCAATCGGCTGACTCGCTGGGTGCGGGCTGCTGGCGCCTCGTTCTGGGGCCGGATCAGTCATTGGCTGCCTTGTCGCTTGCGCATCGCCGCGACTTGTCACTGAGATGCACCTGTCGGCGGCGCGCGGCGGGGTATGGCCGACTTTTCCCGAGCCAACGCGTCCGAGCTGCGTGCGCTTCGCGTGTTCTGCTTCGGCGAAATCCACCCGATGACGCCGAGGCCCACGGCGCGCAGTTTCGTGCGCAACGATGGGGACAGCGCGCCGACGAATTCCAAGGTGCAGCGTCCGACGAGCAGGGGATTTGCCGCCCAGGCGATCAACTGGGGCATGGACTTGTACAGAGGGACCGACGCGCGATGCCGGTATGCGATGGCAAAGAGATGGCGAATCCTGTTGGTCAGCTCGAACGGATTTTTGCCGGCTGCATTGGGATTCTGCCAGGCGAGGCGTTCGCGGCTGTGAATGTTCACCGAACGTCGCGGGTGATCCCGATTATAGAGCGTGATCTCCGGCACCATGGCGAAATCACCGAGCAGCGCCAATTCGGCCAACAAGGCGCAATCGGAACCGTAGTACGGCGCGTGCAAGGACGTGCGCGCAAGCATCTTGCGCTGATAGACGCCGAAGATCGCGCCATCGAGCCCGTGTGCATCGAGCAGCGTGCGGAAGCGCCGAGCCGGTGACATTTGCGAAAAGCCGGGGAGGCCGCGTTCGACGTATCGGGTCAGAACGCCTTCGCTGTCGACGCCTTGCAGGCGGCCGAAGGCAACAACGGCCTCGGGCCGTGCTTCGAGACAGCGAACCGCCTGTTCCAAATAGTTGGGGCTGATGAAATCGTCGTGCGCGCACCATTTGAAATACTTGCCGGACGCACGTGCAAAGCCGAGATTGAAATTTCCCGCCGCGCCGAGATTGCGCTTGTTGCGGATGTAGCGGATGCGAGGGTCGCGGCGCGCGTAGTCGCTGCAGATGTCTTGCGTCGCGTCCGTCGAAGCGTTGTCGGTGATGATCAGCTCGAAGTCGGTGAATGTCTGGGCGAGCAGCGAATCTATGGCCGCGGCGAGATAGCGCTCGCCATTGTAGACGGGAATGGCCAATGAGACGCGTGGCGGCCGTGTCACGTTTCGTATTCCTTGGTGCATTGGGGCGCGCCCTTGAACCTGCTCAAAGACTAGACCGATGTCAGTTCGGGCTCGAGACCGAGTTCAGACAGCGTCTTTCCCACTTCGTTGACGTAGATCGGGTTCATGACGATCACCAGATCCGGGCGCAATTCCTGCAGTGCCTGCGGCGCGATCACGGGATGGCCGCTGCCGGGCGTGAACTTGCCCTGCTTGTAGGGGTTGATGTCGACGGCGGCCTGGATTTCGTCGGTGATGCCGAGGGTGGTGAGGAATGACACGGCTTTCGATCCGCCGCCCCACAGCGCGACGCGCTTGCCGGCGTTGCGCGCGGCAGCGAGGCGCTCGCGCCAGCCGTTCTTGACCTGGCGAACGCGCGCCACGAAGGCATCGGCCAGCTCGCGCATTTCGTTCTTGTCGGCTTCCAGCGGCAAATGCGGGCGCGTATTGGCCGGCGCGGGCTGCGCATACTGGATGATGTACTGGTCGCCGTAGGCAAGCTCCAGGTCGGTCACCTCAAAGCCGCGGTCGCGGAACAAGCGCGCGTGGGTGCCGGGGCTGAAGTACGAGCAATGCTCGTAGTAGATGTCCCAGAACGCCGCTTCCGCGAGGACCCGCTTGAAGTCGGGCGTTTCGAACATCACCCAGGTGTCGGTGCGCGCGCCGATCATGCGGCGAATATCGTCGATGAAGCTACCGACCTGACTGATGTGCTCAAGGGTATGGCGGCACAGAACGACATCGGCATCCAGGTTCGCATAGCGTGGCCCGAAATGATCGACGATGAACTCCAGTCGTTCGCTGGCATTGGCGCGACCAACGTCGGCCCGGTATCCCGGATCGATGCCAATACCGCGGGCGTCGCCGACTTTGCACAGCTCGGCGAGGAACTCGCCCTTGCCGCAACCGATCTCGAGAACGCGCTTCCCCGTCGTTTGGCAGCGGGCTGCGATCTCCGCGGCGAGGCGGGCGGCAAAGCCGTTAAACGTATCGGAAAAGTGCTGCGACTCCTCGAAATCGGTCGAGTAGCGCATCGCGGCTTCATCGAAGATATGATTGAAGGCGAAGCCGCAGTCGTCGCAGAAGGCCAGTTCGAGATCGCGCCTGGGGAAGGCCCGTGCCGCCTGCTGCGTGTCGAGCAACACGCAGCTGTGTACGGGGATCTGTTCGACGCGGTAGAGGACGTCGGCGTTCCTGCTGCCACAGCACGGGCAGGTCGGCGCCGCGGTGCTCGTTCGCGGCTCCACCTTTGCGCCTGTCGATGCAGGGGCGTCGAGCATCATACGACGTCCAGGTTGGGAATGGGCACGATGAAGCGGCCGCCCGCTTCGCGATATCCCGTTTGCTGGCGCATGATCTCATCGCGGAAATTCCACGGCAGAATCATCACGTAGTCGGGCTTGTCGACCATCAGCCGATCCGGATCGTGGATGCGCAGGCCGACGCCGGGGACGTACATGCCCTGCTTATGGACGTTCTTGTCGACCACATACTCAAGCGTCGTCTCGTTGAAGCCGAGGAAGTTGAGCATGATCGTGCCTTTGGCGGCGGCACCGTAAGCAGCGATGCGCTTGCCGTCGGCCTTGATGTCGCCGATGAGCTTGCGGGCAGCCGTTCTGAACCGGCGCACGCGGTCGGCGAAGGAGCGATAGTATTCGTATTTGTCGATGCCTAACAGCTGCTCTTCGGCAAGCAAGTCGGTAACGGCGGCGCTGCGGGCCTCGTCGGCGCTGATGTAGAGGCGCAACGATCCGCCATGGATCGGGATGCGACGCACGTCGTTGATGTAGAGACCGTGGCGCTTGAACAGGGCATCGGCGCTGGTCACGGAGAAGTAGCACAGATGCTCGTGATAGATCGTGTCGAACTCGACCTTGTCGATGAGATCGCGCACGTAGGGGAACTCGATGACGGCGAGGCCATCATCCTTGAGCACCGCCTTGATGCCGGCGACGAAGTCGTTCGTGTCGGTGACGTGGGCGACGACGTTGTTGGCGATCAGCAGATCGGCGCGACGTCCCGATGCGCGCAGACGATTGCCGAACGCGCTGGTGAAGAACTCATTGAGCGTGAAGACACCGGCGCGGCGCGCAACCTCGGCCTGCTTGGGAGCCGGCTCGACACCGAGCACGGAAATGCCGTGCTTGGCGAAGTTCTGCAGCATGTAGCCGTCGTTGCTGGCCGGTTCGATGACGAGGCTCTGCTGATTGAGACCCAGCTTTTCGATCAGTTCGTCGGCATTGGCTCGGGAATGCTCAAGCAAATCCTGCGAGTAGGAGGAAAAGTAGAGGTAGTCGGGACCGAAAAGCTCCGCGGCAGGCGGCACGTCGAGCAGCTGCACGAGCGAGCACGAGGGGCAAAACCCGAGCTGCAGCGGATAGCGCGTTTCGCGGCCGACGGAGCCGTCGGGAAGCAGGCCGTCCGACTTGGGCATCTTGCCAAGGTCGAGGACCGGCAGCAGCCCCGAATGGCCGCACGAATGGCAGTCGGTAGCAGCGCAGTGCCCGGCAAAGCTCTGCGTTGCATCGCCGCCTTCGGCTCCGGCTGCAGCGATGGTCGCGGGGGTGCGGTGCTTCAGCTTGGCGTCGATGACGCCGTCGCCGATCAGCTTCTTGATGTGGGCAATGCGCTGGTAGCGTGGGCCTTCGAACTCCTCGAGCGTGATGCCGCTCTCGCCGAAAGCTTCGTAGAGTTCGACTGCGCCTTTGCGCGCATTCCACTGCGGCTGGAACGCGGGCAGCACGCGGGCGATCTTATCGCAGTTGACGCGATAGCAGCGTAGATCCGGCCCGGCGTCGGGGGCGTAAGCGATCTCGCAGTTCGGCACGGTCGCCGCCACGATCTCGGCAAGCTCGCGCACCTGATAGTTGTCGGATGTCACGCCGACGTTGAACACCTCGTTGGACACCTTGGCGGAATCGGCGTGCATCACGGCGATGAAGGCGCGAGAGATGTCCTTGATGTGGGTGATCGGGCGCCACGGCGTGCCGTCCGACTTGATGTAGATGCGGCCGGTCGTCATTGCCCAGGCAACGAGATTGTTGAGGACGAGATCGAAGCGCAGGCGCGGCGACACGCCGTAGGCCGTGGCCGAACGCAGGAAGGTCGGGCAGAAGCTGCCATCGGCCAATGGCGCGATATCGCGTTCGGCGAACACCTTCGATTTGCCGTAAGCGGTGACCGGGCTCAGGGCGCCGGTCTCGTCGATGAACTCGTCGCCGGCGCGTCCGTAGTTGGAGCACGACGAAGAGAAGACGAAGCGTCCCACGCCCGCCCGCTTAGCGAGCTGGGCGAGATGCACCGAGGCCCGGTGATTGATCTCGAAGGTCAGCTCCGGGTCGAGATTGCCCAGCGGATCGTTGGATAGCCCGGCAAGATGCAATACCGCGTCGAAGCCGAGGAGATCGGCGACCTCGAGGTCGCGGATATCCTTGCGCAAGGCCGGGACGTCAACGATCGTCCCGCCGGATGCGAAGGTCGAACGCTCGTAAAGATCGCTGTCGCAGCCGAACACCTCGTGTCCGGCTTCGAGCAGCATGGGCGTCAGTACGGTGCCGATATAGCCGCGATGGCCGGTGACGAAGACTCGCATTTACGCTGCTCCCAAGTGGCCCACGGCCGATCGCCTGAGTCCCACATTTCCTCGAGTTTCTTCTTGTCCCTGAGCGTATCCATGCACGCCCAGAAACCGCTATGCTTGTAGGCCATCAGCTGGCCGTCGGCGGCCAGTCGCTCGAGCGGAGCATGCTCGAACATCACCATGTCGCCCTCGATGTAATCGAGCACGGCCGGTTCAAGAATAAAGAAGGCGCCGTTGATCCAGCCCTCTGCCGCCTGCGGCTTTTCAGAGAACTTGGTCACCTGCGCGCCGTCGAAGCGCATGTGGCCGTAGCGCGCCGGCGGGCGAACCGCGGTCACAGTGGCGAGCTTTCCGTGCGAGCGGTGGAAGGCGAGCAGTTCGTCGAGATCGACGTCGGAGACTCCGTCGCCCCATGTGAGCATGAACGTCTCATCGCCGAGGTATTGGCGCAGGCGCTTGATACGCCCACCGGTTAGCGTCTCCGCCCCGGTCTCGATCAGATCCACCCGCCAATCGGGATGGGTCCTCTGATGAGGCTGGATGACCGCGCCGCTCTTGCGGTCCATGCGAACGGTCAGGTTGCCGTTCAACGCGCAATAGTCGGTGAAGAATTTCTTGATGTACTCGCCCTTGTAGCCGAGGGCGACGACGAACTCGTTATGGTTGTACTGCGAGTAGTGCATCATGATGTGCCAAAGAATTGGCATGCCGCCGATTTCAACCATCGGCTTGGGACGGATCTGCGTTTCTTCAGCAAGACGCGTCCCGTGTCCTCCAGCAAGAATGGCCACTTTCATAATCGGTTGGTTCCTCATAAAGCGTCTTGCGCGAGAGCCTGCGCAAGCTTGGAACGACTGCTTTGCAATGCTGCGACAAAGGGAGCCGATGCCGTATCCCGTCGCTGGCCAAAAGCTAGTCAAACACACGTGACAGGCACAAGATGATCGAGGAACGCTCGGTCTACATCTTTACGGCACCGGCTACTCCTTTCGGGGTAGCAGCGCGCGCGTGGCAATCGGCCCACTGACGGTTAACCGCCATCGGCCCCACCTATTTGGCGCTGTTGACGCGCAGGCCGGTTGGGGCCCGTAGTGAAATGGTAAAAAGCCGCCCGCGCCCAGGCCCCGCCATGCATGAAAAAGCCGATCAAAACTGCGAAGCTGGCGGATCGTCCGAGGACGAAGCCTCCGGCACGGCGGCAACGAACACGGCAGCCCCAGTGGGGGCGTGCCCTGTCTGCGAGGGAACGCAGACTGCGCGCCTTCTCGATATCTGCGACGCCCCGGTATTCTGCAACGTGCTTTGGCCGACCGAGCAACAGGCGCTCGAGGCCGCGACCGGCGACATCGCCCTCAGCTACTGTCGCGGCTGTGGGCATGTCTTTAATTCGGCGTTCGAGACATCGAAGACCACCTACAGCGCGGCCTATGAAAATTCGCTGCACTTCTCACAGCACTTCAGCAGCTACGCCTCGGGCCTGGCGCGCTATCTCGTCGACACCTACGACGTGCGCCACAAGGACGTGATCGACGTCGGCTGCGGACGCGGTGATTTTCTATCCGTCCTGTGCAGCGTCGGTGACAATCGCGGCTACGGTTTCGACAAGAGCTACGCCCCGAGCGAGCATGGCGAATGCACTGCCTCACAGATGACGTTTGTGAGCGATTTTTACGGCCCGCGCTACGCGTCCTATCCCTGCGACCTGCTCAGCTGCCGACACGTGCTCGAACACATCGAGCAGCCGAATGCGTTCCTCGACGAGATCCGCTCGGCGACCGAAGACAAGCGGGACGTCGTGATGTTCTTCGAGGTTCCGAACGCTGCTTATACGCTGCGTGACCTGGGGATCTGGGATCTGATCTACGAGCACTGCTCGTATTACAGCGCAAACTCGTTGCAGCACCTTTTCGCGCGGCATGGCTTTCCTATCGCTCGCATCTCGGAGCTGTATGACGGGCAGTTTCTCGGGATCGAATGCGCACCCAACGGTGGCGCGGCGGTGGCTTGTGTCCCTACCAACGATGCTGTCGAGGACTGCCAGACCTTTCCCGCCCGCTACAAGGAAAAGCTCGCCCACTGGCGTACGGTGATGGGCGACTTGGCAGAGCAGGGCTTGCGTGCGGTTGTCTGGGGCGCCGGGTCGAAGGGCGTCACATTTCTCAATCTGCTGCGCCCTTCAGCAGTCGATTGCGTTGTCGACCTCAATCCACGCAAACACGGGCGGTTCGTTCCCGGCACCGGCCAAGAGGTCGTTGCGCCGGAGCGGCTGTTGTCGATCAAGCCTGACGTCGTCATCGTCATGAACGCGGTCTACGCAAACGAGATCAGCAGCGCTCTGGCAGCGATGGGACTGTCGCCGCAATTGCTTCTTGCCTGACGTCACGCATCGCTGCGCAGAAGTCTACAGCTGTCGCGGTCCGTCCAATCAATTGCATTGCGCGTCGGCCTTGGGCTCGGGAAAGGCAAGCACTTCGCCCGTGTAGGTCTCGACGACCTGACTGAATGGCGTGCCGTCGGGCAGCGTCAGGATAGCGCGATGCTCGATTACCTCGTGCGGGATGGCGAGCGTTGCGTCGCGTGGCTCGGGCGCGATCGCGGCGTGCGTCTCCCAATCCGGCGGTAGCGGCGACCAGAGCAACTTCGCCGAGAGTGTCTGACGGCGGAAATTCAGCGGCTTTACCGCGCGACCGAAGGCGGTGTCGGTCGTATCCAGCAGCGTGTTCATATCCCGCGTCAGCCGTGACGGCACGTACCAGTTTTCAGCTTCGGAGAGCACGTGGTCGCCGCACTTCAAGCGGACGCGGCGGAAGCGCACCGGCTCGTCCGGGTCGACGCCGAGTATCTGGCGCTGCTCGGTAGTAGGCGGCTGCTCGGGGCCATCGACACGCTCGGCGACGATGCGTGCCGGTGAGGCCAAGTGGTGGACGTCGCACCACCGATCGAGTGTCAGCGTGGCGCTGTTGTGACTCAGGAGATCGGCATTCAATGTCTGAAGCAGGGCGTAAGCTTCAAGGCGCGTCGTATAGTTCGCCTGCCACGGGTGCGTGGTGCCTTGATCGGCGCCGGCCGCGTGCGAGAAGAGGACGAGCACGAGAGTGGCGAGCGCTGTGCTGATGGGACGAAGCATCGCTGGCGAGATCCTGGCTGTTGGGGCGGCTGTGATTTGGCCGACAGGCGAGCCTATGCGGGCAACCGCTGGAAGTCTCTAATGCGGCACGTATGGCTGCAGTGGCGCAAGCAAAGCTACGTTTGCGGGGAACGAGAGGCTCTGCAGGGGTTTGAGGCTAACGCTTGAATTCCCTGGCCGACCTCCGAACAAGCGACACCTCAGATGGCGAGAGCGACTGGCGCCCCTAGATCGCTGGGTTGCTGTTGCGCGGGAACAAATCGGCGTACGCAACTTTATGGGTCACAACGAGTTATCGTTGGTCGCGTACGGCATGGAAACGAGGCACAGAAATGAATTGGGACATCGTCGAAGGTGACTGGAAACAGTTTGGAGGCAAGGCGAAACAGCAGTGGGCCCGACTGACTGACGATGACATCCAGCTGATAGACGGCGACCGCCGACAGCTAGAAGGCAAGATCCAAGCCCGCTACGGCTGGGCAAAGGATCAGGTGGTCGATCAGGTGGATCGGTGGCTGGGCCGGTCGGCTGGCGATGAGCAGGTCATCGCGGCGAAGGCGCGTGAGGTCGGCGACACCGCGCAGGAGCGATACGACTCGACACTCGATGCCATCAGACGCGACCCGCTCAAGGGCATGGCAATAGCGGCCGGCATCGGCTTCGTCGGAGCGATAATCTTGAGGCGGTGACGATCATGCAGAGTGGGCACAATCGCGAACCTGAACAGGCGTCGACGTTCGAGAAGTTTACTGCGAGCCAAGCTTGGCGCGACCTGCCGCTGACGATCAAACTGATGGTGGTGCATTTGTGGCGGCGCGAGACCGACC
>JBAZYB010000011.1:21487-35664 GCA_041659545.1 Hyphomicrobium sp.
CGCCGTCCGAATGAGTCGCGTGCCTATGATCTAGTAAGCGCGCCAACCGAATTGCCTAGGAGGAATTATGCTCAAATTCTTGATCGCAACATCCATGCTGGCGCTGACGGCAGCAACGGCCGTAGCGGCGACGTTAGACGTCAATGCCATTAGCGCTGAGGGCGTCGGCAAATCGATTGGGTCGGCGACGTTTTCTGATGCTGATGGCGGACTTTCCATCAAGATCGATGTGTCGGGCATGAATGACGGAGAGCATGGGTTCCATGTTCATGAGAAGGGCGACTGCTCGCCTGGCATGAAGGACGGCAAGATGGCTGCCGGTATCGCCGCCGGAGCGCACTACGATCCCCAGAGCACCAAATCGCATAAAGGTCCGGACGCGGGCGGCCACGAGGGCGATCTGCCTAAACTGATGGCCGCGGGCGGCAAGATCGATCAGACGGTTATGGTCAAGGATCTCACGTTAGCCGATGTCGCTGGCCGATCGCTGATGATCCACGAAGGCGGTGACAACTATAGCGACAATCCGGAGAACGGCGGTGGCAAGGGACGGATCGCCTGTGGCGTGATCCCCCGATAGAGCCACACCTTCTGCGCGCGTTTGCGCCTGTTGCGAAGCACATCGCGCATGCCGTGCCTGCTGGCGCTTGTCGCGCCAGGACGTGGCAACTGGCGTTTCGGCCGAGCTAGCAATCATTGGTGCGGACGGTGGGAATCGAACCCACACGGCGTTGCCGCCTCAGGATTTTAAGGCGAAACTTTCTGCATTTCAGTATTACCCAACAATGCGCAAGCCTTTGTTTTTCCCTATTGTGCTCCACGCACGTTTGCACTTGAATTCCTCTGTTCAAGTATCCAAGTGGTTGCCGATGGGTTGCTTGTCTTATTGCATTTAGGGAGCTGCGCATTGCCAAGCCCAAAACATCTTTCAAAGCGAACGGTCGATGCATTGCGACCGGGCGAAATTGTTTTCGACACCACTGTAAAAGGTTTCATGGCGCGCCGCCATAGGCGCCACGTGGTCTATGCGCTAAAGGTGCGCATCAACAGCAGGCAACGGTGGATCACCATCGGCGAGCACGGCTCCCCTTGGACGGTGGAGAGCGCACGCAAGGAGGCCCAACGCCTATGGGGCCAGATCCGCGAGGGCGTGAACGTCGTCGCGGTGCGCGAGGCCCTGCGTAACCAACCGACGATCGAGGACCTTTGCGTGCGCTTCCTCGACGAGCACTCTTGACAGCACAATAAACCCCTTACTGTGCAGGGTTATGAGCGCAACAATCGAAATCACATCATTCCGCCCTGGGGCGACCGGACGGTAGCGGAGATCACGCGCGCCGACGTCGAGGACCTCAAGCGCACCATCCGCGAGGGGAAAACATCTAGGCGCACTGCGCGCCGGCGCGAGGGTGGCTCGGGCGGTCGCGACATTCGCGGCGGCCCTGGTGCGGCGAACCGCGTACTCGGTCAGCTCTCTAAGATGTTCAGCCTCGCCGAGGTGTGGGGCTGGCGTCCGGAGAACAGCAACCCCGTTCGAAAAGTCCAGCGCTATAAGGAGAAGAAATGCGAACGATTTCTCTCAGCCGATGAGTTGATGCGACTAGGAAAGGCGCTTGCCGATTTCGAGGCATCCGGCGACATGCTGCCGTCCGCCATTGCCGGCCTCCGATTACTCATCTTTACCGGGGCCCGGCTGGGTGAGATTCTTACCTTGAAGTGGTCCTACGTCGATCTTGAGCGCCGTCTCCTCCTGCTTCCAGACAGCAAGACGGGAGCGAAGCCAATTATGCTCAATCAGCAGACCATTGACGTTTTGAATTCAATCCCTCGCGTTGAGAATTGTCCGTGGGTTTTAATTGGCCATACGGAGGGCGACCATCTGAAGGCACTGCAGGCGTCCTGGATCCGCGTTCGCCGGCTCGCCGAGATCCCGGATGTGCGCATCCACGACCTGCGCCACTCTTTCGCGAGCTTTGCGGTCCTGAGCGGCGGCACTCTTCCCGTCATCGGCAAGCTGCTCGGCCACAATACGCCGATCACGACGGCGCGTTACGCGCACCTTGCCGCCGATCCTATAAGCCATCTGGCGGAGCTGACGGGCTCTGCGCTTTCGCAGGCGATGATGTCCGGCACACTGCCGGGGGGATCACACGTTGAGCGCCAACGGGCTGCAAGCACCTTCGATAGCCTCAAGGGGAAGCTCGCCGAGCTGATGCAGGAGATGGACAAGCTGTCGGATGCCGGCAAGCGGGTATAAACCGAAAGGTGGAGGTAATCCTCCACACGCTGCTCCCGTCCGGTTTGGTGACATCGTCGATGGGTGAGGTTCTCATGCTCACGCACGACGAGGGCTCCGTTGGAGCAGCGTGATCCGCAGCCAATGCACTCGCGACCGCCGGAAAACGTGAACACGCGAGCCATTGCTCCGATCAGTGTTCGGATGTAAGAACGCGCCCCTGCTAACCCGACGACGTTCAACCAAGAGGAGACGAGCCGTGAGAATGCTGCCGCGATCGACACACACCGTGCCGACGCCCGCAGTGCGTCCGGCTTTCCGTCACTCATTCTGGTTGAACACCAATGGCACGTTCATTGATACAGCGTCGGCAGGAGGCCGAGCGCGCGCGGGTTGAAGCCTATGAGGCGTCGCTGCGGCGCGTGTCGCAGCGCGCGCGTCCGGCACCGGATTTCCAGCAGGCAATCGATGCGGTAAAGCGCGGTTTCGAGACCGCCATCGTGCGTGACGCTTACGCTTGGCACCCGCAGATGAAGACGCGAGACGCCGCTCGTCTGCGTGTCGCGGCGGCACGGTATCTCTTCGCGCGCTATCCGGTCGCCGAGCACCTGGAGCACATCTGGATCGACAGCGCGGGGCTCGCATCCGAGGACATCGCGTTGCGCAAGCGCTGGTACATCGTGGCTGCCGGTGGCGGCTCGCTCTACCATGCGGGCGCCGACGCCTGGCTGTCGCGCAAGGAGGTGCACGCCTTCCTCAATCCGCTGGGGCGCCTCAGCTTTGCGCAGGCGATCTGGCAGGCGATTGCCCGCTCCTATGCGAACGATCCCGGCATAGCGCTGCGGGTTGCGTGCTCGCGCATCGCGCAGTGGCCGCGGCCTGAGGCCGACCTCGGCTTCTGGCGCGACGTCATGCGCTTCTTCTGTGCGCATCCGACCTCGGTCGAGGAGATGGAGGATCTCAGCGATTATCTCGCCCATTGCCGCCAACACGACCGGCGCTACAGCCTCAAGGGCCGCACCCTCGCGTCGCTGACCCGGCAGATGCACGCGTGGCACCGCGATCTTCACACGATCCAGCGCATCGAGGCTGCGCGTCTCCGCGCCGAGCAAGCACGCGCCCGTGCGCGCGGCGAAATACAGGCGCCAGAAGCATCCGCCGGCGGAAGCTGGCCGGGGGCGATGATCGCTGACTGGTCGTGGACCACGTCCAACAAGGATCGCTCCAAGCGGGAGGAGTATGTGATGGCTCAGCTGCGCACCGCGGCCGAACTCGTCTCCGAGACGCGCGCCATGCACCACTGCGTCGCGAGCTACGCGCCTAAGTGCATCGCAGGGCACGCATCGATCTGGTCGCTGCGCCGGCGCGTTTCCGGCGAGCCCCAGCGGCTTCTGACGGTCGAGCTAGATCGGCAGCACCGCGTTGTGCAGGTTCGCGGCCTCGCCAACCGCCCAGCGCGCACCGACGAGATGAAAATCTTGGAGCGATGGGCCAAGGCGCGCGGGATCGCTCTCGCGTAGTCGCGCACCACATCACGGCGACGGTGCTGCCTGCAATCGCGGCTGGGCGATAACGTCCAGCCGCCTTGGGCCAATAGTGACCAGTAGGCTTTGACATCCAAGTGCGCCGCACACAGTCGGGTGGTCCCAATAACGGACTTCAGATACTCGTTACTTGGACCAGCGCCATACGACACTGTTATGTCTGCTGCTGCATACAGACCCGACGTTCCACGAGTCTCCCGGAAGCGCTGGTGCCCCAAGGCGGACGGCTTGATCTTGCTGCGTTGGCGCGGACAACGCGGCACCTCTCCGCTTTTCGGGTCAGCCGCTCGCGGGGACTGCCAACCGCGCTGAATTTGCGGTAGGGGGCGAGGGCGGCTTATGAGCCGCCTGCATCGGCGATCGAGGAGATGACGTTCAAGGCGGTAGCCATGGCGATGACGAAAAAGATGGAGGGGTAGACGGATTCGAGCCGGAACAGGCTGCCCTCTGAGTGCTGCACGAGTTCGAGGGCCCAGCGGACAACGGCCTCTGGTTCCGTCAACGCCAGATGCGCGAGGTGGAAGGGAAGCCAAATGATTTCGTAGGCCTTGAGGGCGAGTTCTTGGAAGGTGACCTGTCCCTGAAGCATCGAGACGACTAGGCCCCAGTGGTCGACGATGAAGAAGAGGGCCATGGCTATGAAGGGCGGAGCCAGCATCAACCACTTGGGTGCGTTGTGCTGCATCGCGACGTAGGCGCGGTTGGCCGCGAAAATCACCAGCGCGGCCTTGATGAAGAAGACGTAGGCGCCGCTGAGCAGCCAGGTGTCGAGCAGCAGGAGGGCACTCTTCCAGTGCTCCGGCGGGCCGCCATATTTCTCGATGACCGCGGGGGCAAATTGCGGTGACGACGAACTCAATACGGCGTAGAGAGAAATGCTTCCGAGGATGCAGCCAACCGTAAGCACGGCGGCCCAGCAAAGCGACATCCCGAAGGCCTCGGTGACGTCTTCCTCCACGACCAAGCCGCGGGAGGATTTCACCATGTAGATCGAAATGACGCCGGCAAGTAGCATCGCGATCACTATGGCGGCGATCACCGCCATGACGATGAGACCGATGATCACGCCTATGACGAGAATGCCAAGGATCAAGGTGACGAAAGCCGCTCCAGTATCATCCATTTGATTGCTCAATATTTATTTGGTGAGAAGACCGTGGGACTCGCCCGGTATTCGAACAGAAAACAAATCGTGCTGGTAGTGGGGACGACACTTTGGGTCGGTATCCTAGCAGTGGGCGCGTATGTGCGCATCGACCGCGATATCATTCTTGGCGAGTTGAAAGCGCTTCGCGAGGCCAGGGGGGCGCACCAAGCCGAGCGGGGTTCTGGGTCGGGTGTGTCGGAGCGGACGGCACCGATGGAGAATTCCTGGGGCTCGGTGGTGGCAACACCATCCACGATCGTGGAGGCTCCAAGTACGCCGACGACGGCAGCAATTCCTGAGCCCGCACCCGCGGTCTCGGGGCCTTCGTACTGGAGCCACAACGGGTCCGTGATGCGGTTGCTTGCGAACGGTCGCGAGCGCGCGTTCGTGTACGTGGTCCCGCGGGACGGGATAGCGGCGGAGGGCGTTGCAGAGGGTAGCGTGCTCTTCGAGGGATACCGCAAGGGGTATGAATACGGCGGGACCGCCCGGATATTCTCCCGACGTTGCGGGGCGGTGGGCTTTCCCGTGTCGGGCTCCGTGGGCAGTGATGAGGAAAGCCTAGTTCTCTACGGTCGTGCACCGCGTCTTAATCAAGCGTGCCAAGTTATCGGGTGGCGAGATGAGTGGCTGAGTTTTCAGTTCATGAGACCCGGGAACATGGAATAGCAATCACTGATCGGCCGATGTCCGTTCTTGGTCCGTGGCGCCTCAAGTCGAAGTAGCGAATCCTGGCGGGCCCACCAATTAGTTCAATGACTTAGTGCAGACAGAGCCAGTTTTGGATTTTTCTGGGGGCGCACTGGGGGCGCCATTTTTCTTAGGTGGACCGTATGGCGATCAATCAAAAACAGCTTGTCGGCCTTCAGAGAGCGGAGTTCGCGAAGGCGTCTCGGCTGAGGCTGCATGTGCTAGCCGCGCAGCTGATCATCATGTTGATTTCGGCGTGGGCTGTGTTCTCGCCCTCACCCGATGCGGCATATTTTACGGCCCTCGCGGCCGCGGCCGCCGCCGTTTATGGGGTAGCGAGCTGGTTTGAGTATCGCAGGTCCCGGGCGCAGGCGGAGCGAGCCCGCCGTGCAACGCTGCTCATGGAGGGACTGGGCGAAGACGTATCATCGACCGAGTTGAGCGAACTCGAAGCTGCATTTTCTGTTACGCCGGCAGAAGGGCGACAGCACGAAGATGAGAACTACTATGCGTCGCTTGCCCAACCCGGACACAAGAGGTTGGCGGAGATGCTGGATGAAGCATCTTTCTTCTCGTGTCACCTCGCAGCTAAGAGTGCCCGTGTGGCGTGGATTGTTTTTCTTTTGATCCTCGGCTGCGTGCTTCTGATCCTCTTCATAGCCGTACCTTTCGGCGATAACGAACAGGTGCAAAACGCGGTGCGCATCTTCTGCGCCGTGCTCACTTTGCTCGTTTCGATCGACGTAGTCGGCGCGGCACTCGAGTACTCGACAGCCGCACATGGTCTCTCGAATCTCCGCGCGCGCCTAGAATCTATTCGCGCGCGAGGTTTGCCTCGAGCAGATCTTCTCCTTGTGCTGAGCGACTACAATTCGACCGTTGAGGGCGCGCCGATGTTCGTGCCGGGCCTCTACAAAGTGATGCGAGACCGGCTGAACGAGTTATGGGCAAGACATCTCGAGCGCCTTGGGTAGATCGATGCCCAGCACGATCGATGCAGCCTTCAACGCCTTTCTTGGGCAACTTCGCGCCACACCAGCGGAGTCGGCGGCCGCGGCAAGCCATCGAGCGTCGATCGAGGCGAAGTTGGAAGCGACGTTCGGCATAACCTCGTTCTTTCGGACAGGGTCCTTCGGCGCTGGAACGAACATCGTCACGTACAGCGATGTCGACTACTTTGCAGTGATCCCGACGTCAAAACTGAAGAGCCGGTCGGATCTCACTTTGGCCGAGGTCGCTGAGGCCTTGCGCGAACGCTTTCCTACAACAGCCGGCATACGGGTCGATTCACCTGGCGTCAGGGTACCGTTCGGCTTGGAAGGCGCACACGCCGCTGAGATCGTGCCGGTAGATGAGATGACTTGGCGCACCAAGCTCGGGTTTCGAGCATTTGACATCCCCGACGGGAACGGTGGTTGGATGTTCAGTGCTCCCGACTCTCACGGAGCGTACGTCGGCGATATAGACGCGAGACTCGACTACCGAGTGAAGCCACTAATCCGGTTCGTGAAGGCGTGGAAGTTTATGCGCAACGTGCCGATCAGGTCGTTTTATCTCGAGATCCGCACGGCAAAGTACGCGGGCGCCGAGAAGAGCATCATCTACGACATCGACCTGCTACGCGTGTTCCGAGAAATGCTCGCCGAAGGGCTGCAGGACCTTCCAGATCCTCGCTTCCCTGATGATCCCTATGTGGTCAAGGCCTGCCGCACCGAACTTCATCGAGCAGAGGCGCTGTCTAAGTTGGCGCGCACTGCGGAGTGGGCCGCCGAAGCGTGGGAGCACAAGCAAGCGGGACGCATACGACAGGCCTTTGAACGATGGTCCTTAGTGTTCGATGGGGCCTTCCCGCCATTCACGATCGCATGACGCGCCCTTCGGGGTTTGCGATGAGTAGCTTGAGTTCCTCTATGGTGAGGTTCGTTCCATTCCTGTGCAGCATGCGGTGACAGTTTGAGCACACCGGCCTCAGGTCCGTTTCTGGATCAATTTCTCGTTCGCACTCGAGCTCGCCAATTGGCGAGATGTGGTGAACCTCAATGAAGCCTGCTCCGCGCTCGCCATAGACCGCCCCGAAATCGAACCCGCAAACGCAGCACGCCGTACCCTGGCGATCTATGCATTCTTGCCGAGCTTGGCCGTTGCGCGTTCGCTCGATGCGCCCAACTTCCCGCACCCGCCCCTCGAGATACTTTCCTGGCGCAATATTCTCATCAACTGCAGACTCATACGCTTCCGCAAAACGCGCCACCGCTTCTTGATCCCAACCAAGGATTTCTAACGCTTTGACGACGGCAGCATGCATGTGAAGATCGCGGAATCCGTCTTCCACATTGGCCTCGAACCAAGAGAAAACGTGCGTCGGAATCGCGTTCACAGGCAGCTTGAGGACGAGATCCTTCTCAAGCCGTCGACCGAGGCGTCCGTACGTTGCGTGCACAGACTGGACAGGAATTCTGAGCGTATCCGCTATTTCGACCGTGCGTGCGGCGTGGTTCGGTGCAGCGTAGTGCGCCATTAGCAAATCTCGCTCGTGCACCTTGAGCGGATTGGCCTCGAAATACCTAACGAACGCGTCGACGGTCGGGATGTAAGATGGATTGGTGTAGTCGATGTCGGCGTCCATGGCGTACCTTCGCTCGCGGTGCAGTGGCGGGGCGGTCTTCGACAACCATCAAGGTCGAGTAGGTGCGCTAGCGCCTTGAAGCTGCCAGAGCATTGTCGCCGCCGCACAGCCTGCTTGGCTGTCTGTTCCCGGTTCTAGGCGCGGCAACCATCGCGCGCCGCCGGGCGGCCTTCGACATCAATCGCTAGGCGGATTTTTCAGCAGCTCGTCGTTCAGTTCCTCGAGCAGGTTGAACGCCTCTGCGTCGATGCCGGTCAGATTATCCGAGGCTGGCGGAAAAGTTGACACTCTCATCGTCTTAACGGCCACGGGCGCTAGTCCAACGCCGGGAACTGCCGCAACCACGGTCCTCTGGGCCATGAACGCGACGACGGGCCGCGCGCGCTTGCCCGCGAACGTCTGGATCCAGTCTTGATCGACAATTTCCGACTGCACGCCGCGCACGATTGCGTCGATATCGGCCAAGAGTACAGCTACAGCCTTATCTGGGCTGCTAAAGGGGCCTGGCGCCGCATGCTCGTCGTTGATGATGTTCTTTAGGTTGATGAAAACGATGCCGTCCCGCCCTGATCGCTCGATTTGTTCTACAGCCTTCTCGATGTTGGCGAAGATCGACGGCGGCTTAGCCGAGTGGATCGTCTTCACCGCTATGGACCATGAGTGGTCCCGCCGCTTCAGAAAAACGTCCGGGTTCTTGCCATCAGCGCCCCTCACCGGATCCTCTAGTTCGACTTCCGTCATCCCGCCTCCCAGCGCTAAGCAGGCGACGTAGAGCTCGCTGTTTTTGTTGCCGGCCGCGTCGGTCGATGGGCTGCGAGCATTCATGCGCACAGCGCCCTGCAGCATGTTCGCAAGGTGCGGTCGCAGCATATCAAAGCCGGGGGTGGCTCGGGCTCTATTGATCTTCGCCGCGAGATCAGCAAGCCCGGCCAACGCCGAGAGGTGGGTGTCCGCGTCTTCCGCGGCTGTCGGAGCCTCGCTCGGAAACACCGAGTAATAAATCGCCTTGAAGGCGTTCTGGCTCGCCGAGGCGAGATTGGACTCTGTAGGAATCTCAATGCCTAACTCAGAATACAGGCTTTCCAGCTTCTGGATTTCTTGCTCGAAGACCTCGAAGGTGGCCACTTCGTCTTTGTTGTGTGGCATGCAACGTCGCTCCAATTTGTCGTTCGTCTTGTCGGGTCCTCGGTGATGGCCGCGTGCGATGCGGCCTGGGTCGACGGTGGTTCGAATGAGCGGCTAGGTCTGCTAAGCTACGGGCCGTTCGTCGATCGACTGTGAGTTTTTGACCCGTCCGCCAGTGCTTGAGTTCTGCCACACATATTGCGTGAAGCCGAGATGAGCCGAGTTGAGCACGACAGCTTTCGAGATAGCGACTGCTTATGCGGGCGTGGGCAGGTGACGCGCCACGTTGCGTCCACCGACTACCCCTTCGGTGGGGCACACGTCACCTATCAGTTAGAATGCCCGCATTGCGCCGTGGACTGGTTCCTCGAACACGGCTGGTTTGTTGACAAGGTCACCTATGCAGGCGCGCGCGCTGCTAACTCTTTGTGGATGAGCGCCGCCGAGAAACTCAGGGAGGTGGGTTCTCGAGTTGTCGATGCGCATATGGAACGCGTAAAGCCCCCTACTCGAAAGGCGGAGTTAACCGAATTGGATCGCCTTGGTCTCTCAGCGGTCAACTATCGACAGTACCTCGATGCACGTCGGCAGGGTCGCACACCTGGACAGATCGCAAATTTGTACCTTGAGAACGATAACCTTGTCGCGATCGCTGGCCCGGCCGCTGAAGATTTGTCCCGCCTCGCACGTGACGTGAAGTCGGCTAAAGCCCTTTGGGAAGAGGCCGCAAAACGCGTCGTGCGCCGACGCGCCCCGAAGCTGAGTTGATTTGTTGCCACCATGTCACACGCCGGCAAACTCCCTCCGCCGCCTAGCTGGGGCGACGACGAGCTCACATCCTTCCTCCAATCAGCACACCAAAACCAGTACGCGACCTTCCTAGGGAAGCGCGATGCCGTGGCCAAACTTGTCGCGATAGATGGGCTGTTCGCCAGGGTCACGAAGGACTGGATCAATCCCCCAAGTCAGATTCTCGCAATGCTGTTTATTCGCTGCGTCGGCGCCTACCGGACTGCATGCTCGCTCGCCATGTCGGGACAGGCTGCCGAGTGCTACTTGCAGTGTCGCTCGGTGCTCGAATACGCGGCCTACGCGGTGCACATCAACCGTAACCCAACGCTGGGCGAGGTTTGGTTGGATCGACACGTGGACGAGGAAGGCATCAGGTCCTCCAAGAGGGCATTCCTGCATGTCGCGGTCCTCGACTCTGTGAAGGCAGCGAACCGGCACGCTGCACAGCGCTTTGAGGCGATCTACCAGCTGACTATTGACCTCGGCGCCCATCCGAATGAGCGTGCGGTGACCGCCAACATACAGATGACCGAAGAAGCAGACCGTTGGCAGATGCTCGGTATTTTGTTGCACGGCGATGGCGTGCAACTCGACATGGCGCTGAAGACGGTCGCGCAATGCGGGATGGTCGGGCTTGAGCTATTCGAAACGGTTTACGGCGCGAAGTTCCAACTGCTCGGAATCAAGAGCGGGATGCTGAGCCTCCGAAGAAGAGGAATCTAGCGCAAGGCGGCGCGGAGGCGTGCTCCTCCAACCTCATTATCATTGTTCCCGATAATTCTGATTTGCGGGAGCATGTATCCTGGGCACTGAGCTGTCCGCTTTTAGACTCTCAGCGCCCCATTCCACCGCTGCGCTGCCATGCAGAACTCGAATTCCGCTTTCTCGGCATTGCAACGGCAGCGACGTCCCAAAACCCGAAGTCCGCTATGTGGTCGGCGCTCCCTGGGCGATCGCCGACCAGGTCCGCTCGTGAATGTGAACTGGCTGTCAGATGTCGATCTTCTCCACGATCTCGATCGCATCATCGACGTCGATCCCACGTTCGCGTCTGCAGCTGATCACCAGTCCCAGAAGGAAGTCTCCTTCGGCGGTCGTCCGGACTTTCGGCTTCTGTAAGTCCCAGTATCGGCGAAGGTAACGAGGGCTGGGTTTCCGCCGATGGTTCCGGCTGCCACCAGAGAACCGCCTGAGGTGAGCGCGGAGCGCGCAAGCAGGACATCGAGGCCGGACGACACGAAATTTTCTGACACGAAGCGGCCGTCGTTACGCAATGTCACCTGCGATACCTCTCGAACGACTTCGTGGTCGTGCGCGCCGCGTTTGGCGTTGTGGTCCATGATCCTTTCGAGGCTAAGGGAGGGGTTGCCAAGCGTACGCTCATGAGCGACGATTGCCTTGATCTTTCCACCAACGGAGCCGAGGCCTTCGACCTTGGTCTTGAAGGGATCATCGCTTTTCCAAATCATGCGAACGGTGTCGCCGCGTTTGGAAAAGATCGCGGCCGTCCCGAACATGGAGCATTCCTGCGCGATGTCTCCGCCGAGCAGAAGTTCATTTCCGGCGACGGCGAGGGCGGCAACTTGCAAGCCCGGCACCACGCCCTCACCGACTGGTCTCAACGTCCGGACATCGAACTCGATCAGTTTGCTTGAGCTTTGGGGGTAGCAGATGTTCGGATAACCAGTGAGTGAGTTCCTATCAAAGGCTACACGAGGACCCGGTCTCTGGTTGATGGCTGCGATCAACCGATCCCCGATTCTAATCAGAGCAGCTTCGCGCCCGATGGGCGGGCGGCTTTCTTGTGAGATGCTCGCCATCTGCAGCGTTCGCCCGGTTGCGTCGAGAAGCATCAGCGAAATGGCGTTACCTTCACCGTCGGCCAGGGTCGGCGTTGCCAGCACCGCAATGCCATCGGGAGTTGGTGCCAGGTCTGCAAAGACGTACCCTGGCATGTTCGGAAAGGCGCGCTCCCAAGCCAGTTTGCCGTTTGCGTCGAGGCGCCGGATGCTCGGTGTCGGCTTCGCCTCGGTCGTGTACCCGCTGACATAGATCGCCTTGCCGTCGACGACGGCGCGCACGATTCCGGTACCCTCCGGAAGCATCTTCCAGACGGTTCGGCCATTCTGCTTTCGGCGCGTCAGCACGGCTTTGAACTTCGTCCCATCAAATCCCGTAATGAGAGAAAGAAGGATGTCGTCCTCGACGGGGCTGACCTGCAAGATGTCGCCATAGCCGGGATAATCGCTGAGAACATCTATGGCCGGTGCAGTAGGATAGGATTTGGTTGGGCGCTCTGCGAGAGAACCTTCGCCGGCGACAATGAATGGAGCCCAAAAAGCCGGGTGCGTGTGGAGTGAATCTGCCGATCTTAGGTATTGAGACGTTGCTTCAAACAGGGCCTCTGAAGCGCCGAGGCCGGCTTTGGCGCGCCAGCGCGCGAAGAAGTCCTTGATGATGACGCTCGTGGCGGTGGAATCGACGGGCCATAGCGTCATGAGCAGGGTGGAAACGCCGGCGATGCCGAACGCCGCCTGTAAGTCTTGGACACCCGACGCGAGAGGATTGATCTTGTAGGTTCCTGTCGCGCACGCCGAAAGGACGGCCAGTCGCGCATTCAATGTCAGCCGGGAAATCTCCGAAGCGGTCAATGCCCCGTCGTCAAAAGGATCCTCGGGGTTTCCCGACGTCAGCATCAAGGCGGACTCATCGGCCGCACCGTTTCGCTGAACGGGGAAGGTGTGGGTTGCAAAGTGCAACACGTCATAGTCGCCGATGGGTCTTAGGCGGAACGCTTCCTCTGTAGCCTGGCCTCCAATCAGGAGATCTTGTTTGGGGGCTTTAAAACTCGTCGCAGCAGCTTTGAGCTCAGCGTCCGCGTCGGGGAGATCACCAGCGTCGGCGCTCGCGAGCGATTGCCCGGAGGCTGGCGTGTTGCGCGGATCTCCAATGCCAAGATAGGCGCGGGTTGTGGGAGCCGACGCAAGTTGGTGCGATACGGCGAGGTAATGCCTTGCCGACATCACCACGGAAAAGCTGAGTTCCTGCCCGAGCCACTTCGCGGCGCGTAGGTCGTAGCCTTGTTGCTTTCGAGGAGGTTCTGCGCGTACCAGCGCGGCGTAGGGAAGCCCTGCAAGTGCCTGGTCTTCAGCAATCAGGACGTGCGTGCCAGGCGTTAAACAATCATCAAGGCCGCCGAAGAGCACCGCATAGAGCTCACGGGCCGCATCAAAGGGGAAGGAAGAGGCTTCCTTCTCGGTTTGCGGGAAGGTCGCGACGGCAGTCCGAAATGACTTGGCTATATCGGATAGGGTCTTGGGGAGCGGCGATGTGGCAACGAAGGTCGCGTCCTTCTTCACGCATAGCTTGCCGAGCCCGGCGACGTCGTCGAAATGGATCAAGAAGGCGTCGTTCTTTCCGAGTGTCTGCTGCAGCTCCTTGAGGGTCGGTAAGGGGTGCTTGGCCGCATCTCCGGACTTCTGGTCGCGGGTGAATGATTGGCGGGAGACGGCCAACTGCTTAACAAGCTCGTCGTAGTCCCAAACGTCCTGTCCCGGCTTCGCTTGGGGCCGTCGCATCACCTTGTCGGTAATCTTTCTGGTCTCCCAAGTCCGCTTGCGGTCGAGGAGATGGAGGTAAGAGTGAACCTCGCGGCGCGCCTGTGGTGTACGCTGGGCCGAGATGAGAACGACCGCATCCTCGAGGGAGGTGCGGAGCGTTCGTCTTAAGATCTCGGCGCCACGCAAAATGAGGTCAGCATCCCGCGGTTTGGAGTTCGAGGCCGCCATGATGCCGAGGCGGATGATGGTCTTGTCGACGGTATCGGGGATGCGGATAACCTCGACGCTGTCAGGGATGGTTTCCTCAAAAATAGCGATTTGCTCGGCGGCGGCCCTTACGAGGAGGCGCAATTTCTCCTCTGTGCCGTCGGCGGCGAGGAGACCGAGTGCAAATGTCCGGTAGGAATTCATCTTTCGGCGCTCGTCATCGTCGAGCTGCAGCTTCGGCTCCTGTTCA
>JBAZYB010000012.1:0-35325 GCA_041659545.1 Hyphomicrobium sp.
AAGCAGCCCCAATCCGTTATAAAGAAGCTGATCCCGCTCGACGGCATTGCGTATTTCGAGCTGCATGACCGGCGCACCGGTCATCTTGGCCGTGAGCCCCGATCCCTTGAGCTCCTCATCGACGGCGGAGCTGATCCTGCCGATCACCACCCTTGCCGTCTCGGCCTGCACCACCTTGCGGTCGAGAGCGATGATCACCATCGCCAACTGACCGTCATCGGACAGGAACTTGCCCTTTACGATGTCGTTCGACCTTAACGCGTCAATAATCGCATCGTAGGCGGGCCCGTCCGCCGGCATCTCGTCCGGCACGAGTGGCGGCGCGTAGCCGGTCGGGTCGGGTCTACCCCGCGCCGATAGCATCGAGACGAGGCCGGAGACGCCATCTACGAGCTGCAGTTCAGTCGTCAACCCGGCAAATGTTTCGAGCTGCGCGCGCTTTAGAAGGTCATGCCCTTCGACAACGAGCAGGATGTCATACTCGCTCGACGGGAACCGCCGGTCGATCGCCTCGTAGCGGCGGAACTCCTCGGTGTTGGTGCGGAACAGTTCGGAGAGGGAGTCATCGACCTGGAGCTTCGATATGCCGATGAGGCCGAGCACCGTCGCGATTGCAATCAGTACGCTGACGAGCGCGGGTGCCCGCAGCCCCACAAAGCCAAGTCGCTCCAGCCCCAACGAAAACACGAAATTGCGGTGCTCGTTGGCGTCGTCACCCATAAATCCCCCCCCCGTCGGCGCGATTCTTTGCAGGAGCCACCTGCAGCGGCGGTTGCGCCGGTTATTCTTCGAAAGTCGCCTACACGCCACGTGGAATCGGCGAATGCGGCCGGATGGTTGCATTTGCTGCGCGGCCTGTGAAGAGCCCCCCGAGAGGCTTCTCTGCAACGGTATGCGCCCCAATATGGCCGTAAGAACGAGGTCCTTTCCGGCCTCTCCAAACCCTCCGTCCCGGAAGCCCAGCATGCCGCCGCCGATGACGACCTTCCACTCGAGCACAACTTTAGCGGCGGTCTCGCGCCGGCGCTTTCGCTCCGCGGTTGTTGCGATCCTTGCGAGCCTATTGGCGCTGGTCGCCCCTGTCGGAGCCTATGCCACGCCCCAGCAGGTGCCCAATAGCCGCGTCGTGCTCGACCTGCCGCCGGGATTCATCCCCTCGCCGCTGTTCTCGGGCTTTCAGAACGACACCACCGGCGTCTCCTACGTCATCCTCGAAGCTCCGGTCGGCGAGTACGACAAGATGGCGCAGGGCTTCAACCCTGAGGAGTTGGCCAAACGCGGCATTACGCAAGTCGAAAAGGGGACGCTCGCCCGCACCGACGACTACGTCTACATGCGCGCCACGCAGAAATCGGAAGCGGGCACCTACGCCAAGTTCTTCGTTTTGTTCCGCACCAACGATCAGACGATTCTCGTCTCCGTGAACGTGCCCAAGCGCGCGCTCGACGACGGCAACGCCAAACGCGATGAGATCGAACGCGTGCTGGCAACCGCCAAGACAACGGAAAAGCCCGCGGTGCGCGACCTTTACTCGCTCTCCTACCTCGGGCCCTTCAAGGAAGCCGGAAAACTCGTTGGCACCAGCAAGGTCTACACGCTCGACGGACGCCTTGAGCCCGACCGCCCCGGCGAGACGCGATCGGCGTTCATGGTCGCCCCCTCGCTCGACAAGCGACCGATTACGGAGCCGGAGAAGTTGGCCGTAGCACTCTTGGCGAGCATGCCCGGCTACAAGGACTTCAAACCGGGAGAACCCCGCCCCATCATCGTCGGCGGCCTCGATGGTATCGAAGTCACCGCCGAAGCAACGGACGAGCACGACGGCAAGCCGATCCACCTTTATCAGACGATGCTGCTCGGCAAGGACGGCGGTTACTTCCGCCTCATCGGCATAGCGGCACCCAAGGACATGGCGCATCTCGCCGGGGAGTTCCCCAAGATCGCCGAGTCGTTTGCCCTGTTGCCGTGAGCCCGACCACCTTGACAGCGGCGGGCACCCCCTCGCATAAGGGCCGTCCGCCGGTCCATATATTCGCCGCGGCGGGCGGTTAGCTCAGCGGTAGAGCACACGCTTCACACGCGTGGGGTCATAGGTTCAATCCCTATACCGCCCACCATTATTGCGATCAGTACGCTCCAGCTGCCCTGCGCTCCACATGCCGATCAAAGAGCGCCGGCGCATGCGCCAGAGGGCAAGCACTCATCGGATTGTACTGCGCGCAACACTTGGCCTGACCCGTTGTCCGATCCATCGACCGCTGACCCGGCAGATTGCAGGGGCCGCCCGCTTGCTCGGTGTTGTAACTCCAGTTGCCCGGATCGCCGTTGTCATAGCCGAGGTAAGCAGCGCTTGCTGAGCCGATGACCGCGCCCAGCGTCATGACGCCGGCAAGAGCGCAGATGCCGAATTTCAATGTCCGGTTCATGATCTTCACTCCGTGGTTGGTGCCGCTCGCGACACCTGTCCCCAATGAGAGCGCACAGATTGTGATATGTGACATCGCACGTTGAGCGGCAATGCCGGCGCGCAACGATCACGCACACCGGCATGGCTCATTTTCCGCGACAGTTAATGAACTGCACCCCGTACCCCAGCGCGCCAGCGCTGAGGTGCTCAGCCCTGAGCCACCGACGCTTCGGCGGGCTCGGCGTCGTACATGCTGAGCATCGGCGGATCGAGCAGGATGACCTCGTCGTACTCGCCGTAGCCGTTGAAGCGACCGGCGATGGCCCGCGCATAGGCACCCATGTTGCCGATCTCGATGTAGTCCCCCTCCGCGACGGAGTCAGGGAGCAGGAACGGGCCCTTCATATAATCGATGGAATCGCAGGTCGGCCCCCAGAACTGGAACGGCACCATCTGATTCGACGTGTCGACGCTGTGCGAGATGAGCCGCGTGGGGAAAATGAACCCCAGGTGCGCTGCGTCGAACAGCATGCCGTACGAGCCGTCGTTGATGTACAAACTGTTGCCGCGCCGGGCATCGACACGCACGATGAGGCTCTCCGCCTCCGACACGAGCGCACGTCCAGGCTCACACATCAGCTTGATGTTCTCCTTCACCGGCAACGTCTCGATGCTGGAGAGGATCACATCCATGAAGTCTTGCAGCGGCGCCGGGTCGCTGTCGGGATAGCGCGAAGGAAAGCCGCCGCCGACATCCAGCCGGTCGATCATGACGCCCGACTTGACGATGATGCGATGCACCTCGCCCATGGCGGTGACGAAAGCATCCGGCGTCGTCGTCTGCGATCCGACGTGGAACGTCAGGCCAAGCTCGGCCGCGACCTGGCGCGTCTTGACGAGCAGGTTCGCGGCCTCCTGGCCGACGATGCCAAATTTGCGCTCCAGCGGAATGCGGCTATTGATGGCCGGCACCGCAAGCCGCACCCACAGCAGAAGATCTCGCGCACCACCCGTGCAGGCGAGGATCTTGTCGAGCTCATCCTCGCTGTCGAGGGAGAAGGAGCGCACGCCCAGGTCGTAGGCGCGGCGGATGGCATGGCGCGACTTGACCGGATGCATGAAGTGCAGGTGCGCATCGGGGATGGTCGCCGCATCTTCGATTTCGGGCAGCGAGGCCACATCGAAATGGCGGATACCGGCGCCGTAGAGCGCCCCGATCAGAAACACCGAGCTATTGGCCTTGTAGGCGTAGGCGACGTCGCCCGGAAACTTTTCCAGGAACCAGCGCGCTGCACGGCCAGCGGCACGCGGCCGCAACCCCCGCACCGGCCTTTCTGGCCGGCACTTGTCGATCAGCGCAGTCGCAGAGGAGAGTTTCTCCATCGCATAGGACCTCCACCGCCCGCGGGCGCGCACGGGCAATTGCCAAATAGCAGAGTCCGCCTAACAAGAGGGGGTGCATTTAGGGTCCCCCTCCCCCCCTGTAAAGAGCTTTCTTGTGACAAGAGCGCGTCAGCGGTCTTCGCCACCCCAGATGCGACCGCGCCGGTTGCAGAGCATGCTCTGGGATGCTCAGTAATCCCCCAGCATTCGCAAAGCCCTCCCCAGTCGGGCTACAATCGTAACCGAACCGCTCGTTAAGGGCTGTTCTGCGCCGCCCGCGCCTGCCTAAAACAGCGCGTGTTTACAGAACGGCCAAGCCGCAGTGATCCATCTCTAATGCGTACAGGGGGCAAGATCCTGATCGACCAGCTCGTCGGTGAGGGCTGCCGCACCTTGTTTACCGTTCCGGGCGAGAGCTTTGTCGCCGCCCTCGACGCGCTGTTCGACGAAAGCGCCATTCGCACCATTGTCTGCCGTCATGAGGGAGCCGCGGCGATGATGGCCGAGGCCACCGGCAAGCTGACCGGCCGCCCCGGTGTCGCCTTCGTCACCCGCGCCCCCGGCGTCACCAACGCCGCTAGCGGCGTCTACGTCGCCCACCACGACGCCACACCCATGGTGCTCTTGGTCGGCCTTGTCGAGCGCGACTACGAAGGCCGCGGCGCCTTCCAGGAAATCGATCTCAAGGCCATGTTCGGCGCCATCACCAACTGGGTCGACGTGGTACGCGACGTCGATCGCATCCCCGAATTCGTCGCCCGCGCCTTCCAGGCTGCCTGCTCGGGCCGCCCCGGTCCGGTCGTTCTTGGGCTCCCGACCGATGTCCTGTCCGCCACCACGACGGCACTGTCATCCGCAAGCTCGGCGGCATCTCCGCCCGCGCCGTCTTCCAGTGTCATGACCAAGCTCAAGGCCCGCATCGAGGCCGCCGAGCGTCCACTCCTATTGCTCGGCGGCGGCAGTTGGAGCCCCGGCACGGCCGACGACATCGCCAAGTTCGCCGCTGCGTTCGACATGCCCGTGGCCAGCGCCTTCCGGCGCCAGGACCACATCGACAACCGCCACCCGTCCTATGTCGGGCACGTCGGCATCGATATGGAACCCAAACTCGCCGCTGCTGTGCGCGGCGCCGACCTGCTGCTCGTCGTCGGCGAGGCGCCGGGCGAGATTTCCACCGCTGGCTACACGCTGCTCTCGACGCCGAGACCGACGCAGTACCTCGTCCACGCCCACCCCTGCGCGGCCGCGATCGGGCGTGTCTTCCAAACGGACCTGCCCATCGTCGCCGCCCCGGAAGCCTTCGCCAAAGCCTTGGCCCGATTTAAACCGCCGGTGAAGCGCCGCTGGAGCCGCATGCGCCGCGACTTGCGGACAAGTTATGAGCGCTCGCTCAAGCTGATCCCCAGCGCCGGTGCTGTGCGCCTCGAAGAGATCATTGCCACCTTGTCGCGAGAGGTGCCCGACAACGCTATTCTCACCAACGGCGCCGGCAACTACGCCAGCTTCCTGCACCGCTACTACCAGTACAAGGCTTGGCCGACCCAGCTTGCACCGACGTCCGGCTCTATGGGCTACGGACTGCCCGCGGCAATCGCGGCCAAGCTCGAGCACCCTGACCGCGCCGTGATCGCCTTGGCCGGGGACGGCTGCGTAATGATGACCATCCAGGACCTCGCCACCGCGGTCCAATACGGACTGCCCCTCGTCGTCATCGTCTGCAACAACGGCATGTACGGCACTATCCGCATGCATCAGGAGCGGCGTTACCCCGAGCGGGTCCTCGGAACGACGCTGGTCAATCCCGATTTCGTGACCCTCGCCCACAGCTTCGGCGCCTACGCCGAGCGCATCGAGACGACCGAGGCCTTCCTGCCCGCACTCCAGCGTGCCTTGGCCCAGGACATGCCGACCCTGCTCGAGTTGCGCATCGATCCCGATGCCATCAGCGTCCGCCGCACCCTGACGCAAATTCGCGCCAAGAAGTCTTAGCCCTCACCGCCGCCGCAATCGTAAATACTTCGTTAAATTACATAGGCTTGCGTTAGCCAATCCGGAAAATCCGGTTAGACTAACGAGGCGTTATCGGTTACAGAAGCATCAACTTGATCGCAGACTCTCCCCCTCTTGAGGGCTCGCACATGGACCTACAAACCGTCAAAGCGCAGTACGGCGCCCACTGGGCCTGGGCCCGCACCGCTGCGTTTATCCTCTTCCTGGTTACCGGCATGCTGCTTGCGGCCGCGTTGACGGCGGCGCACAGCACGACGACTGCCGATGCACTCCACCAGCCCGCTTCGATGAGCATCTCCCAACTCTTCAAGTTCCCATCGGCAGGCTGACGATAGGCACACGACGACACAGTACTCTCCCCCAGAAAATACAGATCCCCTCGGCCTCGGCTCCCAACGGACCCGGGGCCATTTTTCTGAGTGCCCGCCAACGCCAGCGATGCTAAGCGCAGCCCTCACACAGCGGAGATCATGCAATGGCCAAGGTGGCGTGGATCGGCTTAGGCGTCATGGGCTTTCCGATGGCCGGCTTCCTCAAGAAGGGAGGCCACGATGTCACCGTTTACAATCGCAGCGCCGCCAAGGCCGAGGCCTGGGTCGCCCAACACGGCGGTCGCAGCGCGCCTTCCCCAGCTGCCGCGTCGCTCTCGGCAGACTTTGTCTTCTGTTGCGTCGGCAACGACGACGATCTGCGCGCCGTAACGACCGGTGACAATGGCGCCTTCCGCGGCATGGGCGCCGGAGCGGCGTTCGTCGACCACACGACCGCTTCGGCCGAGGTCGCTCGCGAACTCCATGCCGCAGGTGCTGCCCGTGGCATCGCCTTCCTCGACGCGCCCGTTTCCGGCGGTCAGTCGGGCGCCGAGAACGGCACGCTCACCGTCATGGTCGGCGGCGATGACGAGCCCTTTGCGCGCGCCAGGCCGCTCATCGAATGCTACGCGCGCACCGTGACCCACATCGGCCGTTCGGGGACCGGCCAGTTGACCAAGATGGTCAACCAGATCGCCATCTCCGGGCTGCTGCAGGGGCTGTCAGAAGCTATCGCCTTTTCCGAGGCCGCTGGGCTCGACCTCGAGACCGTTATCGGCACCATCTCCAAGGGCGCCGCCCAGTCCTGGCAGATGGACAATCGATGGCACACCATGCACGAGGGCAAGTTCGATTTCGGCTTTGCCGTCGACTGGATGCGCAAGGATCTTGCCATCTGCCTCGGAGAGGCCCAGCGCAACGGCGCCAAGCTTCCGGTGACGACACTGGTCGACACCTACTACGCCCAGGTACAGGCGAACGGCGGCGCCCGCTGGGACACCTCCAGCCTCATCACATTGCTCAAGAAGGGCGCTTCTGCGTAGCGGGACCAGCGAAATTTCTTCGGCGCGTAAAGCCGTACCCCGACGAGAGCCGTTCCGGTCAAGTGCGGATGGTCTTTAGAGGTTCGTTTTCTCGTCGTATCGGAAAATCGGGGCACACTAGCCCTGGCGCTTGCGGCGCTTTTCTTCGCTGTCGGCTTCCTTCGCGGCGTCGCCATCGATCCGCCGCGCGAACTGCAGCGGCAGCGCCGTTGTGTACTTGATCTGCTCCATCGCGAACGCCGACGACACCTTGGCGATCTCGATGCGGCCAATCAGCCGCTTGTAGAAGGCGTCATAGGCGTCGATGTCGGGAACCACCACGCGCAGCAGGTAATCGATGTCGCCCGACATGCGGTAGAACTCTACCACCTCGGGAAAATCGACCACCGACTCATGGAACCGCTCCAGCCAGGTGAGGCTGTGCTGGTCGGTCTTGATCGACACGATGACCGTGACGCCCGCGTTCACCCTATGCGCGTCGAGCACGGCGACCCGTTTGCGGATGACCCCGGCTTCTTCCAGCTTCTGGATGCGCCGCCAGCATGGAGTGGTTGAAAGACCGACCTCCTTGCCGATGTCGGCCACCGGGCGGGTGCAGTCCTCCTGCAGAATGCGCAGTATCTTTACATCCATGTCGTCGAGCATCGGCGACTCGCTGAAATAATGTTCTCTAAATGGGCCAGAAATGGAGTAGGCGCGCGAACCATATCTACGTCAAGCCGGTTTTCGCAACTATGTTTTCACAACAGGGGAAGGCATGGCCCCCGGTCACACGTCGATATGCATTCCGTCCTCGGCCAGCAAGATCCGCGGGTCCGTAACCAGGTCTCGGTGCGCCAGCATCTCGGGCCCCATATGCGTGAGCAGCAAGCGACGAGCATCGAGGCGGTCTATGTTGCGCTCAATGTCCCGCCAACTCATGTGATAGCCCTCCGGCGCCGCAAAACTGAAGCACTCGCTGATGAACAGATCGGCACCATGCGCCGCCGGCACTAGGTTCTCCACCCAGCGCGTGTCACCGGAGAAGCTGAGCACCTTCCCATCGCACTCAAAGCGCAGCGCATAGGGTGGCGCCCCCGATGGGTGCAGCACCTCGAAGGGCGTGACGCGCACGCCATCGACGTCCATGGGAAACGGTTCGGCATACGCCCTGAATGTCATTTCAAAGCGCCGTTCGATCTGCGTCGAGTTGGGAAACAACGCCTCGGCGGCAGCGGCAAACCGCTCCGCGATCCCAGGCGGACCTATAACCGTCAGCGGCACGGTGCGGCCGGTCACGTAGTGGGCATGCAACAGCCACCAGACGAGACCGGCAAAGTGGTCGCCGTGCAGGTGCGAAATAAAGATCGTCGACACGCGGTCGGGATCGAGCCCGAGCCGCTGCATCCCGATGAGCGTCGTTGCCCCGCAGTCGATGAGGAAGTCACCCTCGCGACGAGCCACATGGTAGCTGGTCTGCAGCCGCCCTCCCGAGCCGAAGGCATCCCCCGAACCGACAACCGTAAGCCTCATCCGCCCCTCATCACCGGATGTAGGACCAACAGGCGCGGGTGCGCTTTGCCGGCCCTAACCATGTCGCTCGTGGGGCACCCCGTCGGGGGTTCGTCGTCGTAATCGTCCATCGCGCCTGGACCCTAAAGGTCCCTCGCCGGCCCGACAATGCCCAACAACAGCGCTTTCTGTTGAGGAAAAGCCCCGTGTTTTACGAATTGGCTTAGGAAAAAATTCATTACTAAACACTTAGTTAGGAAATCCTGCGGAGATTTAGGAACAACATTGCTGGCCGCGTGGTGCGGTCTAAAAACTCCGTCCTGCGTGAAGTTGATGTCGATGAGCGCCATACCTGAGGAAGTCGTACGCCGGCGCAGCCGCCGCGACGCCCGCGTGCGCGCCTACAATGAGCTCAAGGAACGCCGCGAGCGCCTTGCCGCTGGTACGTCGATCAAGCCCGAATTCGAGGACGATCTGTTGACGATGTTCGTGCGCAACGAACTTGGCGCAGCCGTCACCATGCCCGTGCTCTATTCGTTGTTCGCCCTCGCCTGCATGTTCTGGGCGCCGCCAGTCGACGCGGTCGTCTGGCTGGTGATCGTCATCGGCACCAAGGTCATCCTCCTTGATCAGGGCCGACGGTTCTTGCTCCAGGGGCCCCACGTCAACGTGCGGCTGTGGCAGCACCGCTTTGTCCTCCTCGAATTGCTCAATGGCGCAGCCCTTGGATGCTTCGCCCTCGTCGGCGTGCGCGAGTCCATTGGCGCGCCGGTGGATATGGTCTTCTCCTCCCACGTCTTCATTTTCGCGACGCTGATCGTCGTGCTCGCCATTCGCACGATGTTTGCCGCCACCATCCCCGCTATCCTCTTGGCCGGCACCGTACCGATGACCGTCGCCGTCGTCGGGCGCCTGTTGATGCTCGACAACTCCTTCTACTTTGCGCTGGCGACCATGGCGGTCGGCATCCACCTCTACTTCCTCTTTCTCGCCCGCGGTCTGCGCTCGACCGTCTTGTCCATGCTCGAGTATCGCACCGAGAAAGACGCGCTGATCGCCGAACTGGAAGAGCAGAAATCGGTATCGGACGAAGCTCGCCGCCGAGCGGAAGCCGCCAACAGCGCCAAGTCGCGCTTCCTCGCCACCATGAGCCATGAGCTCCGCACGCCGCTCAACGCCATTCTCGGCTTCTCAGAGGTGATGAAGGAGGAGATGTTCGGGCCGCTCGATAATCCGAAATACCGCGAGTACGCGGGCAACATCCTCGAGAGCGGCAAGCACCTGCTGCACCTCATCAACGAGATCCTCGATTTAACGCGCATCGAATCTGGACGTTACGAGCTGCACGAAGAACCGCTGCGCCTCGCTGACGTTGTCGAGGAATGTCATCGCCTGCTCAAGCTGCGTGCCGACGGCAAGGACATTGAAATCGTCGAGGCAACCGACGCCACATTGCCCATCGTCTGGGCCGACCAGCGCGCCATGCGCCAGATCTGCCTCAATCTGATGTCGAACGCCCTGAAGTTCACACCCAAAGGGGGGCGTATTACGCTGTCGGTCGGCCAGCTCCCCGATGGCAGCCAGTTTCTTTCCGTACGCGACAATGGTCCCGGCATTCCGGAAGAAGAAATTCCCAAAGTGCTGCAAGCTTTCGGCCAGGGCTCGCTGGCCCAGCAGACGGCTGAGGGCGGCGCAGGTCTGGGCCTCGCAATCGTGCAGAACCTTATCGAGCTGCACGGCGGCGCGCTCGACCTCCAATCCGAGCTGCGCAAGGGAACCGAAGCCAAGGTGCTTTTGCCCAGCTACCGCGTGTTGCAGGCCATGGCCCCGCTGCAACCCCTCGGGCACGAGACCCATCGCCTCAAAGGCATGGCACCACGGCCGCCGCGGCCAGCGCGCTTGCGCGGCAGGAAGGCCGGGGCCGACAATGCGGCCGTCGGTTAAGGCGCGTTGTGCTCGACGGCTCTCGGCGCTACATAAAGCCCCGTGAGCAACAGCATCGACCGCGCCAAAATCGAATCACCTTGCGTCAACGTCTGCGAGATTGACCGGCCAACCGGTTTGTGTCGCGGCTGCGCCCGCACGGTCCCTGAAATCGCGGGCTGGTCTCGAATGACCGGCGCCGAGCGCCGTCGCATCATGGACGAGCTGTCGGTACGCAAGGCAATCCGCCTTGGAGGCGGCAAATGAAAGCCTGGCTCGTCCTGGCCTTGCTGGTGGGAGCTGGTGCCGTTCTGCTATTGCGCGGCTCGCCCGATCTGATCTCCGGCCTCGGCACCGGAGAGATCGTCACCATCATCGCCGGACTGCTGCTCGCGGGTCTTTACATTGTCAGCCTCATCAATGACGAGCGCACACGACCGATGCAGATGCTCCGCTACATGATCGTCTGGCTCGCCATCGGTTTTCTGCTCGTTGCCGGCTACGCCTATCGAGGTGATCTGGCGATGATCGCCGGACGCGTCGGCGGCGAGTTGCTTCCTCCCGGTCAGATCCTATCTGTCGAGACGGGCACCGAGGGCGAGACGGCCGTCCGCGTCCGCCGCCGCCTCGACGGGCATTTTGCCGTCCGCGCGCAAGTCAATGGCCAATCCATGACGCTGATGGTCGACACGGGCGCCTCCTCGGTCGTGCTCAAGCCCGCAGATGCCGAACGCGCCGGCATAGACCTCGATAGTTTGTCGTACACAGTGCCCGTCGACACGGCTAACGGCACCACCTACACGGCCGCCGTTCGTCTGCGCGCGCTCGCCGTTGGCCCTATCATAGTGCGCAACGTCGACGCCCTCGTCGCGCGTCCCGGAACCGTTAAGGAAAACTTGCTTGGTATGAGTTTTTTAAGGCGTTTGCGATCCTATGAGTTCGCGAACGATTTCTTGACGATCAGGGGCTGACGGCGCGCCGCTCATCGGTGCCCAGTGTAAGTTTCGGCCCGCACAACGAAGGCTGACATCTCGTTTGATGGCTATGACGTCGGGCACAAAGCAATTACTGCGCGAAGCCGTGAGCTGGGGGGTCGTCGCCATCATCGGCGTCGCCGCCTTCACCCACTTTGAATCGCTGAAGACCGGTGCCGAACGGATGTTTGGTCTGCCGACGTCGACCGATATCGCCGATGCCCGGGCCGGTCGATCCGATGCACCCTCCGTCGACGTGGCGACCATCGGCTCCGTGGTCGAGATCGAGGCTGAACGCAACGGCCACTTCAACACCGAAGCCGACATCAACGGCCGCCCCGTCGAGGTGATGATCGACACCGGAGCAACGATGGTGGCCCTCTCCTACGAGGACGCCGAGCGCGCCGGCATCTTCCTGTCCGACAGCGACTTCACGCGCTCCGTCTCCACTGCCAACGGCGTGGCCCGCGTCGCCCCCGTCACCCTCGATCGCGTCTCCATCGGCAACATCACGGTGCGCGACGTTCCCGCTGCCGTCGCCGAACCTGGCCGCCTCAAGACCTCCCTCCTCGGCATGACCTTCCTGTCACGGCTGTCACGCTTCGATATGCGCTCGGGACGACTGGTACTGCAGGAATAGCGCGCAGCATTCCGCCACAATCGCATGCGTCTTTTCAGCCGCGCGGCCGGGATCGACACCGCACCCTGCGGCGTTTACACCTCCCCCACCTTTTCGGCTGCCCAGGAGATTTCCATGCTGCCGCCGCCGCGCGCTGATTTGAAGCCAAATACCGCTGATTTCGAACGCCTGCCCCTCGTCAAACCCACCGGATTTCGCGAATACGATGCCCGCTGGCTATTTCCGCAGGAAATCAACCTTCTCGGTCTCACCGCCGTCGGCCTTGGCATGGCGACGCTGTTTGCCGAACGCGGCGTTCCCAAGCGCATCGTCACCGGCCATGACTACCGCTCCTATTCGGCATCGGTGAAGCAGGCGTTGATCAACGGTCTCCTTGCTGGCGGATGCGAAGTACACGACATCGGTCTCGCCCTCTCGCCCATGGCCTACTTCGCCCAGTTCGATCTCGATGTCGAAGGCGTCGCCATGGTCACCGCCTCGCACAACGACAACGGCTGGACCGGCATCAAGATGGGCATGGCGCGCCCACTGACCTTCGGCCCCGATGAGATGAGCCGTCTCAAGGAGATCGTGCTCAGCGGTGCATACAAGCCCGCTGATGGCGGCAAGCTGATCTTCGAGCAGGGCGTCGCCGAGCGCTACATCAAGGCACTCGCCGACCGGCCGAAGCTGAAGCGCAAGCTCAAGGTCGTTGCCGCTTGCGGCAATGGCACCGCGGGCATTTTCGCTCCGGAGGTGCTCGAGGCTGTCGGCTGCGAGGTGATCCCGCTCGACAGCGACCTCGACTATACCTTCCCGCGCTACAACCCCAACCCCGAAGATATGACGATGCTGCACGCAATCGCAGAAGCGGTCGTCAAGCACAAGGCTGACGTCGGCTTCGGTTTCGATGGCGACGGAGACCGCTGCGGTGTCGTCGACAACGAAGGACATGAGATCTTCGCCGATACCGTCGGAGTGATGCTGGCACGCGATATCTCCGCCCGCCACAAGAACGCGGTGTTCGTCGCCGACGTGAAGTCCACGGGACTATTCCTCACCGATCCAGTGTTGCTCGCCAATGGCGCCAAGACCCTCTACTGGAAGACCGGCCACTCCTACATGAAGCGCTACACCTTCGAGCAGAAGGCGTTGGTTGGCTTCGAAAAGAGCGGCCACTTCTTCTTCCAGCCGCCGCTCGGACGCGGTTACGACGACGGCCTCGTCGCCGCGCTGGCCGTCTGCGACATGCTCGAGCGCGCACCCGGCAAGACCCTCGCCGATCTCAGACGCGACCTGCCCAAGACCTACCAATCACCCACCATGTCGCCCCATTGCGATGACGAGAAGAAGTACGGCATCGTCGACCTCATGGCGGCCGAGGGCGGCAGGGTAGCAGGTCAGAAAATCCGCGACCTCATCACCGTCAACGGTGTGCGCGTCGTGCTTGAGGACGGCACCTGGGGTCTCGTGCGCGCATCCTCCAACAAGCCCGAACTCGTGGTGGTCGTCGAGAGTCCTACATCGGAAGCCAACATGAAGGCGATCTTCGCCGACATCGACGCCGAGCTGTCGCGCCATCCCGAGGTCGGCGAATATAATCAGAAGATCGTCGCCTGATATTTCGGTGCCGGCGGCCGTTCTTCGCGCACCGGAGTCGCTGGCACCGATTAAAAGATCAGGTCGATCAAAAACCGCACCGAGATGCTGGCGAGGAACACCGCAAACGCCAGCTCGAGCGTACGGCGCGGCACGCGGTGGGCGAGGCGCACACCGAACGGCGCCGCCCATACGCCAAGCGGCGCGACGATCACCATCGCCAGCAAGTTGACGTAGCCGATCGACAGCGGCGGCAGCCCGCTGGCACCCCAGCCGGCCCATGCGTAGCCGATGACACCCGGAATGGCGATCAGCGGCCCAACACCCGCTGCTGTCGAAACCGCTTGCAGGATCGGCTTGCCATAGAGCGTCAGCAGCGGCACCACAAACGTCGCCCCACCGATGCTCATCAGCGTTGAGATGAAGCCGACGAGCGACCCCGCCAGCTCCGGCCACGGGAACGGCGGCAAATGATCGGCAAGGCGCCAATCCTCGCGCCCGAAGGCCATCTTCAACGCCATGACCGTCGCTGAGATCACCCACACGAGCTTTAGCGTCTCGCCGCTGGCAAACTTTGCCGTAACGGCGCCGAGCGCGACACCGCCGACCACATACGGCGCCACGCGTTTGAGCAACGCCATATCCACGGACCCGCGCGCGCGATGCCCCGCAAATGATTTGAGCGACGTCGGCACGATGATCGCCAGTGTCGTGCCCAGCACCAGGTGCATGCGGATCGCCGGATCGATATCCAGCGCGCGAAACACCTCATACAGCACCGGCACCAGCACACCGCCACCACCGATACCCAGCAGCCCGGCGAGAAAGCCGGCGATGAGGCCGCCGGCCAGCAGACCTGCTACGAGCACCGCAACGTCGCCAGCGGGCATCTCGGCGAGCATGAAATGACGCTCCTATTCCGCCGCGTCCCGCGGGCGCCACGACGGCTCGACCACCGACACCGCTTCCAGCAGCGTCGCCAGCGATGCAGCTTGCCGGGGCGAATTCTCGCTCAAGTGGCGACGGAACAAACGCGCGCGCGGCAATCCGTGATAAAGCCCCAGCATGTGGCGCACGACATTGTTGAGCCGCCCACCGCGCGCCAGATGCCGCTCGATGTGGGGAATGATGCCTTCGATCGCATCAATCCGCGACGGAACCTCAGCGCCGGAATCGAAAAAGCGCTGGTCCACCTCGGCGAGCAGATACGGCGTCTGATACGCCGCGCGCCCGAGCATTACGCCGTCGACGTGGTCAAGATGCGCTGACCCTTGATCCAAATCCGTGATGCCGCCATTGACGACGACGGTCAGATCGGGGCGCGCCGCCTTAAGCCGATAGACGCGCTCATAATCGAGCGGAGGAACCTCGCGGTTCTCCTTCGGTGACAGGCCGCGCAGCCACGCCTTGCGCGCATGCACGATGAAAGTGCGGCACCCGGCGTCCGCAACAACATCGATGAAACGCGTGAAGTCGCGCTCGCTGTCCTGATCGTCGATGCCGATGCGGCACTTGACGGTGACTGGCACTTTGACTTGCCGCTGCATGGCGGAAACGCATGCCGCAACAAGCTCCGGCTCGGCCATCAGACAGGCACCGAAGCGGCCCTCTTGCACCCTGTCGGACGGACAGCCGACGTTGAAATTGATCTCGTCATACCCGAAGCCCGCGCCGATGGCGGCCGCCTCAGCCAAGGCACCCGGATCCGAGCCGCCGAGTTGCAAGGCAACTGGCGCTTCCTCGTCACCCTTGCCGAGCAGACGCTCCCGGTCGCCGTGCAGAATGGCCGGCGCCGTCACCATCTCCGTGTACAGCAGCGCGCGTCGCGTCAGCTGGCGGTGAAACGCCCGGCAATGCCGGTCCGTCCACTCCATCATCGGAGCCACCGAGAACCTATGCGCTTCAAGCTGCACGGAGCCATCTCTACTACTGCTCGGCCGGCGCCCTGTTCAGCACGACCTCAAAGCCCGTTCGCATCTGTTCCCAGCTTTGCCGGGCCAAATCAGCGGATCTGCTCCCTCAGTAAGCCACCACCCACGGCTTGGCGAGTGCCGCTCCGTCGCAATACTCAGCGCCGATCGGGCGCCCACAGTCTGAAATCTGAGGCGCCGCCCAAGATCTAAGGCTGCGGTTGCCTCATCCAGATTTTTCAAAAAGCCTGAAATCAACCTTTCATTTCGCTGGCCATGGTGGATGTCGAGAGCAACGGCTGGCTAGCAGGTCCCTGTGAAGGCGCGTTACGACTAGGTCAAGATACACCGCGTCGGCCAACACCCTTAGGGGCCGTGTCCGCCGGTGGCAGCGTGCTCAAGGAAAAACCGAAGCATCTCCTGCGTGGCGTCGGGACCAGCAGGATCGGTGAACGAACCCGCTGCGCTACCGCCCGACCACGCGTGGCCGGCTCCATGTATCTCCCATTGCTCAAGCACAATGCGCCCACTGGAATCGCGCCTGAATGAGCGCGTGTACCCACGGCCCGCGGAAGCTGTGTCACGCTCCACCGCAGCGTCGGAATGCTCGCCGGTGTTTGCACGCGCAATGACTTCTGCACCGTTACGAGGATGCACGGTCGTGTCCTGGTCACCATGGAAGACGATCGTGGGCAACGCATGCTGTCGTCTTGTGTGGACTCTGCTCGAGTTACCGCGGACGGGGCCACGTCCGCTCATCGCTGCAAAGGCCGAGGGAAGGTCGCGAGCTGCACCGCACGCCAACCCCGAATGCACCCCCACAGCCGCGTAAAGGTCGTGATAAGTCTCTCCCATTATGGCAGCCGCCGCACCGCCCGCCGACAATCCGGCGATATAGATGCGACGCGCATCGATGTCGTAGTCCTTCATGACCTCGCGCGTGATACCTGCGATAAGCGACGGTTCGCCTTGATCGCGCTGTTGATCGCTGCCCTTGAACCAGTTCCAGCACCGCGATGCGTTGGCCGCGGCAGGCTGTTCGGGATACACGACGAAGCACCCCAGCGCCTCTGCAGCGAAATTCATTCGCGTGCCCGCGGCGAAGTCGTCGGCTGACTGCGTGCATCCGTGCAGCATGACAATCAGCGGTCTTGGTCCATCACCATGTCGACTGGGTATATAGAGCTTGTAGGCGCGAGTTCCCGCCTCGTTGCTGAATGACGAGCCAAGATATCTGCCAGCAGTTGGAACAATATCCGCGTCAGTCACTCCTCGGCGTCGAGGCACACCGCGCAGGGCATTCACTCCGATCGCGTCGAAAAGGCCGGGCAGGCCCGCTAGAATTGGCGTTGAACCCGCGCCCGAGGCACCCGGTTCGGCGGACACATCCCCGGCAAGGTGCTTCGTGCCAGAAGTTGGACCCGATGCTGCGATCGTTTCGGCCGACCCTGTTGAATCACGCCGTACACCACGCAGCATGCTTTGCAGGAGCCCTACCGCTTCAGACAAGCGACCGGTCCGCGTACGACGCGTCGCCTCGACCATTTCGCGCCGTAGCAATGGCTTCATCTGTCACTCCTGTAGAGGCGGTATTCGGATTGTGTGTGGGTAGCGTCGGCGATAGCAGCGCATTCACTGCGTTCGATCTGCCAATGCGGCCTTGACCTCCGCACTCGCGTGCAGCGCTCCCAAAACTGAGATGGAAGAAATGGTCGCTCGGGCCAGTTCCGGCGAGACGTCCGGCGCGATGCTCAACAGACCGAGGACATGCAGGTCCAGCGTTTGACGGGCGGTACGGACGGCCTCGAGATCATCGCGAGAGTAGTGCCGCAATCCAAGATCGAGCGTCTTGCGCGCGACGCTTTGCTTGACCACGTCGGCGTGCCGATCAAGCTGATTGCGTATCGCCGTGCGAATGAAATCGCTCCGGTTCGAATAGAATCCTTCTTGCACCATGAGGTCGACCTGACCGAGGTCGACGTATCCAAGGTTTATCGTCACCTTTTCCGAATCGCCGGGCTTCGGACGCAGCTCTCGAACGTTGTCTATCATCCCCGCACCATCCATGCGCCATCTGGTTGGATGGTATATGGGACCTCCCTTCATCGTCGGCAAGGGGTAGCCTGCTCACCGAAACAAGCCGATGAGGCACCCCGGTCGACTGGGGAGCTCGCACCGGCATTGGCGTTACTCGGCTCGCCGAGCTGATGCGCGCAGACAATCTGATGACGCCGTTTCCGGGAGCTATGGCGCCTTCATTGAGCGGGGCCTTTCGCCCCAACGGGTGGGGCGCGGTTGGCTGCGGTCCAGGCAACGAGCGGCCGCAGCACTTCGCCAAAGGCCTGGTTGAGCCCTGCCACGGCGCTGCTCGCATCCAATGACGTGATCGGCACCGAGCCCTCGAAAACGCGCGTCGCCGCCACCCGGCCATCACGCAACAGGCGCGCCGATACGGCAACGCGCGCCGTCGGGGTGGGCGAAGCGTCGATGCGGAAGTCCCGCACGTCTGTAAGCAGCTGCTCGTCGGCCTCGAAGCCATCGACGGGACGGCTGACGGCCTGGAAATAGTGGGAGTTCTCGAGGCTCTCGATGAGCTTCGCTTGAACGAGAACGGTCAGGTTATCGCCCCATTGCGCGTTGTCGATGGGGGTGCCGTCGCTGCTGTCGTAAGCAATGAGGATTTTGTCGTTGCTCAGCGCCATGATCGCCGCTGGTTCGGGCACGACGAGCTGACCCTGCGGCTCATCCGGAATGGAGGGAAATGTCGTCACGGCCGACAGCGAGTAGGTCGGTATTCTCGGGCGCCCGGCACCGCCGGTCATCCGCTCCAGTCCGGCGACCACGCTATCGACGCGGTCGGAGTTGCGCGCCAGCGCATCCGAGAACGTCTTGAGATTGGCGACGACGTCGTGCAGCGGCTCGGCATTCTCCGAAATCATCCCGTCAATTCGTTTCAGCGTCGTCCGAGCCGCTTGCGTCATGCTTTGCCCGCTGTCGGGCTCGGCGATCAACACCGGGCCCGGCGCTCCCTCGGCTGACGTCACCCCGGGTGCGGTTGCGCTCCCGCCGGTCAGCAGGATCACCGGCGCGCCCGTGAGCCCCTGAAAATCCATGCTGACGGAGGTGTCGGAACGAACCGGCGTCGATGGATCGATGCCGACGATCGCCACCACCTGCTTGGGCTGCTCGCGCGACAGCCGCAATTCGGTGACCTCGCCGACGCGAATGCCGTTGAAGAGCACCGCCGAGCCCGCGAGCAGGCCAGACACGGGATTGTCGAAGCGGATCTCGTATACCGTGCGCTCCCGGAAGCCGCCCCCGCTGTACAGCCAGTAGACGAAGGCGAAGCCGGCCGTCATCACGGCAAGGGTGAAGGCACCGACCCAAAGATATCGCGCCTGAGTTTCCACGTTCTCACCTCAGCCTATTGAATGCGCGAAGCGCCGCTGCAGAGCTTCGGCGCGCTCGCCTCTGAAATATGCCTTCACCCAGGGATGATCGGATTGAAGCATGTTGGAGATCTCTCCGCACGCGACGAGCTTGCCCTGCGCCAGGACGCCAATGCGGTCGCAAACGGCATAAAGACTCTCCAGATCGTGCGTGATCATGAACACGGTCAGCTCAAGCGTTTGCTGCAGCGTTCGGATCAGCTCGTCGAACTCTCCCGCCGAAATTGGATCGAGGCCGGACGTGGGCTCATCGAGAAATACAAGTTCGGGATCAAGCGCGAGGGCGCGCGCCAGCGCTACGCGTTTGGTCATGCCTCCCGAAAGCTCGGAGGGAAATTTATGCCAGTCCGCCGGCTCCAAGCCGACCATATGGAGCTTGGTCTTGGCAATCTCATCGAGGAGCCGATCCGACAGCCGGAGATGTTCGCGCATCGGAAACTGCACGTTCTGCAGCACTGATAGCGAGGACAGCAGCGCGCCTTGCTGGAACAGTATCCCCCACCGCTTCTGGATCGCCTGCCGCGCATTTTCGCTCGCATGGGTGAGGTCCGTTCCGAGCACCTCGATGCGTCCCTCCCGCGCCGGGATCAGTCCGATGATGGATCGCAGCAGAACCGACTTGCCGCTGCCCGAGCCGCCCACCAGTCCGAAGATTTCTCCCCGCTCGACGCTAAGCGAGACGTGATCCAGCACGATCTGTCGGCCGAAGCCGACGACCAGATCGGTGACGCGGATAATGGCTTCTCGCGGCATGGTCACATGTCTATGGAGGCAAAGAAGACGGCGAACAGGCCATCGAGAACGATAACGAGGAAGATCGACTTGACGACCGATGCCGTCGTCTGGCGCCCGAGGGACTCGGCGCTTCCCTTCACCGCGAAGCCTTCCGCGCAAGCGACAACCCCTATGACGAGTGCCATGAAGGGCGCCTTCAGCATTCCGACCTTGAAATGCGTCGTCGAGATCGCCTCATGCAGTCGGGCGACGAAAATCTCTGGGCTCATGCCGCCGTAAAGCCAGGATATGACGCAGCCGCCGTAGAGCGCCGCGATCGAGCCGATGAAGCTCAGCATCGTCAGCGCCAGAATCAGTGCGATGACCCTGGGCAGCACCAGAACGGCGATCGGATCGAGGCCCATCGTGCGCAGCGCGTCGATCTCCTCGCGCATCTTCATCGAGCCCAGTTCCGCCGTATAGGAACTCCCCGAGCGACCGGCCACCATGATCGCTACGATCAGCACGCCGATCTCGCGCAGAATGAGAATGCCGAGCATGTCGACGACGTACAGCTCTGCGCCGAACTTGCGGAAGTGAAAGAACCCCTGCTGGGCGATGATGCCGCCGATGAGGAATGTGATCAGAATGATGATCGGTACGGCCTGCAGACCGACCCGATCCAGCTGGTGCACCGCCGAGGTGAAGCGGAACGAGCGTGGATTGGCACACGTTGTGGCAAAAGCCGTTCCGACGGCGCCCAACATCCTGACGATGGAGAGAATGTCGTCGCCGGTGCGTGCCACGGCTCTGCCGGTGTTCTCGACGGCGGCGATCACCGGGTGAGGCTGCGGCGTAGCGGCGGACGCCGGGCGATCAGCCTCTTGGACCGCCGTGAACAAGTCGCGATAGCGCTCCGGGAGGCTGGCGACTTCGGTCGGTGCACCCTTGGCGGCGCGCTCGCGTATGAAGCGCAGCAGCAGCGAGGCCCCGTAGGTATCGAAAGCTTCGACGCCGCGCATGTCGATCGATGCCGACCCCGCGGCGACGCGCGGCGCCAGCCCGTCGATCAATTTCTCGAGCGTTGCGGCATAGGCCGCGGTCCAGCGACCCGAGGCGACGCACAGGCCCCCGGCGCTCGGTTGCACGATGATAGACGGCTCGTTGTTCACTGCGATCACGCACCTGTGCGGCAGGACACCCGCGCCAACCTAGGGAAGCCGCAGCGCCGAAGATTGATCGACGTCAATGTGCCATGAACCCATCGCCGTATGCTACCCTTTGTGAGCCGGGAGGGGTGCGATGCGATCGCTCAGTCTGTTCGTCTTTGCGGGTATCGCAATTGCATTTGCCGTTGCCACAACCGCATCCGGCCAGGAGCAGGGGCCGCTGGCAGCCCCGCCCGTAACGGCAAACGCCCCGAACGGACACGATCTCTTTATCGGCCACTGCGCTATTTGCCACGGGCTCGACGGCCGCGGGCAAGGACCGCTGGCGGAGGCCATGAAGATCGTCCCGGCGGACCTGACGCAGATTGCCGCAAAACATGACGGCACCTTCCCCGACGCCAAGATGTCCGACGTCATTCGCAACGGCGGCGCCGTCCTCGGACATGGCTCGAGGGCAATGCTTCCCTGGGGGCTTTACTTCAGCGAGCGGCACAAGCCCGCCACGGGCAAGGCGCGCATCAAAGCGCTCGTCGAGTACCTCAAGTCGTTGCAGCAGCCCAGCTTGACGCCCTGAGCCGAGCCCCAAACAATCCGCCCACGCAACGTCCGCACACACCGCGCAGGGCGTAAATCATATTTGGATTAAATTCAGAACGAGTCCGCCACGCCCGATAGTGTCTCATGTCTATGGGCTGATCACGGCCGAGGCGAACACGAGTAGCGCATGCAATTTTGTACTCAGACGGGGCGGGAAGCTCTTAAATCGGTTCGGTTTCTTGGTATTGACATAGAAGTATCCGGCGCCGTCCTTCGCCCCCGTGAAGAAACGGAACTCCTCGGTGGAGCTGCCCGCAAGTTGCTCGATGAGATGGGAACCGAGCCACGCTGCATCGACGTGTGCTGTGGCTCGGGCAACCTCGCCATCGCTCTGGCGACGCATGCTCCGACGGCCCGTGTGTGGGCGAGCGACTCCTCCCCTGACGCCGTTACGACGACGCGGCGCAATGTTTCGCGGTTGGATCTCGATCAACGCATCGCCGTGTTAGAGGGCGATGTCTTTGCGCCAATGGAAGGCGCGAGCCTGGCGAATTCGATTGATCTCGTCGTCGCCAATCCGCCCTACATTTCCACCAGTCGGCTTCTCGAAGGAGATCGTGCGCATCTTCTCGATCAGGAGCCGCGTGAAGCATTCGATGGTGGCCCCTACGGCATTTCAATTCACATGCGATTGATCAACGAAGCCCCACCCTTTTTGAAATCCGGCGGTTGGTTGGGACTTGAGTTTGGCGCAGGTCAGGACCGCCAGATCGGAGCACTATTGAAACGCTCCCGAATGTTTGCAGAGCCGGTTTGGCACAGCGACGCACAAGGCGAAAAACGCGTGGTGTTTGCACGCAAGCTCTAAGGCAACACCGCAGCGCTCAGAGCTTCCGACCGCTCCAATAAAAAAGGCCGGAGGGGATGCCTCCGGCCAGTGGGCACACTGGGATAACAGGGGAGAGTGTGCGCGTTAGTTCTTCGGATGCGTGCGTAGGCGCAGTGGATCGTAGAACGGCATCTGTACGACCACGCCGCCCAGCTCGCCCTGGTCGTGCACGACGACTTCGGTGCCGAGCGTCGTAAACGCCGGATCCATCTGCGCCATGGCCAGCGACTTCATCAGGTGCCGGCTGTAGGTAGTGCTGGTCACCACGCCGACCTCTTTGCCACCAACGGTAATCTTCGCGCCAGGCTCGATGGCTCGGTCGGATGCAACGTCCAGCCCAGTGATGTACGAGCGCACCTTGCCCTTGCGTTCCATCAGCGCTTGCTTGCCGACAAAGTCCGGCTTCGAAAGATCGACGGTCCAGTCAGCCCGGACCTCCCAGGGGGTCGTGTCCCCATGCGGCATGTCGAACGGGAAGAACAGCAGGCCGGCTTCCACGCGCACGATATCGAGGCACGCCCACGAGACGGGAATGATGCCCTTCGACTTGCCGATTTCCAGGATCGTGTCCCACAGGTAATGAGCATCGGCCGCCGAGCAGAAAACCTCATAACCCCGCTCGCCCGAGTAGCCGCCACGCGCAATCCGAACATTCCGGCCGAAAAGCGTCGTCGGCTCGTGGCGGAAGTAGCCCAGGTCCGCGAGGTTCATCGACGTATGCTGCGCCAGCGTCTCCAGGGCCAGCGGACCTTGCAGCGATAGAATATGCACGTCCGTGTCGCGCGAGATTTTCACGTCGAACTTCGACGCAACGGGAATCATCGCATCCTCGAAGGAACCGCCTCCATGCGAAATGCGGAATGCCTCGGGCCCGTCGACATACACGATCACGTCGTCCACGAGTGCGCCCGTCTCGTTGACGATGTTGCTGATATGCGAGTCTCCGGGCTTTGCCTTAGAGACATCCGATGTCAGCAGATTGTTAAGAAAAGCCAGCGCCCCGCTGCCGGAGACATTGAGCATCTTCAACATCGATACATCGAAGAGACCGGCGCGGCAGCGCACGGCCGTCGTCTCCTCGTAGGGATCGGTCTTGTAGTTCTGCGGGATTGGCATGTCGTTCCATGCCGTAGCGAGATCGGCACCGAGCGCTGCATGGCGGTCATTGAGGACGGACTGGCGAGGAAATTTGGCAATCGTCATTGGGGTCTCACTCCGATTTTCTTGTGCGGATCCGGTTTGCGATGCGGAGGCGCCATCGTCGGGCCACCCGCCTGGACTCGTCGGCGCCCCATCGTCGAACTGCGCCAGCCAATCCAGGGTAACGTCGCGGTAGCGCGTGATGCCCTTGTAGTCGATGAGTTCAAGCGGCAGCGATCCGAGCACGCGCGGAAACCGCCGCGCCCACTTTGGCACCGTAACCAGCTCCTTCATCTTGATGAGGTAGCAGCGTATCGAGAACATGATCGCGTTCGAGCGCGGCAACCGCCACAGTCCCTGCAGCTCGACACGCAGGTGCACTTTGTCGCCGACGTTATCCGGCGTCACCGTTGCCCGATCCGTCCCCCACTTGTCGTAGTTCTCCGGACTGGTATCGAGCCGCGGATTGATGGTCATCGTCCAGTTGAGACGGCGCACCGGATGACCGTTCTGCAAGTTGAGCAGGAACTTCAACGCCCGGTCGAATACGCGTGCCTGATGCGCCATAGGCACCGGCCCGTGCCACTCGGTGAAATTCATGCCGACGTCGAAATCGAGCGACCAGTCCGCTTGCGTGGTGATGATCCCCGCGTCCATCCACAGCTGGCCGTCACGCTGATCCTGCAGAGAGAAATCGCCCTGGCATTGGCGCCCGATGTATTCCATCGGCCCATATGGCAGCGTCGTCTCATCGCCGAATATGAAGCGCTGCTCGATGCCGAGCGGACGGTTGATCCAGTGCCAGCGGTTGCCGTCCTTCAAAAGCGTGAAGTGCTCCGGGTAACTCGACGCCATCGAATTCATCAGCAGCTCGAGCATGTCCCATTGCGCCGGCATCATGTGCGGCAGCGCCTGGCAGCGTTTGGGATCCTTATCGAGAACGAGTGCCCGGTCGCGCATCTCCGACACGTAGTGCTCGTCGATGTCGATCGGAAACTCGTAGACCGATCCCTTCGGACCCGCCACGTGCGGCTCGATGTTCACCGAGTACATGTACTTGTCTTCATGGAAGGGGAACGGAAACCGCTTGATGGCAGCGGGGCTGTTCGAGAATGTGAAGTCGTCTCGAAACGTCTCGTTCTTGAAAGCTAGGCCCATTAGTTGTCCTCCTTTTCCCGAGGATGGAGTTGGATCAAAGATCGAGTGTCAGGCTGCCGCCTCTGGCACGCGACACGCAGATCATCACCTTCTCCCCCGATGCTTTTTCTTCTTCTGTCAGGTAGTGGTCGTTATGCTGCAGCCCTTCCTCGCATGAGAGGACGCGCGTCTCGCATTGACCGCATGCTCCCCCGCGGCAAAGGCACGGAGCATCGACACCGTTCTGCTCCAGCGCCTCAAGAATGCTCTGTTGCGGACCGACGATGATGTCACGATGCGAGCGCGCCAGCTTGACGGTGAAGGCGTGGCCGGGGGGCGGCGCGGTGAATTTTTCCGAGTGGAGATTCTCCACCGGCCAGCCGGCGTCGCGCCCGACTTGCAGAGCCCAATCGATCATCGCCGCAGGACCGCAAACATACATGTGCGTGCCGAGCGGCTGCCGGCCGAGAATTGTCTGCAGTGGCAGCGCCTCTCCCTGATCGGAGCGGTAGATATGGACGCGCTCACCGTACTGCTGGCGCAGGTCGTTGCAGAACGCACCCCGCGCGAGCGAGCGAACCTTGTAGTGCAGCTCGAAATCGGCGCCGCGCGCCGCAAGCTCTTTCATAATCGCCAGGAACGGCGTGATCCCTATCCCGCCGGCAACGAGAATGTGCTTGCGCCCTAACCCGACGACCGGGAACAGGTTCACCGGATCGCTGATCTCCAGCTCTGCTCCCGGCGCCACGTGCTCATGCATGTACGCTGAGCCGCCGCGAGACGTCGCGCAGCGCAGCACGCTGATCTCGTACCCATTGGGGTCGGACGGCGGTCTTATCAGCGAATAAGGGTTCTTCCATACCCGTCCCTTCCCGTCGTGCATCGTCACCACGACGTGCGAACCGGCGGAGAACGTCGGCAGCGGTGAACCGGCCACATCAACGAGCCGGAAGCGCTTGATGGCCTCTGCCACGTCCTCGACTTCGGCGACGCGAACGCGACGCAATGCGGATGCCGTCATTGGATTTGCACCTGCTGTGGAACTTCCCCGGGAACCTCCGCGTCGACGCGGACGCCCATGAACGCTGCATAGCGGCGGGAGTAATGGTCACGCACCGACAGCATCTGACCGCAGTTGGCACACTTCACGGGACTGACAGTGACGTCCTCGGTCATCGCCTTGCAGTGGACGCACTGGACACGTCTCTTCAGCGATCCTCGGTGCTCGGTACGAATAGAGCGGTGGTCGATGCCAAAGCGCATCGCCCGCTGTACGACCGATCCGATCAAAGGTTCAGAGCCCGCCGCGTAGACGCGCGTTCCCATCTGCGACCGGAAAAGCCGTTCACCGAGCGCGGCAACCAGGGCATCGAGGTTGGGCATCGCAATGCTGCGCGTCGGCTGCAATCGCGCCATCTCGCTATCGAGAGCCTTGGCGTCGCCGTAGTCGCTGCCGCACAGCAGCACGACCGTGCGCGCCGCGAACGGCGTTCCCGCTTTGCCGAGCATGTCGGTGACGGCAGCAGCGCCCGCGCGATCGCAGACGATGATATTGCTCACGGCTGTGAGATCAGGTTCGAGACCGGGATAGACGGGTCGGCTCTTTACTTCACTTGTCAGCAATGCGGGCTCTCCTCTTGGTGGGGATGACGGCATGCACCCAAACGAATAGGCCGGAGCGACAACAGCCGCTCCGGCCAGCAGACGTCAGGCCGGCAACTGGAAGAACCAGTTGGCGGCAAACACGATCGCCACGCCGACGATCAGCGCCACGTACGGCAGGATGCCGGCGCGCTTCTGGCCGAGATCCGCCTGCGTGAGACCGAGGTCCGCCAGCATGTGCTCGGGGAACTTGCCGCGATCCTGCACGTAGTGTCGGAACCAGAACACCGGCACGATCAGGCCGGCCGTGATGAGACCGGCCCACAGCGCCCACGGGTTCCACACCTTGGCGCCGGCACCGAGAAACACGGCGTTGACGTAGGCAAAGATCACACCGAGCCCCAGCAGCAACGTCGGCGCCTTCCACGGACGCACAACGTGGCCGTTGTCGATGCGATGGATCCAGCCGGAGTTGAGGTTGAGGAAGTTGAAGATGATGTAGCCGACGTTCGACACCGCGAGGATGAAGAAGAAGCTCGTGGCGTCAGCGCAGGCGATGGCCAGCACGATGAGGTTGACGATCAGGTCGGTCCACATCGCCCGGGTCGGAGCACCATGCTCGTTGACGTGGCTGAGGTAACGCGGCAGCCAGCCATCGTAGGAGCCCTGGTAGAGCGTGCGCGACGAGCCCGCCATGGCCGTATTGATCGACAGCATCAACGCGCAGATCATCAACACGACGAAGAGGTTGGTTATCCAGCCGCCGCCGCTCACCATATTGCCCATCGCCTCGGCAACACCCGAACCGTCCACGATCGGCGTTGCGAGCATTCCGTCGAGGCCGAGCACGCCCTGGAAGGTGAAGGGAACCAGCGAGAACAGCACGAGGCAGAGAAGACCGGAGAACAGGATGGCACGAACCGTGTCCCGCTTCGGATCCTTGAACTCGCTCGTGTAGCAGATCGCCGTTTCGAAGGCGTACGTCGACCACGCGGCGATGAACATGCCGCCGAGAATGAGCGTCCAACCGCCGATGTCCCATGAACCGATCTCGGGCGCATAGGCGGCCTTGAGCGGCTGCAGCGGCGTATAGTTCGACCAGTCGATCTGCCCGGTGATGATCGGCACCAGCCCGACGATGAGCATCGGGATGATGACGACGAGGCCGATCACCTTCTGCACACTAGCGGTCCCGAGAATGCCGCGGTGCTGGATGGCAAACGTGATCAGCATCAAGATCGCGCCGATGACGAAGGCCGCATTGAGCGAGTAGTGCACCGGTCCGAGCGCGCCCTCAAAGAGCGTCCAAGCACGCACGGACGGGGTCAACGCCGCAACGCCGTCAGCAGAGAGAAGCGCAACAATGGCATCGTTGGCCGAGTGGCCAGCGTTGGTGGCAAGCCATTCGGCAATGCGCGGGCTGTCGGCAGCAATCGATCCGGCGTGGGTCTGCACCCAGGCTAGCACGGCCGGGCTATCGCCCGCCGGGATCGGCGCCAAAGCATTGAGAATGTAGGCGGCAGCAATCGAACAGCCGAGCGACAGCACCGGCGACCAGGCGATCCAATTGCACCACACCGACAGCGGCGCGATCAGCTTTGAGTATCGAACCCAGGCAGCCGCGCCGTACACCGATGCCCCGCCTGACTTGTTGGGAAAAAGGCCGGCAATCTCGGCGTATGTGAAGGACTGGATGAAGCCCATCACCATGGACACGATCCATACCAGGAACGCGACCTTACCGGCCGTGCCGGCGATACCACCGATAGAAAAGAGAACCAGCGCCGGAACGCCGCTGGCGACCCAAAAAGCGCCCTTCCAGTCGATAGCTCTAATCAACTCTCGAGATTGAGTTGATTGAGCCACGACGGGTGTTGGCAGAACCCCCGTGCTCATTTGAGTGACTCCTCACAGTTTGGACTTTGCTGAGCACCCGCGCGCTGGCCGATGTGCCGGCCGTGGTTTGTGGAGCCACCCAACCTGGGAGGGGTGGAGCCTGCGATGAATAAACCGCACTGAACCATTTTAAACCACTTTGAACCAGAGAGTGCTTGACCGGTTTAGTTTAGATCAAAAATACGAGGCATCAAGAGCAAATATTGACTACGAGGAAAGTAATTCGGGCATTGGTTGCGCAGCTTTTGGGCGCGCCTTTCACGCTGGTTGACGCTTAGATGATTGCCAACTCGTTCGAAATTATATATGTGGTTCGCTATGGTCGTATTTGGTTGGATGCCTAGGAAGTGGGCGCCGCACTTTTCGCATGTCAAGGGAGGTGAGATAGCCGACGCTTGGCCCAATCGCCGCACATGGAGACCCTCGGGATCGTGGATCCGGCCCTCGCGCCATGGACGCAATTGACTGCCGACGCCTTCGCCGCACTGGCCGATGCCTTGCCTGCAAGGGCAGCTGATCTGTGGTTGCGCGCGGCAGATCCCATCCTGCGCCATTCCGCTTCCGACCCGCTACGCGCCGCCGCGCACAGCAACGCCGGCGTTGCAAGTCTCTTGCGTTCGAGCCCTCGCGAGGCCGCCGCCCACTTCACCATGGCGCAGCGGCTCTGGGACCAATCACGCACGCAATTGGAGCATCTCGATATGCCGATTGCCGGCCGCAGCTCGGTGTTTCACTTGCGACTTGCAATGCAACATCAAGATCGGTTCGCCGACCTGCAACGTCGGCGCCACTTGGCGTCCTGCGCCGCGGCCCGAGCGATAACGAAATTCAACGCCCAGCAAGCCGGCACCGTCGTCGGCAGAGATCCACACGCGATCGACGACGATCAGAATTTGATTGGCGTCCTATCCTCGGCCTTCGGTCCGAACTGCGTCGAAGTCCGCCTCCTGCGCCACGGCGCCGATAGGCCCGATGCGCCGCCATCGAGCGACGCACTTGCGGCGTATCGCGACAAGGCACACCTGCTAGCCAAGAGAAATGCCCGCGCCAGAATCTTTGCCGAGCCGTTCTGTGACGATCTCGATCGCGCGGCGCAGCACACGGCCCTGTTGCACCGGGGCCTGGCAGGAATGCAGTCTTTCAGTGACGCCCATCAGGAACCCGACAATGAGAAATGATCGAGGAATGGACGGCCTGGTCGAGACCCCGCCTTGGGACCGCGATTATGCCTCGCAACCCATGGTCAAGCAGAGCGTCAAGAGCATTGCCACCGAGATATTCAACCGCATGGTGTCGGGCGAGTATCCGTTCGGCACGCGCATACCCGCCGAGCGCGAGCTCTCCGAGACCTTTGGCGAATCGCGCACGACAATCCGCCACGCACTGGACTTCCTGGAATCCTACGGCGCCGTCGCACGGCGCGCCGGAAGCGGAACCTTCGCCGCCTATCGCAGCGAGGGCACACGGCGTACGGCAAGCGACCAAGGCAGCGCCTTCAACTTCTCCGCCATCGCCGACACCATCTCGCCGTTTGAGATGAACGTCGCGGAAACGATCCTCGAACCCGAGATCGTCCGTCTGGCCACGATCTATATGTCTGTTCGCGACCTCACCAAGCTCGGGCAACAGCTCACCCAGCTCGAATCCATCGTCACCGACGCCGCGGAGTTCGCCGATCTTGAAAAGCAATTCATGATGACGGTCTGCGAGGGAACACACAATTCGCTCATCGTCGCCATGTATCGCATCATGCACGAGGTACGCCGCCAGCCCCAATGGTGTGCCAATAAGAAGCGTACGTTGACGCCATTGCGCATCCGCGAAGCGCAACACGCGCTCCGCTCCCTCTATACCGCGCTCGAGCGCCGCGATGTCGACACGGCCGTCGAATGCATGCGGCTCTATATTTCGACCACGCAGGAGGACATGATCTACGCCGCGCCCTAGTTCATTGGCTGGGCCCGGCTAGGGACGCTCGAGCGCTAGCGCGGCAGCGTCGGCTTCCTCTCGCTGGTCCCACATCAGGTTCATCTTGCGCATGTGCCGGATGAGCACGGCCTTGTGCCGCGACCACCAGCGCACGATGGAAGAGAACTCCTGGATGCGCGCGCGGCCGTTCTGGATGACGACAACTGGCCAATCGCCGACCAGCGCGTTGTCGATTCCGAATAGCTCCCTGCCCCACCAAACCGCTTCACCGAAGGCGTGGTGACCGACACCGCCGAACTTCATCATCGAAAGCACCGGGAAGGGCTCGAATGTCCGCGACCGCTGTATGGCATTCTTCCACAGCTCCAGCGTCGAGACATACTCCCACGACACCGCGCTCCACGTTCCAGGATACCGCGCACAGAACTCAGCGTAAAACTCGTTCGGATTCTCGAAGTTGACCTGCGAATCGTTGAGGCGCGGATCATCGAAATCGGGAAACTGGAAGACGAAGCCCTCCATGAACTCCGCGCTCGTGTGAGCGATAAGCTCTTGGTAGTTGTCGCAAGTGCACGAGATCATCCGCCCTTTGAAGCCGCGCTTGTAGGCCTCCTTGGTGAGCGCATGCAGGAACGGCTCGTAGACCGTGTCCCAGCACAGGACGTCGGGATTTTTCGCCATCAGCTTGTCGACAATGGCGCCGAAGTCCGTCGTCTCGATGGGGAACAGATGCTCCTCCACGAGATCCCATCCAGCCACCTCGAAGGCCGCCCGGTACGTGGCGATGGACGGCAGGCCGTGCAGGTCGTCCTGGGCGCACATGGCCACGGTTTTGATACCGGGCTCCTGGCGCGACAGCCAGTCGACCCCCGTCACGTTGTAGATCGGATGCACCTCGCTCGGCGCCACGAGGGTCGGCGCGTCAGGCGTCAGATCGCTCGGCAACAGCGTCGCGACAAGCATGCGATGCTTGTTGACGAGGTTGCGCACGTCATCGGTGAAATCGTTGCCACCCACCATGAGGATGAACTTCACGCCATCCTCGTTGATTAGCTTCTTGGTCCCCGCCAGCGCCAGATGCGGCTCGAAGTTGCTATCGAAGGGTACCAGGTCGACCATGAAGCGGCGCATGCCGACCTTGATGCCACCGGCAGCGTTCACCCGATCGCGCCATATCAGGCAGCCGTTGAGGCCCGGCTCCGCCCATGACTTCAACTTGCCCGTCAACGGTGCAAGGAACCCCACCTTGAGGATCGTGGGCGATTCCAGACCATGGTCGGCCATGGCAATCGAAAGCGCCGATGCGAGCGAACTCTTTGCGCGTGCAGCCATGCCTGGACCCGGTTCCTGTCAGCATCCAACCGGACCGAATAGCCGCGGCATGTCAAGATACTTCGGCCGGACACCGCAGGTCGCCGTGCCGCAGCCAGATATCCAGGCCTCGCGAGTAACTGCACGTCCCCAGCGACGACAAGGGCACGGCCCCGACGGCGGGTCTCCCACAACCCTTCAGCGCTTATCTGCCACAGAGACCGCGCTCAGCTGATCGCCGCCGGAATGGCCGCTCAAAGCAAATCCGAGGATGCGCATTGCTTCAGCCTTCAACTGCTCCGCATCGCGACTGTCAGGCTGCGCGACAATAAGGACGGCATGCGCCACGCGCTCGCGGGCGGCGTCCTGATCATCGGGGAAGAGATGGGACACCGCCGCCCATGTCGAATCGTAGGCCTTGAAGATGACCTCCAGCGCTTCCGCACTGTACGTGCTGCCTTCAATCAATTGGCGTACTCGCATGTCGATGTCCTCGCCTCAACAAGGACCACCAATACGCGCGTACGAGTACCGCGTCGGTCATGTAGATGACAGAACTCGGCTGATTGGTAACTTAGATGACAGAACTAGGCTGGATACGTTTTCGGCAACCACTGGGCCGTCCGCGTGCGAATGATCTCGTAGCACTCGCAGGAGCTGCCCACGAGCCGGTGGCGATCGACAATCTGCACACACCCGCGTTTGATTTGGATGACACCGTCCTTGCTCAACGACCGAGCTGCCGTGGACACGGTCGGGCGGTGCACGCCCAGCATCTCGGCAAGAAGCTCTTGCGTGACGAGCAGCGGCCCCTCGTTATGCCGGTCCTGCATCATCAGCAGCCACCGCGCCAGTCGCTGTTTGACCGTGTGGGCGCTGTTACAGGCCCCCGACAGCATGACCTGCAGTAAAAACGCATGCAGGTGCGCGTACATGAGAGTTCTGAAAGTTGGAAGCTCTTTGACGGCACGGTTGAAGCTGGATCGCTTCAGGCGCATTGCAGAGCCTTTGACCTGAACGAGCAGCCGGGCGCTCGACGCCCGGCCTCCTAAAAGCTCTTGGAAGCCGGTGGTCCCCTCCCGGCCGATTGTCGCCATCTCCGATGTATTTCCATCCGAGTATACGGCCACGACCGAGATCACGCCGCTGTTGGGGAAGTAAACGTAGTCGAGACTGCTGTCTTCGTCGGCGAGAACCTCTTTGTAGGGGGTGGCAGTCTTTTCCAGGTGAGGTGCTAGAAATTCGAGCTCCCGCCCTGGAAGAGCGAGAAGCAGTCGGTTCTCGAAGTCTTTGGCGGGCATCAGGCGAACAACGTACCGGCCGAGGCGAGGTTCCGGCGGCGATCAAAACAACATTTCCAAATTTAGATTGTTGTCGCTGGCCGTTGAGCCAGCCCGCCGGAACGCTCTGCTCAACCGAGCGTTATCCTCTCTCATGCGAGGGTTCCGACAGATGCAACAGTCCCTATCAACGCCATCTCAGAGCCGGACGGTTTTGGACCATGCCGCGAGCGAACCGGAGACGGCCAAGTCGCGTCACAGCTCATACGCTCACGAGCTGGAACGCGTCACTCGCTCGCGCACCTATTTCGACGACCGGGATCCCGTGAATGCGGCGATCCGATCGCATCCGACCCGCGCCGTATTCATAGCCGCCGGCATCGGATTCATCGCCGCGTTGCTCGTGAGGTAGCCCACGATGGAAAAAACCAAGAAGCCCTCCGATGCCGAGCTGGACCAGGAACTAGATCAGGCACTTGAGGCAACCTTTCCGGCCAGCGATCCCGTGGCCATCGGCGAAATAAGCGGCGAAGAGCCCGACCGTCCGCTGCAACGCAGGCCGGCCAAAATCGATATGGCGCTGGTCGACGAACTGGCGCGGAACGTCGCCGCCAAACACCGCAACAAACCCGACAAGTAGCTATGCAGATCACAGAGATGTCCGAAGACGACCTCGATCTTCTCTATGGTGTCATCGATGCCGCCATCGAGGAGGCCAGCGGTCGTGACATCGACCTCAGCGTGACTGACCTGACGTTTCGCCTCTTCGCCGCCTTCGCCGCCGGAGAACGCGAGCACAACAAGCTCGTCGACGCTGTCTTGTTCCCACCGCACCACACCGTGCATTAGTACGGGTCGCAACAGTAGCTAACAGCGCCTCTATCCCGAAGTCGGCCCGACGAAGAGCATTTTAGCTTCCCCTTCCGGCCCAATTTCCCGCATGCCGAGGAAACGCTCATAGCGCCGCTGAATATCGGCCAGGTCCGCTGGCGTGCGGATATCGCGCTCCGCATCGCCGATGACGAGATCGGCATGCCGCTGCAGCGTCTCCATACGTTCCGGGTCCCGCTCGCAGCTCAACACTCTCGTCAAAACATCAAGCAGCCGTATCAAAACTGCGGGCTTCCCCCGCGCGTTCTGCCGGATCATGTGGAACATCGTGTCCGTCAATCCATCGTAGTCGATGCCGCGCACCACGAGCGCAGGTGTTCCCTCGCGCTCATAGACGCCGGTGGGAAGGTGCAGCGGGACGATATCGCACAGTGCTTCACCAAGCCGGTTAATGACGCTGATGGCAGTATTGGGGTCGTTGATTCCCGGCGATAGGGCCCGCACCGCCACCTCGACGAGCTGAGCGATGGCAAACTCGAGATCGGCCGAACCCACACGTGCCGCACCCAGCGCCGTGGCATCGCGTATCGCTTCGCTCACGCCTTCAGCTTCTGGCGTCGCAGCCGCAATCGGTGCGCCGGGAAATACGTAGTCCCCCGGTCTGACGAGAAGACGAATGGACCTCTTGTGCTTGGCGGCCCAATCGGCAAGCCCCTCGTCATCGAACTGCTGCAGATAGCCCCGCCGCTTATCGATGATCGGCACCGCGTCCGACCAAAACGACGCTGGTGGCGCCTGCGGATGTTTCGCATCGGATGTCAGGCGGCTGATCGCAGCCCGGACATCATCGCTTACCAGGTCGATGACGGTATCGACGTTTATCCGCCCCGCCATGTGTCCGACGAAATAGACGAGCGTCGCAACGCTAAGAATCGCCAACAGGATGCCGACGGAGAGCGACAGATGTGGAACAAAGGCACCCTCACCCTCAGTTCGGACACTGCGCAGCACCATCAAAGCGTACGAGAACGTGCCCAGAAACACACCCAACGTGAACTGATTGCCGCGGTCGCGCGTGAAGTTGCGCAGCAGCCGCGGCCCCATCTGCCCGGCAGCAAGCGATAGCGCCGCAATGGTAATCGCGAACACTGTGCCAGCGACACCAATGGTGGACGAGGCAATGGCACCCAGCAGCGTTCGTGCTCCGGTCGCCCCACCATTGTAGAGCCACGGACCTTGCACCAGCCATGCGGGGAGCACGTCGCTGTGATCGATTGCGACGAAACCTAAGCCCGCAACGATACCGCCAAGGACCATGAGCGCCGGCACCAGCCAGAAGGTATCGCCCAAGTCACTTGCCAGTTTCCTGATGCGTGCTTTCAAGTAAATTCCAATCGTAACGAGCTGGCCCGCTTGAGCGGGCCGCAGCTGGTAGGCTTGGAGCCTACGACGAACGCCGCGTACGGCCAAACCACCAACGCAGCACCCAAGCCACTACGCCGGCGCGCCCCATTGTATCATCGCGGCCAGGTAAGTTGCATAAACACCAAGGAGCAGTACGCCGCGCCACCGACCGATCATCCCCGAAGCGGCAGGATAGGTCAGCGCGACGGCGACGAGACCGAGCACGAGCGCCGGCGCCACCTCTTGCATGCTGATCGCTATGGGCGAGATGCTCGACGCCGTCCCGACGATCAGCAGTCCGTTGAAGATGTTGCTGCCCAAAATGGTCCCCAGCCCCACCTCCTCGTGGCCGCGCAACCCCGAGATG
>JBAZYB010000013.1:0-34442 GCA_041659545.1 Hyphomicrobium sp.
GTGGCCGCAGCACGCTCTCCAGCAGCGGGCCGGCCTTGTCGGACGGACGCCCGTCGATGGCCGCCTGTGCTTCCTGATAGCTCAGCTTGGCAGCCGAGCGCATCATGGCCCGCATGAACGTGTGGCTGCGCTTGTTGCCGTTCTTGTCGAACACCATGCGCACGGCGAGGCAGGCGCGGTTTTCCCCTTCGCGCAGCGAGCACAGGTTGTTGGAAATCCGCTCGGGCAGCATCGGCACGACACGATCGGGGAAGTACACCGAGTTGCCGCGGATCTGCGCTTCGTGGTCCAGCTTCGACCCCGGACGGACAAAGTGCGCCACATCGGCGATGGCGACGAGCACGATCCAGCCGCCGGGATTGGCGGGGTCGCTGTCGGATTCGGCGTAGACGGCGTCGTCGTGATCGCGCGCATCGGGCGGATCGATGGTGACGAGCGGCGTATCGCGCAGGTCGGTACGCCCGGAAAGCGTCGGCTCCTGCAGCCCCTCGGCCTCGGTCACGACGCTCTCGGGAAAGTCGTCCGGAATGCCGTGTGCGTGCACCGCAATCAGACTGATCTGCCGCTGATCGTCGGGGTTGCCGAGCGTCTCCAGGATGCGCGCCTGCGGCACGTGCATGCGCCCCTTGCGGCCCAGATCGAAGCGCACGAGGTCGCCGTCCTTGGCCTCGCCTTCATCGCCCTTGCGAATTGACCAGGATCTCAGCTGCTTGCGGTCGATAGGCTCGATCGTGCCGCCGCCCTGCTTATGCGCGCGATAGATCCCGATCAGCCGCCGCTTCTCGCGCGGCAGCCGTTTGATCGGCGCGGCCTCGAAGCGGTAGCCCTCGACATCGGCGTCGGCGAGTTCGGTGATGCGCGCTAGGATGCGGTCGCCGACGCCGATCGCCGCGTCGATATCGACTTCCGGTCCGCGCGCGGTCCGCACCGGCAGCAGCACCGAGGGGCGCTCGCCCTCGTCCTCCCACACCACCGGCTTGGCGATGAGATCGCCTTCGTCATCGCGGCCAGTGACTTCGAGCACCGTGACGGCCGGCAAGCCGCCTTTCTTGCGCAGCCGCTTGCCTTCGCCCGACAGCATGCCTTCTTCGGTCATGCTCGCCAGCAGCCGATTGAAGTCCACGCGTTCCGGCCCGGTGATGCCGAAAGCGCGCGCAATCTCGCGCTTGCCGACCTTGCCCGGCGACGTCTTGATGAAATCCAGGATCTCGTCCCGGCCAGGCAGACCGTCGCGCTTGCGCGGGCCTGTATTTCGGGCCTTTGGCTTGCGCGACATGTCAGCGTGCCTGGCGGAAGATCATCTTGGTGTCTTTAGGACTCTGCATCCGCCGTTTCCGGCTTCGATTTTGCCGAGCGGGATTTGGTCGCCTTGCCGGACTTCGCATTCGCCGACTTTGCGCCCGCGGCCTTCGCACTGGCGGGCTTGGCCGCCTTTGCCACCTTGCCACCTTTGGCCGCCGGCTTCTCAGCCGATGCGGCTTTGCGCACAGGCTTCTTCTTCGACGGCCCCTTAGCCGCGCGTGCCGCGATCAGCTCCACCGCTTCGGCAACGGAAAGCGCTGCCGGGTCCTTGCCATTCGGGAGCGTAGCGTTGACCGCCCCATGCTTCACGTAAGGTCCATAGCGGCCCGACAGAACTTCGATTTTTCCGCCGCCGTCGGGATGCTCGCCCAGATCTTTCAGAACCGTCGCTTTGGGACGCTGGAAGCGACCCTTGGCGCCGGCCGCCTTCTCCGCCAGCAGCGTCACCGCGCGGTTGATGCCGACCGAGAACACCTCTTCGATGCCCTCGACATTGGCGTACATGCCGTCGTGCAGGATGAACGGCCCGTAGCGGCCGAGGCCGGCGGTGATCGCCTTGCCCGTTTCCGGATGCACGCCGACGTCGCGCGGCAGCGACAGCAGCTTCAGTGCAAATTCCAGATCGACCGAGCCGGCATCGACGCCCTTTGGAAGGCTCGAGCGCTTCGGCTTCTCGTCTTCCGAGCCCTCGCCAAGCTGCAGGTAGGGACCAAAGCGCCCGGTGCGCAGCGTCACCGCCAGACCCGTGTCCGGATCGAAGCCAAGCGACTTGCCGTCTGGGCCGGCCGCATCGGGATCGCCCGTGCTGTTGGTGTCGCTGAGCTGCCGGGTATAGCGACACTCGGGATAGTTACCGCAACCGATGAAGGCGCCGTACTTGCCGGAGATCTTCAGGCTGAGCCGGCCTGTCTTGCATGACGGGCACGAGCGCGGATCGGAGCCATCTTCGCGCGCTGGGAAGACGTGCGGGCCCAAGATCTCGTTGAGCGCTTCCAGCACCTCGCCGACGCGCAAGTCCTTGATGTCCTCGACCGACCCGGTGAACTCACGCCAGAAGTCGCGCAGCACGTCTTTCCACTCCAGCTTGCCGTCGGAGATGAGATCGAGCTTGTCTTCCAGGTCGGCGGTGAAATCGTATTCGACGTAGCGCTTGAAGAACCCTTCGAGGAAGGCGGTGACCAGCCGTCCCTTGTCTTCGGGGATGAGCCGCTTCTTGTCGACGCGCACATACTCCCGCTCCTGCAGCACGCCGAGCGTGGAGGCATAGGTCGACGGCCGGCCGATGCCGAGCTCTTCCAATTTCTTGACCAGCGTCGCCTCGGAGTAGCGCGGCGGCGGCTGTGTGAAGTGCTGCTCGGCCTCGATGGAACGGTCGGTGACCTTGTCGCCTTGCTGCAGCGGCGGCAGGCGGCGGCTCGCGTCGTCCTCGTCGGGCGCCACGTCGTCCTTGCCCTTGGCGGCGTGCTGGCGTTCGTCGCGGCCTTCCTCGTACACCTTGAGGAAGCCATCGAACTGCACGACCGAGCCGGTTGCGCGCAGCGTGTACGTCTTGCCGTCGCGGCCCTTCACCTCGATGTCGGCCGCGGTCTGCTCCATCTCGGCCGATGCCATCTGGCTCGCCACGGCCCGCTTCCACACCAGCTCGTAAAGGCGCGCCTGATCCTTATCGAGGTACTTGGCGACCTGCGAGGGCTTGCGGTTGACGTCGGTGGGGCGGATGGCTTCGTGCGCTTCCTGCGCATTCTTAGCCTTCGTCTTGTACTCGCGGATGAACGGCGCCACGTAGCGCTGCGAATATTCGCGCGCAATCATCCCGCGGATGGCGCTCACCGCCTCGGGCACGATCGTCACGCCGTCGGTTCGCATATAGGTGATGAGGCCGACGGTCTCGCCGCCGATGTCGACGCCCTCATAAAGGCGCTGGGCGACCTGCATCGTCTGCTTGGCCGAAAAGCCGAGCTTGCGCGAGGCGTCCATCTGCAGTGTCGAGGTGGCGAACGGCGGATAGGGGTTGCGCTTCACCCCCTTCTTGTCGACCGAGGCGACGTGGAAGTCGCCCTTCTCGATCGCTGCCTTGATGGCCTTGGCGACATCGCCCGCCTTGATGTCGAGCTTCTTCAGCGTCGTACCGTCGATACCGTTGAGGCGGGCCGGGAACTCCTCGCCCTTGGGCGTCGCGAGCATGGCGTCGATCGTCCAGTATTCATCGGTCCGGAACAGCTCGATCTCGCGTTCCCGGTCGCAGACGAGGCGCAGCGCCACCGACTGGACGCGGCCAGCCGAGCGGGCGCCGGGCAGCTTGCGCCACAGGACGGGAGATAGAGTGAAGCCGACGAGGTAATCGAGGGCGCGGCGCGCGAGATAGGCCTCGACCAGCGGGGTATCGATTTTGCGCGGCTCGCTAAGCGCCGTCAGGATGGCTTGCTTGGTGACCGCGTTGAAGGCGACGCGCTCGATCTCGATGTCTTTATTGAGGGCCTTCTTCTGCTGCAGGATCTGCAGGATGTGCCAGGAAATAGCCTCACCCTCGCGATCAGGGTCGGTGGCCAGGATCAGCTTGTCGGCCTTTTTAACGGCCTCGGTGATTTCCTTGATGATTTTCTGAGACTTAGCGTCGATGTCCCAGTGCATCTCAAAGTCGTTGTCGGGCTCGACCGAGCCGTTCTTGGCCGGCAGATCGCGTACATGCCCGAACGAAGGAATGACCTTGTAGCCGCTGCCCAGGTACTTGTTGATGGTCTTGGCCTTGGCGGCCGATTCGACGATTACGACGTTCATCTAGGAGCTTTCAAGCTGACGCCGACAAAGGGGGAGCCCGCGATGGGCTTTCGGGCCTCGGTATACGCCATCGGCCCGCAACCCGCCGGTTGGAAATTCCCGGCTCGGTCGGGCGGGGAACATGGGTGAGGAATGTGGCAGTGTCAAACGGACGTCCCGCATAGCGTGTGCAGCCTTGCGTATTGCTATCGAGGGTTGTGAATGGTATTCACCCGGGGTCTGAAGCAATTCAAAGTTCGGGGTGAGCATAAGCATGGCGGTCCCGGATGACCCAAACGGTATGCCCAAAAACGAAGCGTCATCACCAGGCGCGGAGACGCTCGGCTACCTGTGTGACATCATTACTGAGCTGAAACATCTCGCGGACAAATCCGGGAAACGAACACTCTCGGCAATCCTTTCCGCGGCGCTGACCGAGACACGTGTTCAGATCGATCAAGACAGCGGCCGCATTTGAGCTGGACCTCAGCCCTGCAGTAACCGCAGGGACACCAGGCCGCTGCCATGTCGCTCGATACGGCCGGCGAGCGCCAGCTCCATCAACGCAACCTGAACGTGCCGGATGGTGAGCCCCGAGCCACGCACCAGGCTGTCGACATCGATGGGCGCCGGACCGAGTGCGGCCAGAACACGGTCGCGGTCGGGTTCGGTTAACGATGGCGGCGCCAGCGCGAGCGGCTCGGCATCCTCCCGCAGGTAGGGTGCCGGCGTTCGCGTCATAGGGGTGAGGGCAGACAAGATGTCGTCCGCGTCAGTCACCAGCGTGGCGCCGGACTTCAACAGCTGGTTGGTCCCTTCGGCGCGCGGATCGAGCGGGTGTCCCGGCACCGCGAACACTTCGCGGCCCTGCTCGGCGGCAAGCCGTGCAGTGACCAAGCTGCCCGACCGCCGCGCCGCTTCGACGATGATGACGCCGAGCGACAGTCCCGACACGATGCGGTTGCGGCGCGGAAAGTCCTTTCCACGTGGCACCACGCCGAAGGCGCGTTCACTGACGAGGCAACCGCGCTCGCCAATCGTCCGCTGCAGGTTATCGTGCTCGGGCGGATAGACGGAATCGAGCCCCCCGGCGAGAACGGCTATCGTCCCCGTATCGAGCGAGGCCTGATGGGCGGCGGCGTCGATGCCGCGCGCAAGGCCTGAGGCGATGACGAAACCCGCCCGCCCGATCTGAGCACCGAACTGGGCGGCTAGCCGCATGCCCGCGGCCGAACACTGGCGCGAGCCGACGATGGCGATGGTCGGCCGCTGCAGGAGGCCGATGTCACCCTTGGCATAGAGAACCGGCGGCGGCGCATCGAGCGCGGCGAGGGGGCTCGGATAAGCCTCTTCGCCGACAACCAGCATCTGGGCTCCGAAGCCAGTCGCGCGCTGCAACTCATCCCTGGCCTCCCTCGCGGAGCAGATTCGAATGGGATTGCGATAGCCGCCGCGCCGCGACAGCTCCGGCAATGCATCCAGGGCCGCGCTGGGGCTGCTGTAGTGCTGCAGGAGATCGCGAAAGGTGACCGGCCCGACGTTTTCCGAGCGGATCAGGCGGATGGCCGCGATGCGCTCGTCATCCGTCATCGACTTTGCGGCAGGGGCTTTCTCACGCCTTGGCACCGATCCTCGGCTCCTCTCCGGCGGCAAGTCGTCGGATATTGGTGCGATGCTTGTAAATGAGGATCGCCGACATGACCCCTGCGACGAGGCCGGTCGCCCGATCGCCGGTTGCAAGCAGACCGAGGGGCGTGAGGATCGCCGCGACCAGTGCCGACAGCGACGAATAGCGGGTGAGAACGGCGACGAGCAGCCAGATGAGACAGAAAGCGATGCCCGCATGCCAGTCGAGGGCGAACAGCACGCCGATATAAGTGGCCACCCCCTTGCCGCCGCGGAACCCGAGCCAGACGGGAGACACGTGTCCGAGGAATGCCGCCAGTCCCGCGACCAGCGAGCCTAGAATGGCAACGCCCCCTTGCGCGCCGATCCAATGACCGATGAGTACCGCCGCCGTGCCCTTGAGGGCGTCGAGCAGCAACGTCAGCGCCGCAAGTCCCTTGTGCCCGGTGCGCAAAACATTCGTCGCACCGATGTTTCCCGACCCGATCCGCCGCACGTCGCCCAGCCCGGCCGCACGCGTCAGCAAGAGGCCGAACGGGATCGAGCCCAGCAGGTAGCCAGCCGCAGCAGCCAGCAGCGTGTGCAGATTGAGGAACGGTTCCATGATCTGGGTGGGGTCTTTGAGCGGATGCCTAGTTGCGCTCGCCAGGGTACTGGTAGACCGTTTCCCCCGCAACCAGCGTACGCAGCACCCGCCCCTGCATCTTGCTCTCGTCGAACGGCGTGTTCTTCGAGCGCGAGCGCAGCAGATCCTTGTTCACCACCCACGGCTCGCCGGGATCGAAGAGGATAATGTCGGCAATGGCCCCCTTGGCGAGGCGGCCGGAGTGCAGGCCGAGAAGCTTGGCCGGGTTGATCGTCATCGCCCGCAGGATGCTCATCAGCGGTAGCTCGCCCGAGTGATAGAGCCGCATCGCCGCCGGCAGCAGCGTCTCCAGGCCCACGGCACCGTCGGTGGCTTCCGCGAACGGCCGCCGCTTATCGTCGGCGTCCTGCGGATCGTGGCTCGACACGATGATGTCGATGTCGCCCGAAGCGAGCCCGCGCACCATGGCCGCGCGATCGTCGTCTGAACGCAGCGGCGGACGCATCTTGAAGAAGGTGCGATACGGCCCGATGTCGTTCTCGTTGAGAGTGAGGTGGTTGATCGAGACACCGCATGTCACCGGCAGCTTGCGCGCCTTGGCGCCGCGGATCACCTCCAGGCTGTCCGCGCAGCTGATAGTGGCGGCGTGGTAGCGCCCGCGCGTCATCTCGACGAGACGTACATCGCGCTCCAGCATGATCGTCTCCGACGCTCTGGGAATGCCCGGCAGCCCCAGACGCGTCGCCACTTCGCCCGAGTTCATCGCGCCGGTGGATGCAAGGTAGGGGTCTTCAGTGTGGTGTACGATCAGCGCGCCGAAGTCACGCCCGTACAGCAGCACGTTGCGCATCACGCGCGTATTGGCAACGGAGGCTTTGCCGTTGGAGAAGGCGATAGCGCCCGCCCGCTTGAGCAGGCCGATCTCCGTCATCTCCTCGCCTTTGAGGCCCTTCGTCATCGCCGCCATGGTGTGCACGTGCACGATGGCGTTGTCGCGCGCCCGCCGCTGGATGAAATCGACGAGAGACACCTGGTCGATCACCGGGTTGGTGTCCGGCATCACCACCATCGTCGTCACGCCGCCGGCCGCCGCCGCATGACTGGCGGTCTTCAGGGTCTCGCGGTGCTCGTATCCGGGTTCGCCCGTGAACACCTGCGCATCGATCAGCCCCGGCGCCAGCACATGGCCTTTGCAGTCGATGACCGCCGCGCCTTCAGGCGCATTGCGTCGCAAGTGCGGACCGACGTCGGCGATCATGCCGTCGCGCACGACGAGCCCACCCGGTTCGTCGCGGTTCGAAGCCGGGTCGACGATGCGAGCGTTGATGAATGCGGTCGCCGCCGACGATTTCGTCTCGCGGGAAGGGCGCTTTGTGGTTGTGCTTTGAGCGTTCATCGTTTTGGCAGGTTGCGGGCCAGCGCTTCGAGCACCGCCATCCGCACCGCGACGCCCATCTCCACCTGCTCGCGAATGACGCTGCTCGAATGGTCGGCGACGGTGGAGGCGATCTCGACGCCGCGATTCATGGGGCCGGGATGCATGACGATCGCGTCGGGCTTGGCGCGGGCGAGCTTTTCGTGGTCGAGACCGAAGAAGTGGAAGTACTCACGCGTCGACGGAACGTAGGATCCCTCCATGCGCTCGCGCTGCAGCCGCAGCATCATGACGACGTCGGCGCCTTCGACCGCCTTCCACATATCGGTGAACACCTCCGCACCCAGCCGCTCGGGCGAAGCCGGCAGCAGCGTGGAAGGTGCTGCGAGACGCACCCGCGCGCCGAGCGTGTTCAGCACGATGATGTTGGAGCGCGCAACGCGGCTATGCAGGATGTCGCCGCAGATGGCGACGGTCAATCCCGCGATCCGTCCCTTGGCGCGGCGAATGGTGAGCGCGTCGAGCAGCGCTTGTGTCGGATGCTGATGCGCGCCGTCGCCGGCGTTGATCACCGAGCAGTCGATCTTCTGCGCCAGCAGCTCGACCGCGCCCGCCGCGTGATGGCGAACCGCGATGATGTCGGGCCGCATGGCGTTGAGCGTCATCGCCGTATCGATGAGCGTCTCGCCCTTCTGCACCGAAGAGGTGGAGACATTCATGTTGAGGACGTCGGCGCCAAGACGCCTCGCCGCCATCTCGAACGACGATTGGGTGCGCGTCGAAGCCTCGTAGAACAGGTTGATCAGTGTCCGCCCGCGCAGCACGTCGCGCGTTTTGCCCGCCTGACGATTGTCGTCGGCGTTCCTATCGGCAAGATCGAGGAGGAAATTGATTTCCTGTGCGCCGAGCCCCTCTACGGTGAGAAGGTGGCGATGCGGAAAATGCAGCGGTTCGACTTTGGCGACAGCGTTGCTCATTAAAGCCGTTTGTATATGGAGAGTCTGCCCCGTGGGCAACAGCCGGAGGCGCGGCTTTAATGCATGAGCTGGGGAATACGTTAAGGCCAGGTAGCGCACGAGCCCCTGGAATGACGATAAACTGCTGACATGGTCACGCAATCACCCACGCATGAGGTGCTCAACCAACCTCCTTCCTTCGAGGATGTTGACCTTTTTGCCTCCGATGCGGCGCTTCGGGACGCTGTCGAGCGTGAGGGCGGCGGCCATGCGGCCAAATCGCTGGGCGCTTTCGGGCGCTTGGCCGGCAGCGCCGAGGCTCTGGAACGCGGGCGGCTCGCCAACGAGCATAAGCCGCAACTGTCGACCCATGACCGCTATGGCCACCGGCGCGATGTCGTGACGTTCCACCCCGCCTACCACGCCCTTATGAGCACCAGCTGCGCCCAGGGCCTGCATAGCTCCATTTGGACGCATCTGGCCAAAAACGGCGCTCAGCCACGGCCGGGGGCGCACGTCGCCCGCGCCGCTGCCTTTTATATGGCGGCGCAGATGGAGGCCGGACACTGCTGCCCCATCACCATGACCAGTGCCGCGGTAGCGACATTGCTTCAGGAGCCGAAGATCGCCGCCGAATGGCTGCCGCGCATCCTGCCGTTCGACTACGACCCGACGTTCGCCCCCGCCGCGCAAAAGAAGGCCGTTACCCTCGGCATGGGCATGACCGAGAAGCAGGGCGGCACAGACGTGCGCGCCTCCACTACCATGGCCGAGCCCATCGGCGGCGGCGGAGGCGGCGCCGAATACCGCATCACCGGGCACAAGTGGTTCCTCTCCGCCCCTATGTCCGACGCCTTCCTGGTGCTCGCCCAAGCCCCGCGCGGCCTGACGTGTTTTCTGATGCCGCGCTTCCTGCCTGATGGAAGCGTCAACGCCATTCACCTGCAGCGCCTCAAGGACAAGCTCGGCAATCGCTCGAACGCTTCGTCCGAGGTCGAATTCCACGGTGCCTATGCCCGTGCCGTCGGCGATGAAGGACGCGGCGTTGCGTCCATCATCGAGATGGTGACTTACACGCGTCTCGATTGCGCGGTCGCCTCGGCCGGTCTCATGCGTTCCGCCCTCGCCAACGCCATCCATCACGCCGAGCATCGCACCGTCTTCCAGAAGAAGCTCATCGATCAGCCGCTGATGCAGCAGGTCCTCGCCGACATGGCTCTCGACGTGGAGGCAGCGACGGCGCTCGCCTTTCGCCTCGCCCGCGCCTTCGACCGCGCCGAGGACCCGCGCGCCTCCGCCTGGCGCCGCCTGATGACTCCAGTGACCAAGTACTGGGTATGCAAGATGGCCCCGCCCCTCGTGGCCGAAGCGATGGAATGCCTCGGTGGCAATGGCTACGTCGAGGAAGCCCCGCTGGCGCGGCTCTATCGTGAGGTGCCGGTCAATTCCATTTGGGAGGGATCCGGCAACGTCATGGCGCTCGATGTCGCCCGCGTACTGCAACGCGAGCCCGACGCCGCCGCTACCGTGATGGAGGAACTCGCCGCCGCCGTCGGCGACGACCAGCACTTGCGGCGCGCGCATGCACGTATCGAGGCGATGTTGCAGGAGCCAAAATTCCTCGACGCGCGCGGCCGCACGCTCGTCGAGGCCCTCGCGGTGTTGAGCGCCGGCGCCATATTGCGCGCTCACGCCCCGCCTGCGGTCGCTGATGCTTTCATCGCCACGCGCATTTCCGGCGATCCGCGCCAGACCTACGGCCAGGGACTGGAGCACGCCGACGTGCGCGCGATCCTCGCCCGCGCCTCACCCAATGCGGCTTGACGTTGAGAGAGCGCGCGGCCGGCTCCCTGCAGGGGAGTCGCGCGCTGCTAATTAGGTGAACAGCCACGACGACACGCCGCCGCGCCGCGCCAGATCGGCCATCTCCGCATTCATGGCGTCGAAGGCAGCCTGTGTCGCCTCGTCCGCAAGCCAGGAGGCCCCGCGGGTTTCCTTGCGATACGGCGCCATCAACTCGCGCCAGGCATCGCCGTCCAGCTTGCGTTCGGGTGGAATGCGCGGCGGCAGTCGCCGCAAGCCGCTCTGCGCCGCAAGCCATGCATAAGCCGCCTGCCAAATGTCGAGCGGCGCCGCCATGTTATGACGCCCCTTGAGCTGGGTGATGGCGAGCATCCCCGCTTCGCGCGAGTGCGGACCAACTTCCAGCGTTGCAACGTGATCGCGCTCGCGCCGGATCGAGAACAAGCGGCAGCGGTCATCCGACAGGCGCTCCGCATACTGGTCGGCGCAGTTCTGCATCGCCCGTGCTTCGGCGAGGATTTCGGTCCGATCGAGTAGCGGCACGAACGTGTAGCCGCGCACCTGCCCGCCCGACAACCACGGATCGGTGAGAACCCCAGGGCCGAGCTGCAGCGTCAGGCGCATTCGGTTCAGCCAGCTCTTGGCCGCGCAAAGGGCGGTGTCGAATGCGATCTCCGGCCGCCACGGCACCACGATGAGACTGTGGGCCCGCGTTTGCGCCGCGCGCGAGTGCCAGGCGTAGGCGGCGAGCACACCGAACATCTCTTCCGGCTTGCCGGCCTCGCTGTAGATCGGTTGATCGGCGAGCCATAGGGCGAAGTCTTCCCCGCACGCCTTGGCGCCGAATGCGACAGACTGCAGCCACAGCGCGCTGTGGGCGGGCGTCGCAGGGAGGCGCGTCGCAATCCGCCGCGTAAAGATTTCGCTGGACGGGACAGGGGCTATGGCCCCTTGGAACGCTTCCGGCGGTAGCCGCCGCAACCACAAGGGCAGCTCGAGAACACGCGCCACGGTGCGCAGTGCAGCGCCGTCCTCGATCAGCGCCACCGCCGTGTCGCGCTGCTCCTGCGAGCCGCGACGCGTGGCCAGCACATACATTGCACCGGGAAATACAATGGCGAGATCGGCGAGGCGCGGCGACGCGCGCATCAATCGGCGCACCTCGCGACGCGCTGGATAAACAAACCGGCTGGCGTAGCTTTCGCGTTCGTCCGAGAGCGGCGGCAACGCCGCGCTGCGGCGCGGCTCAGTAGCGCGCGGCCTCAAAAGTTTCGTCACCTGCGACATGTACACATCCACTTCGCCACAGGGCCAACGCGGCCCCGAGCAATCGCGTTGATGGTACCTTTGCAGACTATTGCGGCATGCTTGGGACAGTCGCGCGACAGTCCCGACTTGTGTTGGCGACAGTTAACGCGCCGAGGTGCGCGACCAACGCATGCGGTCGAGCGCGCCTTGCAAAATGATGGTCGCGGCCAGTTTGTCGATCACCTGCGCGCGCCGCCGACGACTCGCATCGGCCTCCAGCAGCGTGCGCTCCGCTTCAGCTGTCGATAACCGCTCATCCCACAGCAGGATCGGCAGCGCGGTGAGCGCATTGAGGTTGCGCGCGAATGCACGCGTAGCTTGCACGCGCGGCCCGGAAGTTCCGTCGAGATTGGTCGGCAGTCCAAGCACGAAGCCGGTCACATCGCGCTCCACAGCAATGCGCAGCAGCTCTGCTGCGTCCGCCTTGAATTTTGTCCGTCTTATGACGGTCAGCGGCGAGGCGATGGTGTGCGTGATGTCGGAGATGGCAAGCCCCAGCGTCTTGGTGCCCGCGTCAATGCCCATGATTGGTGCGCGGGGTGGAAGGCCGCCAAAAAACGCCTCGATATCCTGCGAGGTCGTGCCGAGCAGCTGCCGCTCGCCCATCGAATTTGCCATATAGGCAGCCTGTCGCTTGTTGCTGATTGGGGCCCCCTTATACTCCGCGGCGGTTGCCGAATGCCAACACGCTTTGATCCTCACGCTTCCTGGCCGGATCGCTTGATCTTCCGGGGGGCAGCGGCGGCGCGCTGGGAGGCGTCGCAAAGGAGCAACCGCAACATGGATGGGAAGCGTGCAGGAACATAGCGCCTCGAGGGGCGATGCGATCGGCGGCGGCGCATCGCGCGATGAAGTCGCGCCTGCCCTTCGACACGCCACGGCTGTGCTGGCCGTGTTTGCGGCAACGACATTCCTCTCCGCCTTCCTGCTCTTCGCCATTCAACCCATCTTCGCCAAGATGGTCTTGCCGGTACTCGGCGGCTCTTCATCGGTTTGGGCCGTCGCGCTGCTGTTCTTTCAGGCCGCACTCCTCGTCGGCTACACGTACGCCCATCTACTCAACGCGCGCGTGCCGATCGCATCGGCGGGATTCGTCCACATCGCCCTTGCGCTGCTCGCGCTCGCAGTGCTCCCCATCGGCCTGCCGCACACATGGAACGAGCCGCCGCCCGGTGATCCCTATTTGTGGCAGCTTGGGCTGTTCACGGTTGCAGTGGGGCTGCCGTTCGTCGCCGTCGCCGCCAACGCGCCGTTGCTGCAGGCGTGGTTCGCGCGCTCGGGCCATCCGCACGCCAAGGATCCGTACTTTCTCTACGGCGCGTCCAATCTCGGTAGCCTGCTGGCGTTGCTCGGCTATCCGTTCCTGTTCGAGCCCGCCTTCGGATTGACGACGCTCAGTCTCTATTGGGCGGCGCTCTACGGAGTGCTCGTGCTCGCCATCGGCGCTTGCTTCATGGTCGTCCGCCGCCGCGTCGCCGCAATGCCGGCGGTAGGTTTCGTCGAAACGGATGACAGCGCATCGCCGACCTGGGACGAACGCATTGGCTGGTGCGGTCTCGCGCTCGTGCCCGCGGCGCTACTGACCGCCTTCACCACTCACATTGCCACCGACATCGCGTCTGCGCCTTTGCTGTGGGTCCTGCCCCTGGCAATTTATCTGCTGACTTTCGTTCTCGCCTTCCAGACGCGCATGCCGCTGCCCATGTGGCTGCTGCTGCCGGCGCAACTCGCCGCCGTCATTTTCGCGTTACTTGAGCTGTCGCAGGTGAAGCACGACAAATGGGCGCTCACCAGCGCCGCCGGCGTCGCGGTGTTCTTCCTCGCCGCGCTCGTTGCGCATCGCACGTTGTTTCTCGATCGGCCGCGCGCCCGCTACCTGACTCAGTTCTACCTGTGCATGTCCTTCGGCGGCGTGCTCGGCGGCCTGTTCGCCGCCCTCATCGCTCCGCGCATCTTCTCCGAGGTGTTCGAATATCCACTGCTGATTGCTCTGTCGCTGGCCTGCCGCCCCGGCGTATTCGCCACCAAGACGTCGACCCGCCAAGAGCTGTCGTGGATTTTCGGCATCGTTGCGGTCGGTCTGCTGCTGCTCTGGCTAGGTCCCATCCTTGCCGCCAAGAGCGGATGGACCTTCGATGATTGGGGCACCACGCCCGCCATTACCTTGATCTTTGCTCTCGCCGCCGTCGCTCTGTGGGGATATGGCGCGCGTCAGCTCACGGCTGCCCTGATGATGTTTGCAGCCGTGGCCATGCTGCCATCTTCCGTGAAGCGCGGCCAGGCGCAGCGCAGCTACTATGGCGTCTACCGCGTCAGCCAATCGGAACTCGGCACCTACAACGTGTTGACGCACGGTACGACACTGCACGGGGCGCAGCGGATACGCGACGACTGGGGCAACCCGATTTCCGATGTCACTCCGGGCACCTACTATTATCCGAACTCGCCCATGGCCCAATCGGTGAAGATCGTCCAGGCGCGGCTCGACGGCGCGGGCGAGCTTGGTCGCTTTGGCGTTGTCGGCCTCGGTGCCGGCTCCTTGGCTTGCTATTCCCGCAAGCACGAGAGTTGGCGCTTCTTCGAAATCGATCCAGTCGTCGTCGATATCGCCGCCAAGTCGAACTACTTCACGTTCCTGGCCAATTGCCAGCCCAAGCTCGATGTGGCGATAGGCGATGCGCGTCTGACCCTCACCAAGGAGCCCGACAAGAGCTTCGATCTGATCATCGTCGATGCGTTCACGTCCGACGCGATCCCGGTCCATCTGACAACCGCGGAGGCGCTGCAACTCTATGCCCGCAAGCTGACCGATCACGGCATTGCCGTACTGCACATCTCCAATCGCTACATCGACCTCGACTCGGTGCTGGGTGCGACGCTGCCGCTCGTGCCTGAGCTCAAGGGGCTGATTGTTTCCGACGACAAGGCCGAGGGGTCCTATGCGGAAAATTCCTCGACCATCGCCGTCTTTGCCAAGAACGAGACCGACCTCGACCCCTTCCGGACCCTTGAAGGCGCGCAGGATTTCCACAACGGGGGCCTCTCCGCATGGACCGACGACGCGTCCGATATTCTCGGCCCGTTCCTGTCCCAATGGCGCCGCCACTGAGTATTTCCCCCACGCGCCGACGGCCGCCCCCCGCCGGCGCCATCGGCAGATTGCGGCGGGCTCTCTCGTAACCGTTTGGCGCCCCGAAAAACAGCCCGCACCTCTCGTCATGGCCGCGCAGGCGGCCATCCACGCCAGCTTGCCAGCCTGCGACTGATGAAGGAGTGTTCGAATACCGCACCGGGAACTCGAACGGATGAAAGAGCCATGCGTCTACATCGCTGCCAGCAAGCGAAATGGCGTGCTCTACATCGGCGTCACCGGCGACTTGCACGGTCGCATGGCGGAACATGACCAGGGATTAGTCGAGGGCTTCACCAAGCGCTACGGCGTCAAAACGCTCGTCTACTACGAATTTCACGATGCCTTCGACCTTGCCATCAGACGCGAGTCGCAGCTCAAAAAGTGGCGGCGTGCCTGGAAGGTTCGCCTGATCGAGAGCATGAATCCCGAGTGGAAAAACCTCTTCGACCCGACGACGGGTGAGGTACACTTCGGTCCCGCGGATTGCGACAGACAGCACCGGTAGCGCCAACGGCAGTTTGCGTGGATGGCCGCCTGCGCGGCCATGACGAGCTAACGCCCCTTAGTACGGGGTGGCTGCCATCTGGAGAGGCCCCAGTCCCCCACGCGCCGACGGCCGCCCCCCGCCGGCGCCATGAAACGAGATCGCCGGCGCCAACCAAAGTTGCGCGTCTCTTCCTCCGGGGCTAAGAGGTGCGGGCGCTTTTCCAAGCGACGTTCAACAGCCAGCGAGGAGCTATGCGGGTCGACGAGACGACGGTCCGGCGCATCGCGCGCCTGGCGCGCATCAAGATTTCCGACGAGGAGGCCAAGGGCCTCGAGGCGGAGCTTTCCGGCATCCTCAACTGGGTCGAGCAATTGGACCAGGTCGACACTGCGGCCGTGGAGCCGATGACGCGTGTTGTCCCCATTGATCTCAAGCGGCGCACCGATGTCGTCACCGACGGCGACATCGCCGACGACATCGTCAAGAACGCGCCCATGGTCGAGGATCACTTTTTCGTCGTTCCCAAGGTGGTGGAGTAAAGGCCCGTGTCGGAACTGACCAAGCTTACCATCGCCGAAGCGCGCGACAAGCTGCGCAAGAAAGACATCTCGGCAACCGAGCTGACGCAGGCGTTTGTCGATGCGATCGACGCCGCCAATCCGTCGATCAACGCCTACGTGCTGCCGACGCCCGAGCGTGCGCTCGCGCAGGCCAAGGAGAGCGACCAGCGCTTGAAGTCAGGCGAAGCGCGTCCTCTGGAGGGGCTGCCGCTCGGCAACAAGGATCTCTTCTGCACCGTTGGGGTTCGCACCACCGCTTGCTCCAAGATCCTCGACGCGTTCACGCCCAGCTACGAATCGACCGTCGGCGCCAACTTGTGGAATGCCGGCGCCGTGATGCTCGGCAAGCTGAATTGCGATGAGTTCGCCATGGGCTCGTCGAACGAGACCAGCGCATTCGGTCCCGTCGTCTCGCCCTGGCGTCGCAACGGCAAGGACGGCAAGCCCACCGCCGACAAGCTGGTGCCGGGCGGCTCGTCGGGGGGCTCGTCCGCCGCCGTCGCCGCAGGCCTATGCCTCGCCGCAACGGCAACCGACACCGGCGGCTCCATCCGCCAGCCTGCGGCGCTGACCGGCACCGTCGGCATCAAGCCGACCTACGGCCGCTGCTCGCGCTGGGGCATCGTCGCCTTCGCATCCTCGCTTGATCAGGCAGGTCCCATCGCCAAGACGGTGCGCGATGCGGCCATCATGCTGCGCGCCATGGCCAGCCACGATCCCAAGGATTCCACCTCCGTCGAAACGCCCGTGCCCGATTACGAGGCCGCGCTCGCTCAGGGCATCAAGGGGCTGCGCGTCGGTGTTCCGAAGGAGTACCGCGTCGAAGGCATGTCGAAGGAAATCGACAAGCTCTGGCAGGATGGCATCGCCTGGCTGAAGGCAGCCGGCGCCACCATCCACGACATCTCCCTGCCGCACACCAAGTACGCGCTGCCCGCCTACTACATCGTCGCCCCGGCCGAGGCATCCTCGAACCTCGCCCGCTACGACGGCGTGCGCTACGGCCTGCGCGTCCCCGGCAAGGACCTGATCGACACTTACGAGAACTCGCGCGCCGCGGGCTTCGGCAAGGAGGTGCGCCGGCGCATTCTCGTCGGCACCTACGTGCTCTCCGCCGGCTACTACGACGCCTACTACCTCAAGGCGCAGAAGGTTCGCACGCTCATCAAGCGCGACTTCGACGACGCGTGGAAGTCCGTCGATCTGGTGCTGACACCGACGACGCCATCGCCCGCCTTCGCCTTCGGGGAAAAGTCGGGCGATCCCCTCGCCATGTACCTGGAGGACATCTTCACCGTCACGGTGAACATGGCCGGACTGCCGGGCATCTCGGTCCCCGCCGGGCTATCGGCGGAGGGAACGCCGCTCGGCCTGCAGCTCATCGGCAAGCCTTTCGACGAGGCAACGCTGTTCCGCGCCGCCCAGGCAATCGAGGACGCCGCCGGCCGCTTCACTGTCGAGAACCGCTGGTGGGCGGCTGACAGCGCCAAGCCAGCCGCGGCAAAGGCCGATACAGGAAACAAGAAGACCAAGACCGGGAGCAAGTCCAAATGACGGACCCAAAACGCCCGTGGGAATGCGCCGACATGACTCAGGTGCGCGATGAGATCGACCGCATTGATCTGGCGCTCGTCGATCTCATTTCAGACCGTTTCGGCTACGTGGACCGCGCATGGCAGCTGAAGAAGAACCCTGGCGATGCCGTGGTGCCCTGGCGCATCCAACAGGTCATCGACAAGGTGAAGGAGCGCGCCACCGAGCGCGGGCTGCCTCCCGAGCTGACCGAAGCGCTGTGGCGGCAGATGATCGGCTGGTTCGTGCAGTATGAGGAAGAGAAGCTTCGCCGCTCCCTCGAGCCGAGTGGCGAGCAGTGACCTCCGCCACCACCACTTGGCCCGCAGGGCCCAGGCCGCAACGCGGCCCGGCGCGAGCGCCGGCCATCCACACGGCAGTCCGCTTCATGAGCGACGCTTCTCGCAGCTTGTGTCAGCAGAATCGGCCCGCAGGGCCCAGGCCGCAACGCGGCCCGGCGCGAGCGCCGGCCATCCACACGGCAGTCGGCTTCATGAGCGACGCTTCTCGCAGCTTGTGTCAGCAGAGAGAAACCTAACTTGGAAATCGTTCCTTTCGATCCGGCCACCCTCATCAAGATCGCTCTGTTCAACCCCGCGATCATCATCGTGGCGTTTCTTCTCGGCCGCCGCGCCGACCAATGGCAGAAAGTCGTCGTCGCCGGCTTTGCCGCCTCGCTGTGTGGCTTCATCCTTTATTGGCTCGTGGCAGCCGTTGGTCTGATACCTGTGCACGCCCTCGGCGGCGAGGCTGCCATCTTCCTCATGGGGTTCTTGCTCGGGCTCGTCTGGGCGGCCCTGGGCTATTGGATGCGCCCCCGCTGAGGCATCGCGGTTAACACGGGCGTCGGCCCGCCCTGCGCGAAACACCGCTTCCGAGATTGACGCACGCGTGCCTGAAAAGGGCCACTTCTATCAGGCATTCGCCTTCCCAGCGGGCACGAGCACGGGACGTCGTCCGGGGGTATTGCGTAATGAGTGAGTTGAATGGCGAATTTGCGCGCGCGCTGAAAAGCGCGTTCGTAATCAATCGCGGCGTGACGATCATCGGCGCGCTGCAACTTGACGGGCCTATTTGCATTGAGGGCACGATTGACGGCGAGGTGCGCTGCTCGACGCTCAAAATCACCGAGCGCGGCGAGGTCGAGGGACTGATCGTCGCTGATAGGGTGGTGGTGCTGGGCGAGTTCAGCGGGGCCATATACGCCCGCGAGCTGACCTTAGGCGCCGGCTGCAACGTCGAAGGTCAAATCTACCACAAAAATCTAGTGCTTGAGGAAGGCTGCTATTTCGAGGGGCAGTCCCGCCGTCACGGCGATCCCCTCAAGATAGCTCCGCTTCCGCTGGAGTTCGAGGAGGCGGAAGCGGAGGTCGCCTAGGCTCGCATGGCTTGCCCCGTCCGGCGCCCTGCGTTAACGAGGGCGCTTCGAGGAGCATTGCCATGCAAGACACGGCCGAGAGCAGCAAAGCCAAGAATCTGATCGAGGGCGCTACGGGCAACTGGGAGGTCATCGTCGGCCTCGAGGTGCACGCGCAGGTGGCCTCCAAGTCCAAGCTGTTCTCCGGCGCCTCGACCGAATTCGGTGCCGATCCCAACAGTCACGTGTCGCTGGTCGACGCGGCGATGCCTGGCATGCTGCCGGTCATCAACGCCGAGTGCATCGCCCAGGCGGTACGCACCGGCCTTGGTCTCAACGCCAAGATCAATCTCAAGAGCGTCTTCGACCGCAAAAATTATTTCTATCCGGATCTGCCGCAGGGCTATCAGATCAGCCAGTACAAGCAGCCGATCGTCGGCGAGGGCGAAGTCGAGATTGACGTCGACGGCGAGACGATGACCGTCGGCGTCGAACGCCTGCATCTGGAGCAGGACGCCGGCAAGTCGATCCACGACCAGCATCCCGACTATTCCTACGTCGATCTCAACCGCTCCGGCGTTGCGCTGATGGAAATCGTCTCCAAGCCCGACATGCGTTCGTCGAAGCAGGCGCAGGCGTACGTCACCAAGCTGCGCACCATCCTCCGCTATCTCGGCACCTCCGACGCCGACATGGAGAAGGGCAACCTGCGCGCCGACGTCAACGTTTCGGTGCGCAAGCCCGGCGACAAGCTTGGCACGCGCTGCGAGATCAAGAACGTCAACTCCATCCGCTTCATCGGTCAGGCTATCGAGACTGAAGCGCGCCGCCAGATCGACATCCTCGAAGCGGGTGGCAAGATCGACCAGGAGACGCGCCTTTTCGACCCCGGCAAGGGCGAGACGCGCTCGATGCGCTCCAAGGAAGAGGCGCACGACTACCGCTACTTCCCCGACCCTGATTTGCTCCCGCTCGAGCTGACGATGGACTATGTCGGCGAGTTGGAGGCAGGCCTGCCGGAGCTGCCCGACGCCAAGAAGCAGCGCTTCATGAGCGAGTTCGGGCTATCGGACTACGACGCAAATGTGCTGGTCGCCGAGCGTGAATCCGCCGCCTACTTCGAGGCGGTCGCTCAAGGCCGCGACGGCAAGATTGCCGCCAACTGGGTGATCAACGAGCTGTTCGGCCGCCTCAACAAGGAAGGCAAGGCCATCGCCGGCTCGCCCGTATCCGCGAGTCAGCTCGGTGCCATCGTCGACCTCATTGCCGGGGGCACCATCTCCGGCAAGATCGCCAAGGATCTGTTCGAGATCGTCTGGTCGGAGGGCGGCAACCCTGCCGACATCGTCGAGCAGCGCGGCTTGAAGCAGGTCACCGACACCGGTGCGATCGAGAAGGCCGTCGACGAGATCATCGCCGCCAATCCCGACAAGGTGGAGCAGGCGAAGGCCAAGCCCACCATGATCGGTTGGTTTGTCGGTCAGGTGATGAAGGCTTCCGGAGGCAAGGCCAACCCGCAGGCGGTCAACGATATCCTCAAGGCCAAGCTCGGCATCTAGTTCGCCCACGCTCAGCGGCAGTGGACGGCTGGTCTTGCTTGACGAAAATCAGCCCTGGCGCCGGGACGAGGGAGTATGCTTTCCCGTCTTGAAGCGAGGAGGCCCTGCAATGTCGCGCCCGTTCATCGCCGTCATCCTGATTTTGCTGCTTGCGTCGTCGGCGGCCAACGCCATCGGGCTCGGCGACCGCGACAAGGGTCACGCTTACGTCAGGCAATTCTGCGTCGAGTGCCACGCAGTCGAAAAGGGCGAGATGGCGGAGGTTGAATCGGAGATACCGAGCTTCCAGGAGGCAGCCGATTCGGAAGGCATGAGCCAAGCCGCTCTTGCCGTGTGGTTGCAGTCCTCACATCCCAACATGCCCAATTTCATCATTCCGCCAGCGGACGTTGATAACATCATCGCCTACATCCTGAGCCTGCGCACGCCGAAGTGACGCCGCGCTCGGAGTACGGTGCATGATCGAAAACGCCCGCCAGTACGCGCCCGCTGCCGCGCGCAATCGCGATCCGATCTGGAACGTGCTGCGCCCGCTGTTGCCGCCGAAAGGCATCGTGCTCGAGATCGCCAGCGGCACCGGCGAGCATGTCACCCACTTCGCGCAGTTGGCCGGCCCTTTGATCCAATTCCAGCCCAGCGATCCGAGCCCCTCAGCACGCGCCAGCATCGATGCCTGGACGGCGGCGTCGCAATTGCCCAACGTGCGCCCCGCCGTCGCGCTCGATGCCGCTGCCGAGGTGTGGCCGGTCGCGCACGCAGATGCCGTCGTGTGCATCAACATGATCCACATCTCGCCCTGGCGGTCGACTCTCGGCCTGATCAGCGGCGCCGCCAGCCTGCTGCCCGCTGGCGGCGTGCTGTTTCTCTACGGGCCGTATCGGCGCGGCGGCGCGCACACGGCGCCCAGCAACGAGGCCTTCGACGCCGATCTTCGTCGCCGCAATGCTGAATGGGGCGTGCGCGACCTCGAAGCCGTCGCCGAGCTTGCCACTGCGGCCGGCTTCGGCCCGCCGCACGTCGAGCCCATGCCGGCCAACAACCTCTCGGTCGTCTTCAGCCGGTTACGCTGAGCCGCGGCGGGCTCTAGTCGACGACGAACGTGGTGCGATCCAGCCCCGTATTGCCGTTGGCCGGGTCGAACGCATAGACGACGACATTATACGTCCCCGGGCCTTCGATCGGCACGTTTGCGGCAAACTGGCTCGTCTGCCCGGCGTAGGTGAGGGGGATGCGCCCCACGAGTTTGTCGTTGCGGTGCACGATCGCCTGCACCTCGTACTTGTTGGCGTCCCAAAGTCCACCCGGTTCGATGGGACACCCGCACATCATGATGACGTTGGCGCGCACGTCGACCATGCTCTGCCCCTTCAACTTCACGTGCGCCGGCGGCGCCAGCACGTCGACGACGAACCCCGGAAGCTCCAGCACCCAACCATCGCCGCCCGCATGGCCGCGTCCGGGTATGATCCACTGCGTCGCGAGCACCCGTTGCGCGGATTGCGGCTGCGCCAGCGGGCCATAGGCCTCCACCTCGACGAGGCGCGGCTCGGCGAGATCGATCGTCGTCGCGAACTTGGCAGAGGAGGGGTCGGCCATTTGCGCGCGGCGCCCGCCGTCGGTGTGCATGATGCGCTTGGTATTGCCGGTTCCACCTTTCGTCGCCCCGGTGGCCAGCACCTCGCCGGTATGGGCATCGCGCAGTATCACCCGCATTCCTCCCATGCTCGTGCCGATGAATTTGGCATCGCGGCTGATCACCCGCACCACGACGTCTGTGGGCTCCGCCTGCGCGACGGGCGCAAGTGCTGCGAACCCGACGACGATGGCAAGCCTACCGAGATGGTTGAGCATTGTTCTGTCCAATCTATTCGCCCCTTCGCGTTTCCTTGACGCTCGCGCCGCGCGTCTCCGCTTACTCGAGCTTCTGCGTCACCGAAAAGGCGCCGCGCAGATCTCCGGCCGAAAAGCCGGTGGCTTGGTCATCTGGGTATAGGCGATTGATCTCCGTCTTCAGAGACGGCTCGAGGTTCGAACCATGACAGGTGAGGCACGGCGCGGCGGCAGTCGGGATCGCCTTCATGTAGCGGAAGACCCGACCGCCGCTTTGCGACACGACCTCGCTGTGCTCCAGCTTTGCTGGGTCGGCACCGTCCTTGATCTGCCGCACGAAGTCTTCCAGCACCCGGCGTTCGAAATCATCCGGCGCATTTGACTGATTGCGCACCTTGAGCGCTGTACGCCGCACGCTGACGCCATGTGCCTTCGATTGATCCGCGGCGATGGCCGGCGCGATAACGCGGCAGACCCCGACGGCCGACACGGGGCCTCCGGACTTGATCGCCGCGACGAGCTGCGTCTTCAGATTCTCACCGAGGCCCTTGATCGCTGCACGCGCCGTCGCCAGCGAGGCCGCGTTGGCATCGGTCGCCTCCTCGGATCGCACCAGCGACACGAGCAGGAAGGGCACGGTCAGCAACAGCAGGATCGGGATCGCATATTTAGCGGCGCGCTCGCGGAGTTCGGGCCGCTCCTTCATGAGGTTTGCGACCCGCCAAGCGGATAGCAGGGCGACGGCAATGAAGAACGACACGAGGAAAAAGTGGGCAACGAGATCGGGGCTCAATTTTTTTGTCCTCACTGGGCGCCAGAGCAGGGAAGTCGCGTAGTCGAGTGCGTATTTGCCGAGCCTTGGCGACACGGCGATAGGCACTACGATGGGCTGATACGAACAGCGCCGAGCACGGACCGCACCCCAGAATATTCAGTTCACCTAATTTAGGTGTGGCTAATATTAAGTCAACCCTCGGCTTCAGCCGCCCAGGCGACCGCCGAGCGGAACCATGACATCAGCGTGATTTCTGCGCATCGGCGCGTGAATTTGTAATGGACTCTTGGCATGCTGCTCCCCGTCAAAGAGGGAGCAGCGCATGGCCAAGCACGTCGTACTCATTCATGGAGCCTTTTGCGGGGGCTGGTGCTTTGCCGATATCATGCCGGTGTTTGCCGCCCGTGGCTGGAGCTGCGATGCGCCCGACCTGCCGTTCCATGTCCCCGGGCCCAAGCGCAAACCCAATCCGGCGCTCGCCAAGCAGAGCCTCACCGACTACACGCGCGACATGGCTGAGTTCGTCAAACGCTTCCCCGAGCCGCCCGTCATCGTTGGTCACTCCATGGGCGGGCTCATCGCTCAGCAATTAGCGGCGCAAGGTTTGGCCCAGGCCCTCGTCCTCTTTGCACCGGCGCCGCCGTGGGGCGTCCTGCCGTCGACCGAGTCGGAAATGAACCTCGCCAAGGGGTTGATGCAGGCTGCACCCTTCTGGGACAAGGCGCTCAATCCCTCCTTCGACGTGTCCAAGGGGGATTCGCTGGCCAGCCTCGATGCTGACGGGCAGCGGCGCATCTTCGATATGTTCAGCCCCGAATCCGGCCTGGCACTTTTTGAAATGTTCTTCTGGATGTTCGACAAGCAGCGTGCCGCCGCGGTGGAGGAGGCAAACGTGACGTGCCCTGTACTCGTCGTCGGTGGCTCGGACGACAAGGTCATTTCTGCCGTGACCTGTCGCAAGGTCGCCGCCCTCTATGGCAATGCAACTTTCGAGGAAGCCGCAGGGCGGGGTCATTTCCCCATTATGGAGAGTGGGGCGGCACAGCTTGCCGAGCACTGCGCCAACTGGCTGGCCAAGGTCATCAACTGAACGAGGTCACCAACTGAGTATGAGGCAGTGGCCCGCCGCGGGGTCTGGCGGCTATGATCGGCCGGCGGCGCGATCGGGCGCCGTCCGATGAGGTCGATGCATCTGCGCCAGTTCCCGCTCACGCTCCCGCTCCACGTCCTTATTGCCGGCGTACTCCTCGTGGCGGCGGTGCTGCTGCGCATTGCCGATCCAGATCCGGTGGCGCGGCTGCGGCTCGCCATGTTCGACACCTATCTCGACATAGCCCCGCGAGCCCTCGATCCTTCTCTGCCGGTGCGTATCGTCGACATCGACGACGCCTCGCTCGCCCGCGTCGGCCAATGGCCCTGGCCGCGCTCGAAGCTGGCCGAGATCGTCGAGCGCCTCAACGCTGCCGGCGCGCGCACCGTGACCCTCGACATCATCCTTGCCGAGCCCGACCGCCTGTCGGCCGGTGAGTTCGCCAAGCTCTTTGCCGCCGATCCCGCACTTGCCCCGCTCATCGACAGGGCATCGCAATTGCCCTCGAACGACGCGCGCCTCGCCGCTTCCCTCGCCGCCGCATCGTCCGTGATCGGCCTTGCGGGCGATGCTGCAGGTTCGCCCACGACCGTGCAGCCGAGCGCGCGCTTCGCCATCGCCGGCGACGACCCGTTGCAGTTCGTCCCCCCCTTTCCCGGCGCCGTTGAGAGCCTGCCCGAGCTCATGGCCGCCGCCAAAGGTCTGGGTGCCGTCAACTGGATACCCGAGCGCGACCAGGTGGTGCGTCGTGTCCCATTGCTCGTCTCCATCGCTGGCACGCTGTTCCCTTCGCTGCCGCTCGAGGCGCTGCGCATCGGCAAAGGCGAAAGCACGGTGTTCGTGCGCGCATCCGGCGGCAGCGGCGTCGGCGCTTTCGGCCAGCGCACCGGCATCGAGCAGGTGCGCGTCGGACAGACGGTTCTGCCAACGGACGCGGACGGCGAGATGTGGTTGCGCTTTACCCGTCCCGACCCGCGCCGCTACCTCTCCGCCCACCGCATTGTCGAAAATACCTTCGACGCCGCGGAAATCGCCGGACGCGATATCCTCATCGGCACGAGCGCGGTGGGCCTGCTTGATCTGCGAGCAACGCCGCTCGATCCCGCCGTGCCCGGCGTCGAGGTCCACGCCCAGGCGCTCGAGCAGATGCTCAGTGGCGAGTACCTCGTCCGTCCTGCCTATGCGACCGGCCTCGAGCTTGTCTATCTCCTGGCCGCCGGCGCCCTGCTCGCGTGGCTGATCGCTCGCGTCGGCGCAGCAGGTGCTGCCGCCATCGGTGCCGCAGCCATTCTGCTTGTCTTCGCTGCCTCGTGGCTCGCCTACGCCAGGGCCGGCTATCTCATCGATGCCGTCTATCCCTCGATCGCCCTGCTGTTCGTCTACCTCGCGGCCTCGCTCAGCGGCTACATCGCCACCGAGCGCGAGCGCGCCCGCGTGCGTTCCGCTTTCGGGCACTACGTGGCCGCTCCGCTCGTCGAGGAGCTTGCCCGCAATCGCGACAAGCTGAAGCTCGGCGGCGAGACGCGCGAGGTAACGGTGCTCTTCGCCGACGTCCGCGGCTTCACCAACATCTCCGAGGGGCTATCGGCCGAGGCGCTGATCGCCTTCCTCAATCGATTGTTCACGCCGCTTTCCGAAATCATCCTCGATGAGCGCGGCACCATCGACAAATTTATGGGCGATGCGGTGATGGCGTTCTGGAATGCGCCGCTCCCCGACAGCGAGCACGCCCTCAACGCCTGTCATGCGGCACTGCGCATGCAGGCACAGCTTATCCAACTCAACGGCTTGTGGGCCGCCGAAGCGGTCTCGCGCGGAGAAACACCCAAAAGTGTGCGCCTCGGAATCGGCCTCAATACCGGCGAGTGCTGTGTCGGCAATGTCGGATCGCCGCAGCGCTTCGACTATTCAATCCTCGGCGACGTCGTGAATGTCGCTGCACGCCTTGAGGACGAAACCAAGAACTACGCCATCCCCATCATTGTCGGCGAACGCACGGCACGCGCCGCGCCAGCGCTCGCCTTTCTTGAGTTGGGCACCGTAACGGTACGCGGCAAGCAGCGCACCGAGCGCATCTTCGCCCTGCTCGGCGATGAGCAGTTGGCGCGCTCGGAGGATTTCTCCCGCATCGAGAAGGTCCACGTGGAATTGCTCGAGCACATTGGCAGTGGCGACGCCGCCGCAGCCGGCGCCGCACTCGATAAGTGCTTGGCCGGCGCCCCGACCGCCCTGGCGGGCCTGTATGCCTGGTATGCAAAAAGCATAGCAGCTGCGGCACAGTCGCCTGCGGGCTAGCGCCGACGGCGGATCGGCGCGACGGATTCCTACCAGGGGCGCCGTTCGCGAAGGAATTGGCAAAGTTTCGCCCGCAGACCGGTTGAAGCGGCTGGCCCGGTGACTACATCAGGCCGGGGACATGGAGGGAAGCTTCCGCGCATGCAGATCCGCGATACGACGGCTGGCTACGGGCTGCCGACGCGCATCATCCATTGGCTGATGGCGGCAGCCATCATTGGCATGTACGTCCTCGGCCTCTGGATGGTCGATCTCAACTACTACAGCCCCTACTACCGCACCGCTCCCGATATCCATCGCAGCGTCGGCATGCTGCTGCTTTTTCTGCTCTTGGTCAGATTTGCCTGGCGCCTTTCGAGCAGCCGTACCGACGACAGCGAGCTCTCACCCATCGAGCGCATCCTCGCCAAGGTTGTGCACTGGGGCTTCTACCCGCTGCTCCTGGCGCTGATGCTCAGCGGCTATCTGATGTCGACGGCCGATGGCAGGCCGGTCGAAGTCTTCGATTGGTTTAGCGTGCCGGCGCTGATCCACGACAAAGGAATGGAAAAGACCGCCGGCGAGATCCACGAGTTCCTCGCCAATCTCACGATGTTCGTCGTGCTGCTCCACACCCTCGCCGCGCTCAAGCATCACTTCTTTGACCGCAGCCGCATTCTCGCGCGCATGTGGACCGGCTCATTCAAAGATCAATGACGTCACCCAACAGGAGTTTACCCAATGAAGCTATCCCGCGCCTCGCTGGTCCTCATCGCTGCCTTGCTCTCTGCCGCTCCGGCGAGCGCCGCCGACTACGTCATCGATACGGACAAGGCCCACGCTTCGATCAACTTCCGCATCAAGCATCTGGGCTTTAGCTGGCTGACGGGTCGTTTCGACAATTTCAACGGCACCTTTGCCTTTGACGATGCCAAACCTGAAGCGTCCAAGGTGAGCGTCGAAGTCGATACCAACTCGATCAACTCCAATCACGCCGAACGCGACAAGCATCTTCGCGGCAAGGACTTCCTCGACACCGACAAGTTCCCCTCAGCGACCTTCGAGAGCACGGCCGTCAAGCTGGACGGCGACAAGGCGACGATCACCGGAAACCTGACACTGCATGGCGTGACGAAGGAGATCACCATCGACGCTAAGCGCGTCGGCGGCGGGGCCGATCCCTGGGGTGGTGAGCGTCAGGGCTTCACCGGGACGACAACGTTGCCGCTCAAGGACTTTGGGATCAACTACAACCTAGGTCCGGCGTCGCAGGAAGTTGAACTGGCGCTCGAGATCGAAGGTGTTCGGCAATAGGACACTGCGCGGCTGCAAGAACATAAGCCGTTAACTGAACAATCGTTCAGATTGACGGTCCCCTCTTACACGGAACCCGTGAACGAACGATGGTAACGCCATCTGTGGCAACTTGTCTGGCCACGAGTTCAAGGCGGTGCGGAAGAACCCGCGCCGCCTTGGGCCTGTCCACTGCAGCGAGCAGCCAGCCCGGGAGCCAGCGTTGTCGGCAGCGTCGATTTCGAACGAGAAGGGGGAGAACGACGCCGGTAGCCGGCACGCGGGCTACGCGTCCGCCTCTCGTCGTATGGCGCAGCACATCCGCGAGAAGGATTCGGCCAGCGAGAAGTCGATAGCATTAGCGCAGGCCGGCATCGCGCTGTTCCTCGTTGGGCTGCATGTCTACGGGTTTCGCCGCCATTTCACAGACTTCGATAAATGGGTTCTGCTGGCGCTTGTTGCGCTGGTCGTCAGCTCGGCTCTCCGTTGGGTTCTGGCGAGCCGTGCATCTCTCCCCGAGCGCCAGCTCGATATTCTAAGCGTGCTCGACGTCGGCATCGTCCTGTCGATCATTTGGAGCTATCAGTTCGCCTTCGAGCATCCCGCCGGCGGCGTGCTGAAGGCACCCGCATACGGCCTATTGCTGCTTCTCGTTGCCCTACGTGCTCTACGCTTCCATCCCCGCCCTGTGATCGTTGCCGGTGTCGCGGCGGTTGCTGGATGGATGCTTTTGATCTGTGGCACGGTCTTCACCGAGGGCTGGCAGGTCGTCACCGATGACTACCGGCAGTACCTCTCGTCGTTCCATGTCCTGCCTGTTGCCGAGATCGAGCGACTGGCGGCTCTCATTGCGCTCGTCGCCGTGCTCGCGGCCGCGACCTATCGCGCCCGTGAGATCCTCAGCCGCGCCGCCCACGCTGCCGATCTCGGTGAAGCGCTGGATGCCGCGCGCAAGCATCTGGAGGAGTCCAGTCAGGCGCGCGCTCAAGCAGAGAATGCGCTGCAATCGCTGGATCGCCGCGAGGCTGAGCTGAGCGAGCAGAACCGGCTGTTCAACGCGGCCCTGACGAAGATGTCCCAGGGGCTGTGCATGTTCGACGAAAATCAGCAGCTCCTGGTTTGCAATACCCGCTACATCGAAATGTACGGGCTGACCAAGGATCTATCGCAGCGGGGCACGCCGTTTCGCAAGATCATTGAGAGCCGCGTCGAGCGTGGCATTTACGACGGCGACGATGCGACGGCGTATATTGACGAGCGCCTCGCCTCGGTACGTGAGGTGGTGCGCCACACCAAGGTGCATGAGCTGTCCGACGGACGCATGATCGCCATCACCCACGAGCCGCTCGAGGGTGGCGGCTGGGTGGCGACGCACGACGATGTCACTTACCTGCGCCGGATAGAAGCGCGGCTGACGCATTTGTCGCGCCACGATGCCCTGACCGATCTCCCCAATCGGACCCAACTGCGCGAGCGGATGCTTGAGGTGCTCCAAGGTGACACGCTGCAGCGCGGAGCGCTCGTTGTTGTGTTGCTCGAACTGGATCGCTTCAAGGAGATCAACGACACATTCGGCCCATCCATAGGTGACGGCCTTCTGCAAAGCGTGGCTCACCGTTTGCGCCGTCGTCTGGTCGGCGTCGACATGGTGGCGCGCATCGGTGCCGACGAGTTCGTTGTCCTTCAGATTGCCGATGATCCGGCCACGGCGGCATCGTCGCTTGTCAAGCGAGTGCAATCGGTGCTCGGTATTTCATTCGACATCGACGATCAGCCGATATCGATCACCTCCAGCGTTGGTGTCGCCATTGCGCCGGTCGACGGACACGATCCAGACACGCTGCTGAAGAATGCCTATCTCGCCCAGCAACGGGCCAAGGCCATTGGGCCCGGAAGCTCCAGTTTCTTTGAACGCGGCATGGACGAGCGAATGCGTGCTCGGCAGAAACTCGAGCACGACATGCGCATTGGTCTGCGCGACGGCCAGTTCGAAGTCTACTATCAACCGCAGCTCGATCTGGAGCGCGGGGAAGTCATTGCCTTCGAAGCGCTGCTGCGCTGGAACCATCCCGAGCGCGGGATCGTCGCCCCAGCCGAGTTCATCCCCATCGCTGAGGAAAACGGCTTCATCGTGCAACTCGGTGACTGGGTGATGCGTCGGGCCTGCGAAGAGACCACCCGATGGCCAAAGGATATTCGCGTAGCCGTCAATCTGTCTGTGGCGCAGTTCCGCAATAGTCGCGTTCGTCAGTCGGTCATTTCGGCACTCGCGGCGTCGGGGCTTTCACCCAACCGCCTCGAGCTGGAGATCACTGAATCTGTGTTGATGGATGATGTAAACGTCGTCGCCAATGTCCTTGGAAAGCTGCAGGACATCGGCGTCGGCATCGCCCTCGACGACTTCGGTACGGGCTTCTCGTCCCTCAGCTATCTGACCAGCATCCGCTTCGACAAGATCAAAATCGACAAGCATTTCATCAGCGAGTTGCGCAACGAGCAGAACAGCGCACTGGCCGTGCTGCGCTCTGTCGTGGCTCTTTCCAAAAGCCTCAACATCGCGACGCTTGCCGAAGGAATCGAGACCGAAGAGCAGCTTGAGCGCGTACGGGCGGAAGGATGTCGCGAAGCGCAGGGCTTCCTCATCGGCAAGCCGATGCGCGCCGGCGAGGTGCTCGGGCTCCTCGCCGCGCGCACCATCTGTCCGTGGCCGTCCACGCGCGCAAACTGAGCAAACGGGATTGTTAGTTATCGCTCGGTAGGAGGGGCCATGGCCAAGCTTCCTCCCGACTCGTTCCGCTATCGAACAGGTCGAGGTCGATGGGTGGAACGTCGGGATCGCCGACGGGACGCAGGGTCTGTTCGTCGGGCTCTTCGGTTGGAGCGGCGAATTGCATAATGCGCTCGCTCATCGCCGGCACCGCGGTGAGCGACAGGAGCAGTAGGCCGATCAAACCCGAACGTCTCATGCAATTCTCTCCGGCAACTGAGACCGGAGTACACGCGCCACTTTAAGGAACGCTCGCGCGGCCCATCGGGAGTTGAGGCAAATGCCCGGCAATTACCAACCGCTGCGGCAAAAGCTACGGTCGTTTTTGTGCGCCCGGATATTGCCTTAGTGCGCGCGCCAGAGTCGCCGCGCGAGGCAGAGAACCCTGCATGTACGAACGCATCAGCCAGCTCCGTTGGGATGACCGCCTCCGCGGCGAGTGGCCGTTCGTTTTCGGCGTCGCAACGCTATGCATGTTCCTCCTTTACGGCAGTGCATGGTTGGCAGACCCGACACAGCTGCTGGAACGCGGCGTCCTCTTTGTATGGCTGCTGGCAACGATCGTCCTCTGCATTTTCGGCGTAGCGCGCCATGCAGATGCTCTCGCCGATATTCTTGGCGAACCGTTCGGCACGCTCATCCTGACCATCTCGGTGATTGTCATCGAGGTGTCGCTGATCGCGGCTGTGATGTTCGAAGGCGTTACCGATCCGACCTTGGCACGTGACACCATGTTCTCGGTCATCATGATCATGATGAACGGCATGGTCGGCCTTTGCCTGCTGTCGGGCGGATTGGTGCACGTCCAGCAGGAGTACAACCTGGAAGGCGCGCGAGCCTATCTGGCGGTGCTTATCCCCCTGTCGGCCATTGCTCTGATCCTGCCGCGAGCCACCTCATCGGCGGCCGTTGAGGGAACACTCAGCCCGTGGCAGGCGACCCTGTTCACAATCGCCACGCTCGTTCTTTATGCCATCTTCCTGGCGCTGCAGACCATGCGCCATCGCGGTTTCTTTGCCCTGCAGAACGAAGATGGCGGTGCCAGTCGAGAACGAGAAGCGACGGAGCCGCAATCAGCGGCAAGACATGCCGTGCTTCTGCTGCTCACCATGCTGCCCATCGTCGGTCTTGCCGAGTATCTCGCCGTGATGGTCGAGCAGGGTATTCACGCCTTCCACATTCCCACGCCCCTCGGTGGCATGCTCATAGCCGCGCTCATCCTTGCGCCCGAGAGCATCGCGGCGCTGCGGGCGGCGCTGGCCAATAATTTGCAGCGCTCGATCAATCTATGCCTAGGGTCGGCCCTATCGACAGTCGCCCTCACCGTGCCGCTGGTGTTGATGATCGGGCTCGCCACCGGCCAGAGCATCACCCTCGGCCTTGACGACGAGTATGTCATCCTCCTCGTGCTCACCTTGATGGTGAGCATGCTCACGTTCTCCGGAGCGCGCACCAACGTCCTGCAAGGAGCGGTGCACCTATTGCTGTTATTTACCTACATCGTGCTTATCTTCGATCCATGAGCGTCGAAGCCGGCGCGCACTAGCTGACGGAGAAGGCAATGGCGCCAGGAGAAACGTCGATCGAAGCGGCCTCCGAGCCGCCAGCGCTGGAGATCTTCCAGAACCAGTGGGAGGTCTACCGCAAGTTTCTCGTCCACGACTACCTGTCGAATGGCAAGGCGTCCCGTGTGCTCCGCCGCTTCCTGACCGACGAGGTGAAGCGGCCGTTCCGCGTCCTCGATTTAGCCTGCGGCGATTCGAGCAACGTCGTCGCTGCCCTCGAGGGCCTTCCCGTCGAGCACTATTGCGGCGTTGACCTCTCCGCTCCGGCGTTGACCTTCGCGCAGCGCAACCTCGCGCCGTTGACGTGCCCTGTCGAACTGGTCGAAGCCGACTTCACCAGCGTCCTCGGCGATGGAGTCAGGACCGGGGATATCGTCTGGATCAGCCTGTCGCTGCATCACCTCGATGCCACGGACAAGTTGGCCTTCATGAACCAGGTACATGCCAACATGAAGTCGGATGGAGCGTTCCTGATCTATGAGCCGACGCTGCGCCAGGGTGAGGATCGCCCGGCCTACCTCGATCGTCTTGAGGATGTTGGCCGCAGAGAGTGGACGGAGCTTTCATCGCGCGAATTTTCCGAAGCGATCAACCACGTGCGCACGTGTGATTTGCCAGAGACCAAGTCCGACTGGGAAGCGATGGGCCGCGATGCGGGCTTTTCGAAGTTCAGCGAGCTGTACGCATCGCACGACGACCTGTTCCGGCTGTTCCTCTACAGGCCCTGATCGAGGCGCACAGCCTCACGCCGGCCGGCGGGCGATGATGGCGATGCTCTCGACGATTTCTGGGAACGAACCTTCGGCCGAGACGGCGAGCAGTCGCTCCCGCATGGCCTGCAGGTAGGCAGCAGTGCCATCCTCGCCGAGAACCCCGGGCGAATTCGCTGAGAATGATAGGGCGCGCGCTAGCACCTCGTCGATACTGACGGTGCGCGGCTCGAAAACGGAGATGCGCTCCACGTCGCTGAATGCGCTGCGCACGAGCACGCTCGTATGCGCCTCCCAGGCATCGCTCTTGCGCCAGCGATAGAAATCATCGAAGCGACCGTGCGCGACACGCACATCTTCGAACGCGTCGTGCCAACGGACGCCGCCAAATGGATGCAGTTCGGTATTTATCAGCGCGACAGCGCCCGCAGGCGCAATGAGCGCATCGAGGCGCTTCAACGTCGCGTCTCGGTCCATCCAGTGAAATGCACGCGCGATGGTGACGAGATCGAGCGGTGCCAGGGATTGATCCAGATCGAACGACGTCCCGACGCGCCAGTCGATGCTGGCACCCGCCGCCTCGGACGCCGCGCGAGCCGTCTCGATCATGTCGCGGTCGATGTCGATACCTATCGTCGTGCCGGCGTAGCGCGACAGCGGCAGCGTCAACGAGCCGGGCCCACACCCAAGGTCGAGCACACGCGACGCAGGGCCAAGGCCCGCTTCCCCGGCCAGCTTGGCGATAAGCCGCGGCGAATACGGCGGACGCCCGCTGACATAATGCGGAATGGCCGACGTGAACCGAGTGGGATTGAGAGGCGCAATGCGAGACATCTGCCATCGCTTCATTGTTGCGAGCGTGCGCCTATAACTGGGGGCCGGCAGTGCTAGAAACAATGGCGCCTAAGGTCTCAGGCGACCGAGAACCTACGATGGCCCGCCAGTCCCGGGTGCTCGATGTTGGCGCCGCGCAGAAGCAGGGTCGCGTCCAAGGCTGAAAGCAAGGGGCCGAACAGGCGCCCTTGGGCGTTCTCGCAATCTGCAGCGAGCAGGAACGCCGCCTGCATCGGCGTTTCCACTCCGTCGGCGATGACTTCGGCACCGATCGTACGAGCGAGACTGACGATGGCGCGTATAGCTTTCGCCGACGCCGCGCTGTTGAGAGCCTCAGCCACCATGGAGCCCGGCATTTTGACTCGTTGTACGGGAAGTTTGGCCAGGTAGCTGATAGGCGCGTAGCCCGAGCCGAAATTGGTGATCGCTATCCGGTACCCGCTATTGCGCAGCTTCTCCAAGGTCGTTGGATAGCGCTCGAGTGTCTGCGTAAAGACATGCTCTTCGAATTCGAGCTCCAGCCGGTCGGTGCCGATGCCGTGTGCCTCAAGACATGCATTGAGACCAGCAACGATACCGGTAGCCTTTAACTGCCCCAACGACATGTCGATGGCGATAACGGGAGGCGCCAAGCCATGATCCAGCCAGCTGCGCAGTTGCGCGCAGGCCTCCTGACAAGCCCACTCCCCTATCACGCGCATCATGCCTACGCGCTCTGCCACGGCCAGCAGCGTGTCAGACTTGATGATGCCCCGCGATGGATGATTCCATAGCACCTGAGTTTCAAGACCGACTATGTTGCCGGTAGGGATATGCACTTGCGGCCGATACCGCAGCTCCAACTCACCGCGTTCGATGGCCGTTTGCACTTCTCGCGCCAGCATCGCGCGCAGATGCACTTGCCGATCTAGGCGGGCGTCGTG
>JBAZYB010000014.1:0-32636 GCA_041659545.1 Hyphomicrobium sp.
CGTTCCAAAGGCGACGCAACGACTTTTGGAAGTCACGACTGTCCGTACGGCAGCGGCAAGTGCCGCACAAAAAACGGTTCGTCTGATTGGACAGGTCATCCCCGATCCCAACAAGAGCGGTCTGGTTCAGGTTCTATTGGCAGGCCGTATCGAAGCGCCGGAAGGTGGATTTCCGGCAATCGGCAGCCGGGTGAAGGCGGGCGATGTTCTTGGCTATCTCCTTCCGAGCGTGCAGTTGGTTGATCAAAGCGATATCCGTCAAACGACTGGTGATCTCGATCGCCAAATCGCCCTCGCCGCAGCGAAACTGCGCCGCATTGAGCCATTGTCTGGCAACGCAGTACCCGCAGGTCAGGTCATCGATGCCCGCATTGAGCTTGACGCGCTGCGCAAGCGACGCGACCAGATCAAACCAGTTGTTGAACGGGAAGCGCTGATCGCTCCGGCTGATGGTGTGATTGCGCAGGCTAATGCGGCATCCGGTCAGGTGGTCGAACCACAGACCCTGCTATTCCAGATCGTTGATCCCGACAGTTTATGGGTTGAGGCACTCGCGTTCGACAGTGCAGCAGCTACGGGAGTCGAGAAGAATAATAAGGAAGCTATCGGCACCACAGCGGATGGACACAAAATAGAATTAAGCTTTGCAGGTCGAGGGCTCACGCTGCGCCAGCAGGCTGTGCCGCTGCGCTTTCAGATTAAGGGCAGAAATCCGGGGCTGAGCATCGGCGAGCCGGTCACGGTGCATGCACCTGTAGATGAGCCGATTGCGGCCATCCCGTTGCCGCGCTCCAGCGTGGTCCGATCAGGCAATGGCCAATCGGTGGTGTGGGCACACACCGGACCGGAACGGTTTGAGCAGCGCGTCATAGCCAGTGAGCCAATTGACGCCGATCGCATTGGCATCACGGCAGGGCTGGAGCCAAACACGCGCGTCGTTGTCCGCGGGGCCGAACTCATCAATCAGGTTCGGTAAGGAGGCGCGCAATGTTCAATTTCCTTGTCAAAGCGAGCCTCAACAACCGGCTGATGGTGCTGGCAGCCGCCGCCATTCTAGTGGTGTGGGGCAGCATGAGCCTCTCCTCCATTCCAGTCGATGTGTTTCCCGACCTCAATAAGCCAACCGTCACCATCATGACGGAAGCGGAAGGTTTGGCCCCGCCCGAAGTCGAGCAGCTCGTTGGCTATCCGATCGAAACGGCAATGAACGGCATCGCCGGTGTTACGCGCGTACGCTCGGTGGCAGGCATTGGCCTCTCCATTGTCTTTGCCGAGTTCGACTGGGGCACCGACATTTATCGCAATCGCCAGCAAGTAGCGGAGCGGCTCTCCAGCATCGCTTCACAATTGCCGCCCGGCGTGACGCCCCAGATGGGGCCGGTTTCCTCCATCATGGGCGAGATCATGCTGATTGCCGTTACGGGCGGCGACAAGGCGGACCCGATGGCTGTGCGCGAAGTTGCTGACTTCGTTATCCGGCCCCGGCTCCTGTCCATATCAGGCGTGAGCCAGGTCATCCCCATCGGCGGCGAGGTTCGCCAGTACAGGGTGACGCCCAATATCGCGGCACTCGCCAGCTTGAATGTGAGTGTCGAGCAGATCGAAACAGCGATCAAATCTTTTGGCACCAACACGGGTGGCGGGTTTGTCGATCAGAATGACCGCGAGTATCTGATCCGCAATCTCGGCCGCACGACAAAGCTGGATGATTTACGCAACGTCGTTGTCGTGACAAAGGACGAGCAACCGATCTTTCTGCGGCAAGTCGCAGCCGTCGAATATGCGGCGCGTGTGAAGCGGGGTGATGCAGGATTTAACGGCGCATCTGCCGTGATCATCTCCGTTCAGAAACAGCCCGGTGCCGATACGATCAAACTGACTAGTCAGGTCGAGACGGCGCTGGCCGAACTAACACGAGGACTACCGAATGGGGTCAGCGCCAATCAAATTCTGTTCCGTCAGGCTGATTTTATTTCAACCTCGATCGACAACGTCAAAGGCGTGCTCGTTGAAGCCGCGGTCGCTGTGGCGGTCATTTTGTTTCTGTTCCTGCTCAACTTCCGCACTACGGCGATCTCGCTGACGGCAATCCCGATCTCCCTTCTGGTCACAGTTCTTATCTTCAAAGCGTTTGGCTTATCGATCAATACGATGACGCTCGGCGGCCTGGCGATTGCGATTGGCGAACTCGTGGATGACGCCGTGGTCGATGTGGAAAACATCTACAGACGCCTGCGAGAAAATAGCAAACGCGCCAGTCCAAGACCGCTGCTGCAGGTCGTGGCCGATGCCAGCATCGAAGTACGGTCTGGTATCGTCTATGCGACTTTCATCATCGTTCTCGTCTTCATCCCGCTCTTTGCCTTGACGGGCATTGAGGGCCGCTTGTTCGCCCCGTTGGGCGTTGCCTACATCGTCTCGATCCTGGCGAGTCTTTTGGTGTCTATCACGGTCACGCCGGTTCTTGCGTCTTATCTGCTCGGCAGCGCAAAGCAGCTCGATCATCGCGATGGGGCTTTTGTCCGTAAACTTAAGCGGGGCAACGAACGATTGCTGGCATGGGCATTTGAACGGACCAATTGGGTGATCGGGACGGCGCTGGTTGCCGTTCTACTGGCCGGACTGGCGGCAACCGCTCTGCCGCGATCCTTCCTACCCTCATTCAATGAAGGCACGTTGACCATCAGCCTCGCCTTCAATCCGGGTATTTCTCTCCAGGAAAGTCATCGCATCGGTTTGATCGCTGAGAACCTTCTGACGGAAGTGCCGGAAGTCAAAACGGTTGGCCGCCGCACAGGCCGCGCCGAACTCGATGAGCATGCCGAAGGCGTGCATTCAAGCGAGATCGATGTTGACTTGGACAAGTCTGAACGCACACGTGAGGCCATTTTGGAGGACGTGCGCCGTAGACTCGCTGTGTTGCCCGCGACCATCAACGTCGGCCAGCCGATCTCGCACCGGCTCGATCATTTGCTCTCCGGAGTGCGCGCTGAGATAGCGCTCAAGATCTACGGGGACGATCTGGATTCGCTGCGCCGCCTTGCCGAGACGCTGCGCGGCAAGCTCACTAAAGTGCCGGGGCTTGTTGATCTACAGCTCGAAAAGCAGGTTTTGATCCCGCAGCTGGAAATACGTGTCGATCCGGACCGCGCCGCTTTGTTTGGCGTGACGCCCGCTGCCATCACGGAAGCGCTCGAAAGCCTATCCAACGGCCGTACGGTATCGACCATCATCGATGGTGCGCGCCGGTTCGACGTGGTGCTCAGGCTCTCGGAAAGCGATCGCACGACTTCCGGTCTGAGCGATCTGCTGATCGAAACGCCGAAAGGTCGCGTTCCCTTAAGTCGCATTGCCACGGTGGAAGAGACTGAAGGTCCCAATCAGATTCTAAGGGAGAACGGCCGTCGCCGCATGGTCGTGCTGGCCAACACTGATGGCTCGGACATGGCTGCCATCATCGAACGGATCAGGGCCGTGCTCGCAGACACGGCATTGCCGACGGGATACTCGACGAGCCTTGAGGGCTCGTTCCTCGCCCAAGAGGAAGCGTCGCGTTTGATCTTGGGTCTATCGCTGGTCTCGCTTGCCTCGATCTTTGTTGTTTTGTACAGCCGCTACCGCTCGGCTGTGCTGGCACTCATCATCATGGGCAACGTGCCGCTCGCCTTGATCGGTAGCGTGACGGCGCTGTGGATCGCGGATCAGCCGCTCTCCGTCGCCTCCATGATCGGCTTCATTACGCTGACGGGGATCACGGCCCGCAACGGTATCCTGAAGATTAGCCATTACATCAATCTCGCTTTGTACGAAGGTGAGGTCTTCGGGCGTCCGCTGATCGTGCGCGGCAGCGTTGAGCGTCTGACGCCGGTATTAATGACAGCGCTTGCGGCGGGGACGGCGCTGATACCTCTGCTCTATGGGGCCGACGCACCGGGTAAGGAAATTCTCCACCCAGTCGCGGTGACCATATTCGGCGGATTAATCAGCGCGACGCTGCTCGATGCCGTCCTGACGCCCGTTCTGTTTCTCAAGCTCGGCAAGCGTTCTCTTCAGCGTCTCGTCGACGCCCGCGCGCCTTCTTCGGCGACTAAACCAATACAAGCGTTTTAACCAATCACGAGAAATGGAGTATTCACGTGCATCGCAAACTCAACTTCACGCTAGCTCTCGCCGCCGTCCTCGGGCTTGCTACCGTATCCGGAGCGTATGCGCACGAAGCCGCCAAGGGTCCCAATGGCGGCGCGGTCGTCGATGTCGACGGTCACCATGTTGAGTTTGTGCCGAGTGCGACCGAGGTGACGTTTTACCTGACCGGGGAAGCAGACGCACCGATGGGCTCTGCCGGGGCTAAGGTGAGAGCAATTACGCAAGACGCTGGAAAGACGGCTCAGATCGATCTCAAGCCGGTCGAGCCCAATAAGCTCGTTGGCAAGCTCACAGCGCCGTTAGCGAAGGGCGCGAAAGTTGTTGTCACGGGCGCACTGTCCGATGGGCACAGCTTGCTGGCTAAGTTTGAGATGCCATAGTGGGTTCTTGATGCTCCCAGCCGGCGAGAAGAGGGCATCCCCGGTTTACGGGCTCTCGATCGAGGTCCCTCGAACCAAACGACGGCAAAGTCCAGCTCGTGGCTGCCCGGCCTGACCTCTTCTACAATCGGCTGACGGACTTCTCTCTGGATGAGCCCGCCCACGCAGCACTGCGCACGGCGTATCTTTCCGATGATGTGGTGGTGACGCCGAATCGTTTGGCAGCGGCTCGGGCCGCGGATTTTGCGGGCGATCAAGCAGTGTGCTGCTGACTGAGCGTGTACGCCTTCGTACCACAGGGAGAATTGCAGCATCTAGATGTGGGTCGACGACTTGCTCGCGGCTTCCACAATCTGGCTCGGCCCGCGAATGCTCCTTCCGGACGTAGCACTTTGTCTAGCGTGCCGGTGGAAGGTCCGGTTGCTCATCCGGTATAGGATGCTGCTCGATTTCCGAGATGAGCACCTTCATCTCGCGAATTTCCCGCACCTGCGCATCGATGATCCCGTCGGCGAGCTTGCGGACGCGCGGATCGCGGATATGCGCGCGTTCGCTTGTTAGGATCGCGATCGAGTGATGTGGGATCATCGCCCGCATGTAGCTGAGATCGCCGACCGTGTCCTGGCTGCGCACGAGCCAAAGCGCCATCGCGAACCCGACCAAACTGCCAGCGACGATGCCGACATTGACGCGCTTGTTTTCGTACATCCCCCACATGAAACCCAGCATAACGATCGTCATGGCCGTGCCCATAACGAGCGCCATCCACGCGCGTGTTTGGCTAAAGAAGACGTGATCCAGCTCGTAGGTGTTGAGGTACATCAGGCCGTACATCAAAACGGTCGAGACGGCGATCATTGCTAAAAAGCGGATATACGACATCATCTTCCTCACGAAGTTGCCCCTGGGTTCTTTTCAGCTTGCGGCATTCGCAGAAAATCGTTCCGGCAATGCCGCCGTTTGTGCGGATGCGCTAACGCCATCGATCACTGACCCAGACCCGCCGCGAAACGGGCGCGGCAACTGAACTTGTGCAAGGCGAGGATCGGCGATGTGATCTGAGCCAGTTACGATTACCCGACTGATGCCGGAAAACTCCAACCGGGCCAACGTCAGCGACAGGCAAAGGTTCCGACCGGGGAACGCAGTCTGGACGCGCCGGAGACGGCACCGTTTCAGTTGCAACTTCGACCGCTTTCCCGGAGCTGTGACGTCACAGCCAGCTCGTGTCACCGTCTCTTTGACAGTCACTGATAATCTGGGGATCCGGCCGGTACTCAATGTGGGAATTGTTGTCTCGCGTCTTCTGCATCCCAAGCCAACCCGAAATCCCTGTAAAAAGTGCTATCTGCTCCAATTCAGCTCCATAGGCTTCGTTGGCTAGCGCACCGTGACGTCACGCCCAGTGTCGAGGGTTGCATAAATTCTCGATACTCGGGTCGCCGTTGGGTGGGCGTCGTCCAGTATTGGACCACGGGTATCGTGTTGAAGTGCGGACCCTAGAAACTTAGGCTTTTACATGTGCCTCGCGGACGTCAGTCACGAAGCGGTTTTAGTACCTACTTAAAGAGATAGTGTGAGGCATTGGGGGTGAAACCGTTGGTCGGGCGAACGGACGTCCTCGAATGCCGCTCGAGGATGCCGTGTTTGCGCGTGCTTCAAAGTGTATGCGACCTTCTCGGACCGCGAGTCTGCGCCGTGGTGTGGGCCGGCCAGACTTGCCCCTCGGCGATTGCCGACTAGGTCCGATCGTAGGGTAAGATGGTCTTCAGATAACGTTCATCTTCCGCAATATCGAGCCGGCAAAAGCCAGAAAGAGCCGTTCCTTTCTCTGCCAGAGAAACGGCAGGCGGCAGCCGCCATCCTTTGATGAGGCCGTAAATGGCGGGAATGACGATGAGTGTCAGAAGGGTTGATGAGACCATGCCGCCGATCATCGGCACCGCAATGCGCTGCATCACCTCCGAGCCAGTTCCGGTGCTCCACAGTATGGGCAGGAGGCCGGCCATGATGGCCACCACCGTCATCATCTTCGGCCGGACGCGCTCCACCGCGCCCAGCATGATCGCTTCGTAGAGGTCAGCCTTCGAAAACGGGCGTCGCTCCTTCCCGCAGCGCAGCATAATCTCCTCTACCGCGTGATCGAGATAGATAAGCATCACGACGCCTGTTTCAGCGGCCACGCCAGCCAAAGCGATGAATCCGACCGCGGCCGCCACCGACATATTGAAGCCGAGCCACCACATCAGCCATAGCCCGCCGATCAAGGCGAACGGCAGAGACAGCATGACAATGAGCGTTTCGGTGATGCGCCGGAAATTAAGATAGAGCAGCAGAAAGATGATCATCAGCGTCACCGGCACAACCATCTGAAGTCGGGCCTCGGCGCGCTCCAGATACTCGAACTGGCCGCTCCACATGAGGTAGGTACCGGCAGGCATCACCACTTGGTCGGTTACCGCCTTCTTGGCATCGGCGACATAGCCGCCGAGATCTCGGTCACGAATGTCGACGAAGATATACGTTGCGAGTTTGCCGTTCTCGGTCCGGATCGACGTGGGACCCTGCGTGAGTTCGATATCGGCGACCTCTCCCAGCGGCACTGTGCCCCCGCCCGGCAGCCCGACCAAGACGTCCTTGGCGATGGTCTGGGGGTCCGAGCGCAGGTCGCGCGGATACCTGAGCACGACCGTGTAGCGTTCGCGTCCTTCGACCGTCGTGGTGATCGGCTCGGCCCCGAGCGCCGATGCCACCACGTTTTGCGCATCGGCAACCATCAAGCCATAGCGTGCCAGACGCGCGCGGTCCGGAATCACCTCGAGGTAGTATCCGCCGACCACGCGCTCGGCGTAGGCGCTCGATGTTCCTGGCACAGGCTTGAGGACGGTTTCCACCTGCCGGGCGACGTTCTCCATCTCGGTGAGATCCTTGCCGATCACCTTCACGCCCACGGGCGTGCGTATGCCGGTCGACAGCATGTCGATGCGCGCCTTGATCGGCATGGTCCACGCATTCGAGACGCCGGGAAACTGCAGGGATCGGTCCATTTCCTGGATCAGAGCATCAACGGTGAGCCCAGGACGCCATTGGTCCTTCGGCTTGAGGTTGATGATTGTCTCGAACATTTCCGTGGGCGCTGGATCGGTTGCCGTCAGCGCGCGTCCCGCCTTGCCGTAGACCGAGGCGACCTCCGGGAACGTCTTGATGATGCGGTCTTGCGTTTGGAGCAGTTCCGCGGATTTGGTGACGGATATTCCCGGCAGCGTCGTCGGCATGTAGAGCAGCGTTCCCTCATCGAGGTTGGGCATGAACTCGCTGCCCATATGCAGCATGGGCCATATCGAAATGCCGACCACGATCATCGCCAGCGCGATGGTCAGCATCTTCGCTCTGAGCACGCCGCGGATGACCGGCCGGTAGATTGCGATCAGGGCGCGGTTGAGCGGGTTCTTGGCTTCCGGGATGATGCGCCCGCGCACGAAGACCACCATCAGCGCCGGTACCAGCGTCACCGAGAGGATGGCCGCCGAGGCCATGGCGAAGGTCTTGGTGAACGCCAGCGGTCCGAACAGACGGCCCTCCTGCGCCTCCAAGGTAAAGATCGGGAGGAACGACACGGTGATGATAAGCAGGGAGAAGAACAGCGCCGGTCCAACCTCGGAGGCCGCTTCGATGATGATTTCGACACGCGGCTTATCCGGCGGCGCTCGTTCAAGATGCTTGTGCGCATTTTCGATCATGACGATCGCGGCGTCGATCATTGCGCCGATGGCGATGGCGATGCCGCCGAGGCTCATGATGTTGGAGCCGATGCCCAACAGCTTCATGGCGATGAACGCCATGAGGATACCGACGGGCAGCATGAGGATGGCGACGAGCGCGCTGCGCACGTGCAGAAGAAATACGATGCACACCAAGGCGACGACCACACTTTCCTCGAACAGGGTCGACTTGAGGGTGGCGATGGCGCGGTGAATGAGTTCGGAGCGATCGTATACGGGGACAATTTCGGTGCCCTCAGGCAGCGAGGGGGCTATCTCCTTCAAGCGCTCCTTGACGTTTTCGATGACCGTCAGCGCGTTGGCGCCTGAGCGCTGCAGGGCGATGCCGCTTGCCACCTCTCCTTCGCCGTTAAATTCGGTGATGCCGCGCCGCTCGTCGGGCGTGATCTCGACGCGTGCGATATCCTTCAGCAGCACCGGCGTGCCGCCGTTCATCTTGACGACGATGTTCTCAATATCCGCGGTATTCCTCAAATATCCACGCCCCCGTACCATGAACTCATGCTCGGCCAGCTCAAGGGTGCGGCCGCCGACGTCCATGTTGCTGTCGCGGATGACCTCGCGCATCTTTTGCAGCGAGATGCCGAGTGCACGCATGCGCCCCGGATCGACGACGACACTGTACTGCTTGACGAAGCCACCGACGCTCGCCACCTCGGCGACGCCTTCGGCCTTGGACAATCCGAAACGGATCTCCCAATCTTGCAGCGAGCGGAGTTCAGCCAGCGATTTGTTCTTGCCCAGCACCGCATACTGATAGACCCAGCCGACACCGGTCGCGTCCGGCCCGAGCGTTGGCGTGACGCCCGCAGGTAACCGCTTGGCGGCCGCATTGAGGTATTCGAGAACGCGGCTGCGCGCCCAATAGATGTCGGTACCGTCCTCGAAGATGATGTAGACGAACGACACGCCGAAGAACGAAAAGCCGCGTACGACCTTAGAGCGTGGCACCGTCAGCATCGATGTGGTGAGCGGATAGGTAACCTGATCCTCGACCACCTGTGGCGCCTGACCCGGGAATTCGGTGTAGACGATGACCTGCGTATCGGAGAGATCCGGGATGGCGTCGAGCGGCAAGTGCGTCAGCGCCCATAGACCCGCGACAACGGCGAACGCCGTGGCAATGAACACCAGCATCAGGTTGCGCGCCGACCAGCCGATGAGGCGCGCGATCATTGGCTGGCCGCCTTGGCCGGTGCCGCCGACAGGCCCCTCAGTGCGGACTGCAGGTTGCTCTCTGCATCTATGAGGAAGTTGCCGTCGACGACGACTCTGTCGCCGTCATTTACGCCGTTCAGGACCTCAACGTAGCCGTCCCCCTTGCGGCCAAGCTTGACGTCGCGCGGCTCGAAGCGGCCCTCGCCACGATCGAGCAAGACGACCTGCTGTGCGCCGCTGTCGACCACAGCACTTTGCGGAACGGCGACAACAGGCTCATCGGAGCCGGTTGCAATATCGACATCCGCGTACATGCCGGGCAACAGCGCGAGGTTGGGGTTGGGCAGCTCGATGCGCACGCGCGCCGTGCGCGTTTCCTTCATCAGGTGCGGGTAGATGACCGCCACCTTGCCGTTGAAGACGCGGCCGGGATGCGCGCGCGTTGTCACTTTGACGGATTGGCCCGGCTTCAGCGCGCCGATGTCACCCTCGGCGACATCGGCCATGATCCAAACGACCGAATGGTCGGCGATACGGAACAGCACGTCGCCAGCCGCGGCCCGCATGCCTTCGACCGCGCGTCGCTCAAGAACGATGCCGTCGCCCGGTGCGCGCCATACAACGGTATCGGGAACCTCGCGCGTTCGCGCGATGTTGTCGATGAACTCTATTGGAAGCCCCATATTTTCAAGACGACGGCGCGCGCCGATGACCGGGGCCCTCAGGTTGTCCGCTTTTAGGAAATCCCTGTTCTTGCCGGCAGTCGGGCCCCAGCCCGTTTGCTCTTCGATGACGAGCCGGGCCCCGGCACTGAGGAGTTCGGGCGCATAAATCGTCATGAGTGGCGCGCCCTTCTTCAGATGGGTACCAGTCGTGACGTCCGCTACTTTCTCGATATAACCGTCGAAGCGGAGTGCGATTACGGTGATTCGGCGCTCATCTAGCTCGACCACCCCCGGCGCACGGATGTCTCTGGAGATTTGTCTCTTGCTCACGGCCTCCGTTTTCACGCCGGTGCGCTGGATTTTCCCTGGCGATATCTTGACAGTATCGCCATCGTCGACCTCGTCCTCGTAAACGGGGATGTAGTCCATCCCCATCGAATCCTTCTTGGGCACCGGCGAGATGTCGGGAAGCCCCATCGGATTGCGGTAGTGAATGATCTTGCGACCCTGCTCGGGGAGCGAAGCGTCCTGTGGCTCGGCCTCCGCTGTCGCGTTCGCCGCGTCGCCAGTCGTTCTGGGCTTGCCGAACCCTATGTCCTCCGAGGCGTGTACGGCGACGTACGCCTTCCCGTCCGGCGTCGTTTTCGGCGTCAGCGAATAGAGCGGCTTGCCGCTCGGGTCGCGGTAATAGATGACGGGCCCCTGCGAGGCAGGATTCGCCGGCTCCGTGATCAAACTCGCGACATGTCCTGGGAGTTTGACGATGCCCGTCTGGCCCGCCCACAGCCCGGCTCCCGCCGCGGCCAATATAGCCGCGACGGTCAGCACCCCTTTGAGAAGCGGTTTCATTCGGTCGCCGTGACGATGAGCTTGTCTTCAACCGTCCCGGTCTCTCCTTGGACCTTAGCGCCCAGCGACAGCGCCCACTTTCCAGCCATGGTGAGCTTGGTCTTGAAACGGTAGACACCCGGCTCCGTTGAGCCGACGAGCTCGATGGGCGAATCCATCATTTCCATGCCGTCGGGGCCCATGTCGATACGCTTGGCGAAGATCACCGCATCGGGGATGGGGCGACCCGAAGGCTTGTGCACGAGCTTTACGGCGATGACGGCGTCGCCTTGCTTCACCTCCTTGTCGACAAGCTGAAACTCGTAGTCCTTCTCGCCGGCTACAGCGGCGACGGATAGAAGCGCGAGCAGTGCAGCGCCAAAGGTGGCGGCACGCAGGGTCTTGCGTTGCATCTTTCAATTCTCCTGTTGTCGTGAACCAGCGCGGACCGGCATGGCCAACGCTCGCGCCGACCACGGCTATGGCCGCAGCCGCACGTACGCCCAGGGGCGCAGATTCAGACGCTTGGAGGTCGAAGGAGGGGAGGAATCAGCAACCCGCCGGAAACCTGCGATACGGCAGGCCGCACGCGCGCTGAAACGACATCGCCGGGCACAGTCATTTCACCAACCGGCGAGGCCAGCGGTTGGAAGCACTTAACGAGACAGGTGCCCATCTCTGGGCAAACCTTTTGCGGGCATTCCGGGCAGGGCTTGGCCGGCTTGTGGCACGGCATATCGTGCTTCATCGCCGCCGTGTGCTCCGCCATCGCCTGGTTTGACGTTGCCATGGCCAGTGCGTAGGTCGACGACAGCGGCATAGCGACGATCGCCCCGAGCATGGCGAGCATGCCGAGGACCACAGACCAGCGCTGGTAGACGCGATGTCTCACAAGCGCAGACTGCCACAGCGAGGTGATCCCGGCAACACGCGGCTGGAGGATCAAGCAGCGTCAATTAGGCCGAAGTTAAGCGACTCCGGCGACTGAAAAATCATCGCGGCAGGTTGCCCGGAGGGCGTGCGTGCGACTTAAGCCGCGCGCTAGGCAGCTTCTCGGCCTACCGCACCGATCGGTAGCATCGCTAGGCGTGAAATCCGGTATGCCGCGTCCTGGCGGCATTTTTTTCGGATTTTCCGAACTCTGCCGAACTCGGCCTCCCCCCGGCAAATACGTCTTGTCGGCGACGGGGCTGCCCGCGGTGCCGGCCAGGCCTGCGATCGGCACGGTGGCGGTTATAGTTGCACCAATTGTTTGTGTCTCGATTGCTATTTAACTGGGCCGTTTGGATCGATAGGAGCCAGCGCTTCGATTATCCGGCACTCGGCAATGGTGCCGCAACCGCACTGGCGGATGATGCTGTCAAGTTCGCGCCGCAGAGCCTTCAGATCGGTAAGCTTGCGATCGACTTCCGCGAGGTGGTCGCGCGCGATCATGTCGACAGCCTCGCAGGAACGCTGCTTTTGATCCGATAAGCCCAGAAGCTCTCTCACCTGCTCCAGACCAAATCCCAGATCGCGGGCACGGCGGATAAAGCTCAGCCGACCGAGATCCTTGGCTCCATACGCACGATAGTTTCCGCTCGTCCTATCAGGTGCGGCGAGCAATCCGATTCGCTCATAATACCGGATCGTTTCCACCTTGGTGCCGGTGGCCTTGGACAAATCGCCGATCGTGAGAATGCCTGAACTCATAAGGGTTGACCCTATAGTTACTACAGGGTGCAATATGCGCTCTTAACGGGAGAAAGTCCAAAAATCATGACGGCTGCCGAACGACCTCCAACAAACATCCACACGCTCAAGATGGGGGTCGAAGGGATGGATTGCGGCGCGTGCGCCCTCAAGATCGAGTATGCCCTGACGCGTCTACCCGGCATCAGCGACATCATCGTCAACTATGGCACTGAGACGCTGACCCTGAGCCACGCCCCGGATCGAATCTCACGCCAAGTGATAGAGGACAAGATCCGCAGCCTTGGCTACACGCCGCGTCCTCTGGCGGTGGAAGAAACCAACTCGACCCCTTCGCGCGAGCGGGCTGACCGGCCGTGGTGGCAAACGCGCAAGGGAAAGCTCGTCCTTGTAAGCGCAGCCCTGCTTGCAGGGGCCGCCATTGTCGCTTGGATTGCGCCGGATCTCTCGTTTTTCGCCTATCTCGCAGCGGCCGTCATTGGTCTCGTACCTATTGCCCGGCGTGCGCTCGCGGGGGCAATGTCCGGCACACTCTTCAGCATCGAAACGCTCATGAGCGTGGCGGCCGCCGGGGCTATTCTCATCGGCGCGACCGAGGAAGCGGCCGTTGTGATTTTCCTCTTTGCAGTGGGCGAACTACTGGAGAACGTCGCGGCAGGGCGTGCGCGGGCGGGTATCCAAGCGCTGATCGGATTAGTTCCGCGCATCGCCCAGGTCGAGCAAAACGGCGAGGTACGGAAAGTATCAGTCGAACAATTGCGCGTCGGCGATGTCGCCGTGGTCCGCCCTGGCGATCGGGTTCCATCGGACGGAAAAATCATCGAAGGCACATCGGAACTTGACGAATCCCCGGTCACCGGCGAGTCGGTTCCGGTCCTTAAAACTGCCGACGCCATGGTCTATGCCGGTAGTATCAACGGCAACGGCTTACTCAGGATATCGATCACCAAGGCCGCAGCCGATAACACCATCGCCCGCATCATTCATCTGGTGGAGGAGGCGCAGACCTCCAAAGCGCCTACAGCCCGCTTCATCGACCAATTCGCGACCTATTATACGCCCGCGTCTATGGGTGCAGCGGCCCTAATCATTGTCGTGCCGCCGTTGCTGTTCGGAGCCGATTGGGGGACTTGGATCTATCGCGGCCTCGCCACGCTGCTTATCGCCTGTCCCTGCGCGCTCGTGATTTCGACGCCCGCTGCCATCGCCTCCGGTCTCGCGGCGGGGGCCCGCCGTGGCCTTCTTATCAAGGGCGGTGCAGCCTTAGAGGCTCTTGGCAAGATCAAGACTGTGGCCTTTGACAAGACCGGCACGTTGACAATCGGCAAGCCGCAGGTGACCGATGTCATCGCCATTGAAGGCGACGATGGTGAGATATTAGGGAAAGCTGCTGCCGTCGAGCAAGGGTCCAGCCATCCGCTCGGGTTTGCGATCATCGCCGCAGCCCGCGCTCGCTCGCTCGCGATCCCACAGGCCTACGGGGGCGCATCCGCCGTGCCTGGCAAGGCCGTTGTTGCTCGCCTTGGCGAGGGTTTTATATCGGTCGGCTCGCCGCGCTATGCAGCCGAATTCAACCTGCTGCCCCCTTCCTTAGAAGACGCGGTGCAGAGGCTGGAGGCGGAAGGCAAGACTGTGGTGATCGTGGCCACGAAAGAGCGCGCTCTCGGCCTCATCGCGCTCCGCGACGAACCACGTCCCGATGCCGTGGCCGGGATCAGATCGCTTAAGGCCCTCGGGGTACACAGCATCATGCTGACGGGCGACAACCGGCGCACCGGGCAAGCCATAGCAAGCGCCCTTGCCCTCGATGTACGCGCCGAGCTCTTGCCTGACGCGAAGCTCCAAGCAATTGCTGAACTCAAGACGGCTGGCCCTGTGGCCATGGTTGGCGATGGCATCAATGACGCGCCCGCCCTTGCGGCATCCTCGGTCGGCATCGCGATGGGGGGCGGGACCGATGTTGCGCTGGAGACAGCCGATGCGGCCTTGCTCGGCAATCGCGTCACCGGCGTTGCCGAGCTTGTCAGCCTCGCTCGGGCAACCTTGTCCAATATTTGGCAAAACATCGCGCTCGCGCTCGGGCTGAAGGCCGTATTTCTGATCACCACTCTGCTCGGCATTAGCACGCTGTGGATGGCCATCCTCGCAGATACAGGGGCCACCGTGCTGGTCACCGCGAACGCATTGCGCCTGCTGCGATTTCGTCCGGCAGCGAAAGCGTCATCTCAGGAGATCGCATGAGCAGCGCAATAGACACCTCGGCAACGCCCCGCCTGACAAAACTATTTGGATTGGCGGCTATTACTGTCGCCTTCGTTTTCGATCAAGCCACCAAGCTGATGGCGTTAGCGACGCTTGAGCGCGGAAACGCACAATCCGTGCTGCCATTTTTCGATCTCCGTCTCAGCTTCAACCAAGGGATATCCTTCAGCATGTTCGCTGAGACATTCGCGGGCCGACCCACGCTTATGGCCGGGATCACGCTCGTCATTGTTGCGCTATTTGCCATTCTTCTGATCCGATCGACCGTGCGTTGGGAAGCCATCGCGTTCGGTCTGATCATTGGCGGCGCACTTGGCAACGCTCTAGATCGTCTTCGCCTCGGTGCGGTTGTCGATTTCCTAGATTTTCATGTCCGGGACTATCACTGGCCCGCATTCAACTTCGCGGATGCCGCAATCGTAGTCGGCGTCATGGTCTTGCTCGCAACCTCTTTTGGCAACTTCGCGGACAATCAGTCGAAGGAAAACCCATCATGACCACAGAACATCAGATTTATCGGCGGTCAGCTTGGATGACGGCGTTCGCCATAGGATTTTTTCCGGTTGCGGCAGTTGCGGCGTCACTCGAGATGATGACCACCGGAGGATGTTCTTGCTGCCATGCGTGGGCCCGCCACTTGCGGGCAGCCGGTCATGAGGTTGCCGTCAAGGATCTCGCAATGGGCCAGTTGATGAAGATGAAGCTCGATGCGGGCATTCCCGCTGCAATGACGGCCTGTCATACCGCAAGAGTCGATGGCTATCTGATCGAGGGGCATGTTCCCGAGCAAGATATTCGTAAGCTGCTTACCGAGCGGCCCGAGGCCCTTGGGCTCGTTGTGCCAGGTATGCCCATTGGATCGCCCGGCATGGAATTTGGCAACAAGCGCGAAGCCTACGAGGTTCTTCTTCTGAAAAAAGACGGCAGCACGGAAGTGTTCGCCCGATATGGCTCGCAACCTGAATGATACTGATGGCCTGGGCGGCTCTTCGGCAAGGCTGCCGTCGATCGCCTGCGGTTTGCGGCTGCTCCGCCAGATCGAGCGGTTCGCGAACAGTATCGATTTCAAGCCCCAACTCTCGCTCATGCGCCTAGGTGCACGTATCGGTGCGGGAGCATCTGCTCTCGATCACCAGCCGCATTGGGCAGCAGGCTTGTCTCTTGGAGGCGACGTATACTGTTGGCCTTTGTGGGACCGACGGGGCATTTGTTGTTAGCAGTGAAGAATCGCTTCTATGTCGCTTTTCGAATTTCACCGAGCGCTCGCGAGGAGCACATCCGACGGGGGGCGAAACTTGCCTGGTTTGATCATTGGCGGTGAATGGGCGGCGAGGACAGCGAGCTTCTCGGCGGGATCGGCTCGCAGGTAGGCTTCTGTGCTCTGGATGCTCGCGTGGCCGAGCTACAGCGCTACCTTGCGGATGTCGCCGGTTGCCGCCAGTCTCCCCCCACGAGCGACCGTAAAACGATGGCGGGCTTCGCGCAGGATGGAGTCAAATTCAGGCCTGCGGAGAAGTGGCAATCTCAACGCCCCCCAGCTTCGGCATGACCTTCATATAGACAAGCGAGGCGACGAGTTCGACGACGGTCTGCGCCACAATCACGGCAGGTAGGAGGGGCATGGCCCCCGGCACCGCGAAGGCCAACGGAAGAATGACAAGTGAATTGCGCGTGGCTGAACTGAACGCAATGGCCCGGACACCCGGGACCGTCAATCCTGCAACGCGCCCGATGCCCCACCCAATCGCGGGAGCAACGATAGCGAACGCGATATACACCGGGATCACATTCGTCGCGCTTGGGAGCGCAAGACCCATTTGCGGCACCACCACTGCGAACACCAGAAATAACACCAACGCGGTCGAAGGTACGGGCAGGTGGTCAAAGCCGGTCTTCAGGTGAGAGAGTAATTGGCTGCGCTTTTCCCCAAACTGCACCAATGCGGCCAACGACAGCGGCATGGCGATCAGCCACAAGAAGGCGTGAAGAAACGGGCCGATCTGCATCAGGCGAGCCGCCTCTTCGCCAAGGAATACCCTTAGATAGATGGGCAAACAAAGCATCTGCAGGAGAAGAAGCATTGGCGTCGATGCGAGTAGCAGCCGGGCGTCCGCACGTCCGATATGCGAGAACGTCACGACGTAGTCGATGCAGGGGGTAAGCAAGACCATCAGCACGCCAAGGCGAACAATTGGATCAACCGGAACAAATTGGAGCAAAGCCAACACGAGGAGTGGGATCGCAACGAAATTGGCTGCCGTCAGAGCACCAAGAAAGCGGACCCGTAGAAGCGCCTTACCGAGGTCTACAAGTGGTACCTGAAGAAATGTCACGAACAACATCAGTGCCAGCGCCGGCTCGACGAGAGACGCCATTCCAGCCGTCGAAAAGACTAGCGACGCGCCAACAGCACAAAGCATGGCGGCGAAGTAGATCGCCACCTGCCAGATTTCCAGCGTCTCGCGCAAGCTCGCGGTCATGTGATGCGCTTTCGATTTCGGGTTCGCAACTTTGTGGGTCGCCCCTCGCATTGGGCGAAGAGCTTGATGGCTCGGTCGCAAACCTCGCAGTGGCCTTCGCAGCAGTCGCGCATGAGGAAGGCAACGAGGTCGGAGAGCGCAGGAAAGATTGCACTGTAAATTATCGAGCGACCTTCCCGGCGGCTCACGATTAATCCCGCTTGCTGCAGATGATTGAGATGGAAGGCGACCCGGGAACTCGCCGAACCGTCGAGGGCAGCGCCAATCGCGCCCGCTGCCATGCCTTCGGCTCCTGCTTTGACCAGCATTCTTACAATTCGTAGCCGCGTTTCCTGGGCCAGTGCCGCGAAGCCATCCAGAGCCTGCCGTTCGCGCATACTGCCTCAATATCTCAAGAGATGTTGAGATATTAGTTCAGATCCCGATCGGGCTTGCAAGAGCCTTCTGCAACCGGCTGGCCCGTTGGCCGATCAGCTGAACAAGACAACGGCAGGCGACCCCGCAATTTGACGTCTCTGCCGCCGGCAAGCCGAGTCATCGAACTTGCCGCTGCCGCTCCGGTTGACCGCAGCCCACGGGAGCTATGGGCTGATTTTCTACGTGATACGGAAAAGGACTTACCGATTCCATGCGGACGATCGAGATCAGCTGTTCATCGTAGAATGCGCCGGTAGCTCTAGGATTACCTTGAGACCACCCAAGTCGGAGCGATCCAAATGGACAGATCCACCGTAGAGCTGCGTTAAGTCGCGCACGATCGCCAACCCCAAGCCTGAACCGTCAGAACTGCCCCACTGCTCACCGACGTCCAGGACGACATCCCAAGCCTCTGCCGGCAATCCTGGGCCGTCATCCTCTATGGCCACTCCGACAAGCTTCCGTGGGCCCGCCTTCACAACGCCAAGTCGGATCGTTTTCCTCGCAAACTTGCAGGCGTTGTCGACGATATTGGCGAGGATCTCCTCCAAGTCTTCGGCTTCGCAACCGACAAACACGTCGGCAGGAATTAAGTTCTGAATAGTGAATTGCCGATCACGATGCAGTCGCTCCAACGCTGCAATGACGTTGTCCGCAGAATCCGAGAGCGATGTCGCTTGCTGGGGATTCCTGCGTGATGCGGCCGCCCTGGCCCTGGCGATGTGATAGTCGATCTGGCGACGCATGCGCTTGGCCTCACCCAGCACGACCGCAGCAGCATCCTCGTCTCCCTTGGCTTTGAAGCGATGTCCCTCGTCGACGAGTATCGCCAGCGAACTCTTTAGACCATGCGCAATGTTTCCTGCTTGCGTGCGTGCTCTGACCATCTGCTCCCCGGAAGAGGCAAGAAGATTGTTGAGGTCGTCGATGAGCGGCTGCACCTCTTCGGGGAAAATTCCTTTGATTGCTGACGAGTCGCCTGTGCGAACTTGTGCCAGTGCTCGACGCAGCTGGGCAAACGGCCTCATCGCATAAAGCAGGAGCAGAACAGCGGCGGCTATCAGCGATAGCGAAAAGCCCCCCAACGCCCAGAGCAGCACGTAGTTGAATTTCTGCATCTCACGATCGAGCGCGTTTTGGTCGGTGCCAATAATGATACGCGTGGGCACCAGATCCTCGCCGAACCAGCGAAGCCGCTCCGCAATCATCAACCCGCCGGTCGGTCCCTCGATCCGATACGTATGTGTCTGCGCGTTTTCTCCGGCCCCGGCGGGAATCTTTAGCGGGGGCCCCTCGAGTGATGGCGAGCGCGCCAGAACCTTGCCGCCCTTTTGAATTTCCCAATATGCGCCGGATAGATGCGCGCTGTAGCGCGGGTCGCTGAGCGAACTCTTGAGCTTCAGGGCCCCAGCCGAATCAATCTCGACTAGTCGTTCGAGTTCATCGAGATTGACGTGCAGCTGATCGTAGAACTGGGTGACCAGAAAATCCCTGAAAGCGGTCGATAGCAAAAGTCCAGCGACGGCCACACCTCCAGCGATCCACGCCGCCGCTACAATGATCAACCGCATCTTGAGGCTACGCATGCTGCTCAATCCATCCGGTAGCCGAGACCGCGGACGGTCGTGATGAAATCCCGACCGAACTTCTTCCGTAGCCTGGCAATGTAGACCTCAATCGTATTCGACACGGCGCCGTCATCCAGGTTGTAAAGATGCTCCACCAGCTCCTTCTGAGAGACGATGCGCCCGATCCGCAGCATGAAATACGTGAGCATGCGCAGCTCCAACGCCGTAAGCGTTGTAGAGTGGCCGTCAACGGTGGCTTTTCCCGCTACGGTGTCGAGGGTGATATTCTTATGGCTGAGAAGGGGATGCGCGGCACCAGATGTGCGCCGCGTCAGGGCACGCAACCGCGCAACGATCTCGGGCGCATGAAATGGCTTACTGATGTAGTCGTCCGCACCGGCGTTCAACCCCTTGACCTTCTCCGGCCAGGCTCCACGCGCCGTCAAAATCAACACTGGCATCGAAATGCCGGCCGCGCGCCACGACTGCAGCACTTCCAACCCGTCCATCCCGGGCAGCCCGAGATCGAGCACGGCAGCGTCGAAAGACTGATCAAGCGCTAGCGAGCACGCATCCGCTCCATTGGAAACGTGATCCACGACAAAGCCCGCGGTTTCAAGCGCGGTGGCCAGACGCTCTGCGATCGCCCCATCATCCTCGACAAGTAGTATTCGAATGGCGATTCTCCTTGGCTGCGGGGCTGCGGGGCTGCGGGGCTGCGGCAGGAAAGATGACCCTCAAACCATAAGCAGCAAGTCCCCGTTCAGCATATTTCGACGCCGTGGCCCCGCAGCCGCAGCTTTTTCAGCTTGGTTTCAGCCTGCCGTGTCAGACATCGTGCTATGGGCAAGACCGTAACGAGCGCGATAGTCGCGTTGATCGCAGTGATGGCGGTCGGATATCCTGCTCAAGGATCTCCCGTTACGTTGTCCGGTGTCGAAACCTCGCTTGCATCGACACATAGCGCGAGGCGCTCGATCGGCCGCAGGGCTTGGATAAAACGGCGACGTTCGATGCCAACCATCCCGCCAACGGATCTGCATTGCCATCTGCCGCGGCGTGGCGGAATGAACTGCCACAGGGGCCTCGTGTACAAGGGTCCGAGATAAACGGTAAGGCGATCCGATAAAATGATGAGTTCCATCGAGCACGTGGCTTCCCCGTCGAGCAATCCTGAGCTGATGACCTTTGATGATGAAGCGTTTAGCCGAGAGCTCGTCGCGCTGATGAGTTGTGCCTTCGATGCGGCACGCGAACAGATCCTGGCGCGGGAAGCCGTCGTGTCTGAGGCGTCTGAGAAACTTATGGCGCTCGGCATTATGCTGGCCGTTCAGGCTGGAGAGCGAGAGGTCCAAGCGCTCAAGGACATTGCGGTCGACGCCGCGAGCGGTGCTCCACAAACGTCGCAAATATAGATGGGCCATGGACATCAGCACGCAAATCCACGTGCAGCGAACTCGGCAGCCCTGCGGGGAGCTTTGTTGCTCACGGGCACATTCCTCATCGCGGAAGTGATCGGCGGCATACTGACCGGCAGCCTCGCGCTCATTTCAGATGCAATGCATATGCTGACTGACACGTTCGGCCTCGCCATCGCTCTCGCCGCGATTAAGGTGGGCAGCCGCCCGGCGGACAGCCAGCGCACGTTTGGGTATCAACGCTTCGAGGTGCTGGCGGCGACCTCCAATGCTGTGATCCTCTTCGGTGTCGCCGGCTACATCCTGTACGAGGGCTACAAGAGGATCGTTGAGCCCGAACAAATACAGTCCGTCGGTATGCTGGTGATTGCGGTGATCGGGCTCGTCATCAATCTTATCTCCATGCGGCTGTTGGCGGCCGGTCAAGCGAAAAGCCTCAATGTCAAGGGAGCCTACCTTGAAGTGTGGAGCGACATGCTCGGCTCCATCGGGGTCATTGCCGCCGCGGCTATTATTTGGCTGACGGGCTGGCTCTGGGTCGACGCCGTCGTGGCCATCGGCATTGGTCTGTGGGTGCTGCCCCGCGCCTGGTCCCTGTTGCAGGAGACAACCAACATTCTGCTGGAAGGGGTGCCGGAAGGTATAGACTACGCTGCCGTTGCCGCTGCGCTGCGGCAAGTCCCCGGCGTGAAGAACCTTCATGACCTGCATATCTGGGCATTGGGAAGCGACACGCCTGCGCTATCGGTTCATCTGGTACTGGAACCTGACAGGGAACAATCCGAGGTGCGCGAAATGGCTGGACGCGTGCTTTCCGAGGATTTCCACATCTCGCACGTAACCTTGCAGCTGGAGTTGCGAGACTGCAGGGAGGGAATCGAGGACCATGTGCTCCATGCTTAGGCTTCCATGCGGTTCCGTCCCGGAATCTATGGGGAAACTGCCTGTTCCAGCGCGGCTTTGCTTAACCCATCCTGAAATAGTTGTGTCCCGTCCGCGACAGAGCCGCCATGGCATAAGCGCCCCAACGGTTTTTTCTTGAATATGAAGCCGGTGATGCGCATTAGGCTAGGTGCAGGTTTAGGGCTGGGACAGATGAGCCTCTGGCGACAACTCATAGCGATCGTGCTGTTGATCGCCTTCGTGCCTGCCACGTTCGCAGCAGCTCTTCCGCTCGTCTATTGCTTCGGCGCCGATGGTCACCGCGCAATCGAGCTGTTGGATGCGGGAACACATCATGCGACCGAGCACGCAGAACGGCTGAGCAGCACAGATCCGGGACCCGGCGTCGAGGCGCCGAAGGGATGCGTCGACATAGACATCGTATCTCTCGCTAGCTTGCCGCAGCCAAGTTCATTGATTAAGTCGCTTCCGTCCAAATCGCCAGTGCCGCATTGGGCCACAATTGCTGCCATCCAAGACGGCCATTGGTCCCTGTCTGCGGTAGATCGACGAGAGCGGGCCAAGCCTGATGTCGATCATCTCGCTTCGCACCGGACAATTGTCCTTTTGATCTAGCGTCTCCAATCGCGACTGAGTACGGCCGTCTCCCCCTCGGAGATGCCAACTGAGCACGCATTAGGGAGGCAGCATGGCGGGCCAATACCGCGCCAGTAGCCGCGTAAGCGTTATAGCACTGACGTTAAGTCTCGCCGGGTGTGGAGGGGTTACGGAGACGGTCGTCGTCCCCGAGCCGGGCGCGTCCGGAGCAACTTACGGCTGGCAGGCCTCCGCTCCGCAACCGGAGACGAGAGAAGCGTATGCGCCATCGGGCACACTGACGTTCGGCGAAGCGGTCAATCTTGCCGTTGCCTACAGCCCGTCGGTGAAGGCCGCGGCATCTGAAATCGATGCTCGACACGGGGATGCGTTCCAAGCGTCCAGACGACTGAACCCCGAACTGGCGGCTGGCGTCGAGAACCTGCCGAATTCGGGCGGGATTGCCGCAGAAGATTCAAGTGAAAGCCTGCAGCTGTCGCAAACCTTCGAACTCGGGGGCAAGCGCATGGCGCGGCTCAACGCGGCTAATCTCGAGGCGTCGATCGCAGGCTGGGATTTCGAAGTCGCCCGCTTGCAGGCCGCCACCGACGCGGCCCAACTTTTCGTCGATGTGATCGCCTCGCAAGAAAAGGTGGCCATCCTTCGCGACTTTGTCGGCGTGTCGCAAAAAACGCGCTCCGCTGTCGATGCACGTGTGAAAGGCGGCCGCGCAAGCCCGATCGAACTCGATCGCAGCAAAGTTGCCGTGGCCAGCGCCCAGGCTTCACTCGGCGCCGAAGAAGCGCGTCTAAAATCGGCACGCGATCGGCTTTCGGCGCTCTGGGGCGCTAGCGGGGCAACGTACACGCGAGCCGCTGGCCGCCTTGGTCGTGACCGCAGCGCGCCCTCGTTTGAAGAAGTACAGGCTTTCCTCGACGCCAATCCGAATATCGCCCGCTGGGGCGATACCGTCGGGCATCGCTATGCCGTGCTCGAGGTGGAGCGGTCGAAAGCCGTTCCCAACGTCACCATCGGTGCGGGACTCAGGCGATTCGAAACCGATAGCTCGACCGGCATGATCGCCGGCGTTTCATTGCCGCTTCCCCTGTTCGACCGCAACGAAGGCGCTATCGCCGCGGCCCAGCATCGCATCGCCCGAGCAGAGTTCGATGCGCAGGCTGCCAGGGCCCAGATGAGGGGTACGCTTATCGGTGCCCTCGGCGCGGTTGCGGCCGCGAATGCCCAGGCCAATGCTATCGAGAGCCAAGTGCTCCCCGCCGCGCAATCGGCGTTCGATCGGACCCGCACCGGGTACGAAGAAGGCAAGTTCGATCTTTTGAACGTCCTCGATACGCAGCGAACCCTCTTCGAAGCCCGCCGCGAGCTGGTCAACGCCCGCGCGGATTATGAAAAGGCGCGCGTGCAGGTCGAAGCCCTGATCGGCCGCGAGCTAAACGGCCTCAAGTGAGTACAAAGATGACCCGAAAGACCAAGCTAATTGCCGGACTGGCGCTCGTTGTACTCGCTGCACTAATTGGAGCGCGTGAAATTTCCAAGTCGTGTGGACCTGCCGCGTCGGCGGAGGAGGGGCACGCGCATGGCCAAGGCCACGCGGCCGCCGAAGAGGGCTTTGGCACGCGCGTGTGCGAGGCCGGGCTATTTTCGGCGCTGAGCGAGTCCATCGGTCTTGGCTCAACTTCGACAGAAACGAACGTGGAGACGAACCACAAGCACGGCGACACCGAGGGCGATGGACACAAGCACGGCGCCCCCGGCGACGGGCACGAAACGGAGCCTGACGGTCACGAGCACGCCGCAACGGAGCCGGAAGGGCATGCACACGGAGCCGAAGAGGGACACCAGCACGGAGCGGGAGAGGAAAGCGAAGGGCTTGTCAAATTGACCCCCGAGCAGATTGCCGCTGCGGGAATAGAGACGGCGCCTGTGGAGCCCGCAACGCTCGTGAAGGAAATATCCGTGCCCGGACGCGTTACGCTCAACGCTGACCGTCAGGCCAAGATCGTGCCAAAGCTGGCGGGGACGGTTGCGACCATCGACAAGCGCCTCGGGGAACCGGTTGTCAAAGGCGACCTGCTGGCCACCCTCGAAAGCCGCGAGATGGCCGATGGCAAATCGCAATACCTTGAAGCGTGGCGCGCCGAGGAGCTGGCCAAGTCCGTGTTCGAGCGCGAGGAGCGCCTGTGGAAGCAGAAAGTGACGGCCGAGCAGGAATACCTCAACGCCAAGAATGCTTTCGAGACGTCGAAAATTCAACTGGAGCTGGCCCACCAGAAGCTCCACACCATGGGCCTGGACGAAAGCGATATAGATGACGTCACGAACCGGAAAGGCGAGGAGCAGTCCTTTCGAACCTACCAGATCCGGTCACCCATCGCCGGGAAGGTGACTGCGCGCAGCCTGATCCTCGGCGAAATGGTTGGCACCGAGCAAGAGATCTTCAACATCGCGGACCTTTCGACGGTGTGGGTCGAACTCGCAGTGCAGCCGGCCGACCTACCGTTCGCCAAAGAGGGGCAGGAGGTCATCGTCACCGGGGACGACCGCACCGCGCGCGGGAAGATTATTGCGCTCAGCCCGGTGATCGATCCAGAGACCCGCGCGGCGAAGGCGATAGCCGAGATCGATAATGCCGAGGGCAGCTGGCAGCTCGGCGACTACGTGCGTGCGCAGCTCATTGCCGGCCAGCAAAAGGCTGCCGTGGCCGTGCCACGGGACGCCATCCAGACGATCAATGGTCAGAAGTCGGTGTTTGTAGCCGTCAATGGCGGCTTCCGGGCGCGTCCCGTCACGCTCGGGCGTGAAGACCGCCAGAATGTTGAGATCGTCTCGGGTCTGAAACCCGGAGAGAGCGTTGCTACGCAGAACACGTTCACCCTCAAGGCCGAGCTCGGAAAATCCGAAGCCGAGCACGAGCACTAAAGGTCAGTCCCAGTGATAGAGCGCATCCTCAGCTTCTCGATCCAGCAGCGATTCCTGGTCGTTCTCGCTGTCGCGGCCATTGCCGCCTTCGGCATGAAGTCGCTTACCCAGCTGCCCATCGATGCCGTCCCCGACATCACCAACAATCAGGTGCAGATCAATACCGAGGCCAACGGACTATCGCCATTCGAGATCGAGAAGAACGTCACCTATCCGATTGAAACGGCGCTCGCGGGTATTCCTGGCCTCTCCTACACGCGGTCGCTCTCGCGCAACGGCTTCTCGCAGGTGACCGCCGTCTTCGAGGATAACGTCGACATCTACTTCGCGCGCACGCAGGTGACGGAACGCCTGTCGCAGGCCAAAGCGAACCTTCCTCCGGGTGCTGAACCTCATATGGGAGCGGTGTCGACGGGCCTCGGAGAAATCTACATGTGGACGGTCCATTACAAGAACCCGCAGGGCAAAGGGGCAGACGTAAAAGACGGGCAACCGGGCTGGCAAACAGATGGCAGCTATCTCACGCCAGAGGGACAGAGGCTGACCAAGGAATTTGAGCGTGCCATGTACCTGCGCACGGTCCAGGACTGGATCATCCGTCCGCAATTGAAGGGCATTCCAGGGGTCGCCGAGGTCGATGCAATCGGGGGGTTCAAGCAGCAGTACCAAGTGCAGCCTGATCCTGACAAACTTCTCTCGCTTGGGCTCTCTTTTGCTGACGTTGTGGCAGCCCTCGAGCGCAACAATACCAGCGTCGGTGCAGGCTACATCGAGCAGCGCGGTGAATCCTACGTCGTCCGCGCTGACGGACGCCTCGAGACCACGACGGACATCGGCAACGTTATCATCGCCAACAAAAACGGCGTGCCGGTCTTCCTCAAGGATGTCGCCGAGGTAGGCCTGGGTCGCGAACTGCGGACAGGCGGGGCGAGCGAAAACGGCAGCGAGGTCGTCGTCGGCACTGCGATGATGCTGAAGGGCGGCAACAGCCGCATCGTGTCCGGCCTGGTGGATGAGAAGATCAAGGAGATCAGCAAGTCGCTACCGCCCGATATTGCCATCCAGACTGTGCTGAACCGGACCTTGCTGGTCGACGCGACGATCAAGACCGTTTCCAAGAACCTTGCCGAAGGCGCCTTGCTCGTCATCGTCGTGCTGTTCCTCATGCTCGGCAATCTGCGCGCCGCGCTGATCACCGCGCTCGTCATTCCCATAACGATGCTGATGACCGTAATTGGCATGCTCCAGACCGGCACGTCGGCCAATCTCATGAGCCTGGGAGCGCTCGATTTCGGACTTATCGTCGACGGCGCCGTCATCATCACCGAGAACGCGATACGGAGGCTCGCCGAGCGCCAGCATCACGAAGGTCGGCTCCTTACGCTCGATGAGCGCATGCAGGAGGTAATGACTGCGAGCAAGGAGATGATCCAGCCATCGGTGTTCGGCCAGATCATTATCATCACCGTATATTTCCCATTGCTGACTTTCACCGGCGTCGAAGGCAAGATGTTTGAGCCTATGGGCCTGACCGTCATCATCGCCCTGGTCTGCGCATTCGTCCTGTCTCTGACGTTCGTGCCGGCGATGATCGCAATCTTCGTGTCAGGCAAAGTCGAGGAGAAGGACAACTTTTTTATCCGCTTCGCCAAGGCGCGCTATGCCCCGATGCTGCGGGCCGGGCTCGAGGACACAGGCTTCGTAATCATCGTTGCTCTCGGCTTCTTTGCCGTGTCGCTATTTCTGTTCACGCGCCTCGGTCAGGAGTTCATTCCGACACTGGACGAGAAGAATCTGGCGATGCACGCCATGCGCATTCCTTCCACCTCCTTGACGCAATCGCTCGACATGCAGTTGAAGGTGGAATCCGCCGTCAGCAAATTTCCCGAAGTTGCGTTCGTCTTCTCCAAGACGGGAACGGCCGAGATGGCCGCCGATCCCATGCCGCCGCACGTATCCGACACATTCATCATGTTGAAGCCGCAGGACGAGTGGCCCAATCCGGGAGAAAGCAAAGCCGAACTGATCGAAAGGATCGCCAAGGCGGTCGGCCAGTTGCCGGGCAACAACTACGAATATACGCAGCCCATCCAGATGCGTTTCAACGAACTCATCGCCGGCGTGCGCAGCGATGTGGCAGTGAAGGTGTTTGGCGACAAATTCGAGGAGCTGGGAGAAACCGCAAATAAGATCGCCTCGGTGCTGCGCTCCGTGCCGGGAGCGGCCGATGTAAAAGTCGAGCAGACCACGGGCCTGCCAATGCTCAACGTGAAACTCGATAAAGCAGCAATCGCGCGGTACGGACTCAATGTCGGCGATGTGCTTGACGTGGTTTCCATCGCGGTCGGCGGACGCGAGACGGGACTTGTGTTTGAAGGCGACCGGCGTTTCGACATCCTTGTCCGCCTTCCCGATCGTCTGCGCGATGACCTCGACACACTGCAGAATCTCCCGGTCGCTATTCCCACAGCGGGGCCCGGCCGCCCGAATTTCGTGCCACTTAAGACACTGGCCACATTCAACATCGAGGAAGGCCCCAACCAGATCAGCCGCGAGAATGGCAAACGCCGCGTTGTCGTGCAGGCGAACGTGCGCGGCCGCGACATCGGCTCCTTCGTTCAGGAGGCCCAACAGAAGATCGACGCCCAGGTCAAGATCCCGCCCGGTAATTGGATCACCTGGGGTGGTCAGTTCGAAAACCTGCAGACAGCTCAAAGCCGCCTGCTCATCGTCGTACCTGTCTGCTTCTTCGTCATCTTTCTCATGCTGTTCACCGCTCTCGGTAGTGTGCGCGAAGCCTTGCTCGTTTTTTCCGGCGTACCGCTGGCGGTTTCGGGCGGCATCTTCACGCTCTACCTCAGCGGCATGCCATTCTCGATCTCGGCAGCCGTCGGGTTCATTGCCCTGTCCGGTATCGCGGTCCTCAATGGTCTTGTGATGGTGACCTACATCAACCAGCTACGAGAACAAGGGAAGCCGGGGGAAGATGCCATCTACGAAGGGGCGATGACGCGTCTTCGGCCGGTGCTCATGACCGCGCTCGTCGCCTCACTCGGCTTTGTGCCGATGGCGCTGGCGACCGGCACGGGAGCGGAGGTTCAAAAGCCCCTCGCCACTGTGGTCATCGGCGGCTTGATCACCGCAACGCTGCTAACACTGATCGTGCTTCCCGCGCTCTATAAGCGCTACATTTTGGCCCAGCCGCGTCCCGTTGATCCCGCGGCCGCGGGCCTCGCCGCCGAATGATGCTGCACGCAATGCTCATCGCTCGTCCAATGCAGTGCGGAGGGTATTGGGCCACATAAGACTGCGCAGTGTGCCGCAAGGGGAGGAAAGCGATGTTTGCGCGAGCGCTGGCAATCGCGATCGTTGCCACGGTCTGTGTAGTGGCTCCCCAGCTTTCGCTGGCAGACTCGCTCTTTCCAATATCGACACGCGCCAACCCTACCGAAGCGCCTACTCGCGCCAGGAACCGCGCGCTGAGTAAGCGCATCTACAGCCTTGCAATCGCGCAAAGTCGAGGCGGCGACCTCCGCCGAGCTTTCACGCTCCTAACGAAGTCAATCCGCATCGATCCCGGCAATGCGCTCGCCTGTGCAGCGCGTGCCCTGATCCGGGCTGCGCGGGGGGATATTTTAGGTGCGGTAGGCGACTCGGACTACGCGATTGCCATCGATCCCACGCTGGCGGTTGCCTACTACAATCGTGGGCTGATCAACGCCCGGGTACATCTCTGGGCTAGCGCAACAGAGGATTTCAAGACTGCGGCCCTGCTCGACCCCGGCATCGGCGGGGGTGTCGTGTTCGATAATTTGGGCCGGACCCTGATGGCACAGGGGCTATTCGCCGACGCAATTATAAGCTTCACACGCGCGCTGTCTCATAACCCGTCTCATGCCATGACGTACTTCCATCGGTCGCGCGCCTACGAGAAAACCGGTCAGCTCGACGCCGCGATATCTGACATGAATGCGTCCGTTCAAGCCGGCGGGGCATTTGCGGAGGCGCATCATCGTCGCGCGCATCTCTTTCTCAAGAGAGGTCAAGATGGTCAGGCGCTCATTGACTTGAACCGGGCCCTCGAACTCGCGCCCGAAGATGACCATGCGCGCGCAGACCGAGCTCTGCTCTACGAGCAAGCAGGCGACGCCACCGCTGCGCGGCAGGAGCTTAGTCGCCTGCGCCCGGACTACAAGCCCGGCGGTCGTGACCACAATGCGCATTTTGGCCTCGTCGAGTAAGTTGTCCGGATAAAATCGCAATTCGCCTTCGTTATTCAGATTCATTTCAGTTTGGCGCCGCAAAACACGCGCATTTCTATTTTATTCAGCCCCTCATCAGGTCAATGAATTGACGGTGAACGGGCAGTTCACGTGAGGGACATTCGCAGCCTATTAAAAAGGGAATGGCCGAATAACTCGGCGACTAAACAAATATATTGTCGAAGAGGAGAATTCCCATGCTTCGCACTCCCTCGCTTTTTGCGCTTGCCGTTCTGACAGGATGCGGCGCCCTAGGCATCGCTGCGTCGGCAGCCCAGGCTGGAGACCACAACCGCAGTGGTTACAGCTCCCGCGGCGATCACGACCGGGGCTACTCGCGGCACGTGGACCGTGAACGCCGCGGGCATGTCCGCAACCGCTGGGCTCGGAATCCCTGGTTGAAGTTCGCGCGCCGGGGCCATGGTCACGGCCGAAACTGGTAGGCCAAGCGTTCGGACAAAAACTAACACAGAGAGTTGACCAACGAGCCGAGCTCACAGGAAGCTCGGCTCAAATTGAGAGGAGACAACTATGAAGAACTTGACCTTGACCTTGGCTGCGGCGGCAGCAATCGGCCTCGCAATTCCTGCCATGGCAGCAGGCGATCATTGCGATGCAGACATGGCCGCCGTGGATAAGGCGATGGCAACGGCGAAGCTGAGCGATGGCGACATGGCCAAAGTGAAGGCCGCGCGAGCCACTGCTGAGGAGATGCATACGGCGAAGAAGAATGAGGAATGCGAAGCGGCGCTCAAAGAAGCTCAAAAGCTGCTGGGCATCAAGGACGCTCACGGCCATTAAGCGCTGAAGCATAGGTTCCGTCGACGCGAAATCGGCGATGCGCGGGCCGCCTAGTATTCAGATCCTCCTGACGCCCGCACCCACTGACATTCGCGACGATCCTCCGTTCCTCAATGCCCGTTCAGGCTGGTTTCAGCTTGGTGTGCAATATGAAACTTGGCTGCAAGCGTTCAGCGACGCATCGCTCGCTTGCGGCCAAGTTGCGTTGTCAGGAGGAAATCATGTTGAGCGCAATCAAGGTTTGCGGCTTAGTCTGCGTACTGGGAGTGATGGCGACATCCGTTCACGCCGCACCAATCCCCGCTGTGCGTACCGTCGGGCTGGAGAACGGCATGCTCCAACAAGTCCATCGGCGCCTTCACAGCCGTCACCGGCATTACATCCCCTTTTTCATTCGACACCACCGCCACCACTTTCGTGGCTTTAGGCATCGGCATGGCCACCGCCATGGACACGGACACGGACAGCATTAGTTCGCCATAGATGGTTTTCTGCAGGCGGTCGCATAGAGGCCGCCTGCCGCTGATAATCGCCCGCTTGTCATACGTCGGGGATGCAGAGGGCCAACAGCCCCCACCCGATTCCATGACGCATTGGCCTTCGTTTGCTGAGAGCTTGGGCGAGGTGCTGGACACAGATAAGCTCGCTGATCGGTTCAAAGAGTGTTTGCGTCACGAGGGCCACAGGCCGTGCTGCCCAGCTGCGGCTCCCCGTGTCAGATATTGGCTGGCCGAACCTGGCTAATCCGCGGTCGCCACGTAGGTACGCGGATATCTGCAAAGCCGGGCGACTAAAATCTGACTCGACTTGGTGCGACAGCAATTGCTGCACGAACCGCCGAGGGCCGAGATAGGCGAACGTTGCTGCAGGTGAACCCCGTGGCGGGCGACAAATACTCCAATTGCGAGCGCAAACAACCGCATTGGAGTTGCCCACGGAAGCTCTGCCGGCACGGCCCGCAGCTATGTCATTCGTACTTTAGTTCGATACCAAGCTCATGCGCTTCCTGGATCAACACGCAGATATTGTGGCAGATAATCTTACAGAGCACTTCATTTTTCATGGAAACCTGTAGTCGGCTTCGAACGCTGTCTCCGAACTTTCTCTTGATCATGGAGAAACAGGCTTCGATATTGCTGCGCTTGTGATAGTGCGCAAAGAACGCTTCTCTCTCCAGCTGAAACATGAGGAACATTTTTTCCCACACCTTTGGTCCACGCCCACTGACATGGCGCCTGAATGCGATGAAGGGAGTCGCGCCATAACGGTCGACATGATCAAGGTTCGCGAACGATGAGTACGCCTTGTCCGCGGACACCTCACGCATTGTGAAATGCTCAGCGGTTTTAGCCAGCAATTGCGGAAGCTGGCGGCCGTCAGGTGCATTTTTCTCACCGATGACAACCGCGGTCACCACGTTCGTTTTGACGCCACAAACGGCGTGCGCCTTCACCCATGAGTGCTCCTGACGAAGCTTCTTCTGCCTATGATCAAACCAGCGATCGAACCGCGATGAAGAGAACCCGGTTGAGTCGACAGCGAAGTCCGTTTCGATCCCCGACAGCGGCTTGCTGCTGCGCGCGACAAGATCCATCAGAATGGACGTGGTTGCCTCAGCGCCAAGGTAGTTGAGGATCGTGTTGAAGTGCGGAACCGACGAAATATAGCCCTTTCCATGCGCGTCCCTCAGGTCGGTCATGAAGCGGCGGGCTGAGAAGGTCGCATACACCTTGAAGCATGCGCAAAACAGGGCGTCCTCGAGCGGAAACCGCGGACGTCCATTAGAGGCCTCAGAGGTTTCAAGACCGACGTCGCGCACGAGTTCTTTAAGCAGGTGTTGGAAAATCGCCTTTTCTTGCGTCTGCGCTGCGTTGTAGGCCTTCCAGGCCTGCGGATAGGTTTTTCGAGGCGGTGGTGCGACTGGAATTTCAGCTTCATCATGCGGGTCGTTTGCTACGGCGTTCTCTCGTTGGCGCGCGTATTCGACAGCATAGATGTGTTTGCATTTTCCGCCGTGTAGTGTGTGGTCAGGGCAAGAGCAGTGAGGGGTTGTTGGGTGGGGTCTTACTTTATGAGGGCTTCCACCACGCCCCTGTCCATGCGATGGCACCAGCCAAAATTCGCCGCGGCGCCTCAGCCGTGCCATGGCGGCTATTTGCAGTCCTGCAATTTCTCGCGGCGACAAGGTCTGAGGCACGGCGACGCCCTGTGTATACCTAATAGGTATATATACCTAGTAGGTTGTCGCCGTCAATGACCTTGAAGTATATTCCCGGAAGGAATATACAGCGCCGCATGGTGGAGAAGGTTCAGCTATGGGGCTATCGCTGCGAGCGATGCGGGCACGAATGGCTGCCA
>JBAZYB010000015.1:0-32326 GCA_041659545.1 Hyphomicrobium sp.
GGGTTGCAATGACGCTATCCTTGCCGCTGGCCGCGAGCGTGGCGGAGTTGCCGCTGGCCGCGAGCGTGGCGAAGTCGCCGCTGGCCGCGAGCTTGGCGAAGTCGCCGCTGGCCGCGAGCGTGGCGGAGTTGCCGCTGGCCGCGAGCTTGGCGAAGTCGCCGCTGGCCGCGAGCGTGGCGGAGTTGCCGCTGGCCGCGAGCGTGGCGGAGTCGCTGCTGGCCGCGAGCGTGGCGGAGTTGCCGCTGGCCGCGAGCTTGGCGAAGTCGCCGCTGGCCGCGAGCGTGGCGGAGTTGCCGCTGGCCGCGAGCGTGGCGAAGTCGCCGCTGGCCGCGAGCGTGGCGAAGTCGCCGCTGGAAACGGTTTCCTTCCCGCCCTTAGCGGCGTTCATGATCGACGTGATGGCGCGCTTGATGAAATCGGGCAGCGTCAGTTCGGCCTTGATCGTGATGCTTGCCGATGCGATCTTGGTTCCGCCGTCAGCCTTCTCGCGATCCATCGCGCCGGACTGCACAACCTCGGCGTATCGGTTCAGCGACCCATCATCGCCAATGACCGGATAGAAGCCCCAGACGTGCAGCGGATTGTCTTCGGACACGGCATGAAAGCCGTTCTGGCAGACGACGATCTTGCCATTGCATTCGTAGGTCTTACCGACCTCGAACTGGAAGCCGCGACACTGGAGCTTGCTGTCCAGACCCTTGTAGGCGGTGATCGTCGCGGGCGCGACTTCCGCTGCTGTCTTTGCCTTGCGGGCCATCGTCTCTCTCCATCTTGGGGAACGTCCCCGGTGCGTTTATTGATGTAACCACTATAACCTATTCTTCGCGCCGATGCAAGGGGGATGTTCGGCGTTTCACACCCGCACACCCGGAGGCGGGCTGGGCGCCATCGGCGGTTGCGCCATTTCGGCGTTGTATGCCTTGACGGCCCGGGCGGCGATCTGGCCAGCCCGCTCCGGGATGGTGGTGGCTAGCAACAGCATTACAAGCACCACGGCGAGGAAGAAGTCGCGCACTGAGCTCATAGTGATACTCCGTCCATTTGCAGGCTGTGAACGCTCTGCAAGGTAGAGCGCAGGTCGGCGCTGAGGTCGCGGTGGTTGGCCTCCATGAGCGCGAGCACTTCCTGCAGCCGGGCGATGTTGGCCCGGGTCGAGCGGATGTCCTTGTCGAGCCCTTTGAGCGCATGCTGCAGCTCGGCGGCCTCGCCCATCTGGCGCTCGAGCTTCTGCTCGCTGCGCGTCAGTATCTGGCGGCCGTCCTCGCTGGCGCGCTTCTGTTCGATGGCGGATTGCAGGGCGGCGTTGTTGAGTTTGCTCATGTCGTGATCTCGATGGTGGTGCCGGGGGGCAGGAATTCGGAATATGCCAGTCGATACGAGAAACCTTCTTTCCCGGCCAGTTTGCCTTTTCCAACCAGCACGGTTCCGATGAAGCTGCCGGCGGCGCCGACGTACAGCGAGCCGGTGTCGGCGCCGACGGCGAAGCGCAGGTTAAACGTGAAGGCGGGTGCAGTCTTCGGCGGGTTGATCTTGAAGTCGGTCATCGGTCAGTTCCTTTCGGGGTTGGTTCGGGCAGGAAGACAATCTCGCCGGGCAACAGCTCGACGGTAGCGGGCATTGTCGCGCTGGGGGGCAGCACCCGGCACAGTTCGGCGAGCAGCGCGCGTTCTACCTCATGCGTCGGCGCCTTGTCGTTGATGCTTATCGTGCCGAGCATGAACGGTTCGCGGCCGGGGTACTGGAAACGGCCGCACCAGGTACGTTCGATTGCGCCGGTCATTTGTCGCCCGGAGGGAGGCTGGCCCATAATTGGGCGAGCCAGGCGTTGCGTTCGGCGGTGCGGGCGATCTCGGTGGCGCGCTCCTTGCCATGATATTCGAGAGAGGACACCGCTCTGTGCACTTCGCCGCGATACCACTGGGCCAAGTCGAGGCGCTTCGGCGGTGTGTAGTAGGTCTCATCGCAGTCGAATTCAAGCGAGGTGTCGAGCTGCTGGAGCATGAATTCCTTGAGCCCTTCCGGCGCGCCAGCCCAGCGCTCCACGCGAGCTCGCATGCCACGGTAACGATCGGCCTGGGCGCGTTTGTCGGCGATCTGGATGTAGAATTCCCCGACCCGGATGTTCCATTCGGCGTACGCCGCCGCATCCCGCTGCTGCGGGGTCATGGCCTGCAATTCGGCCAACCGCGCTTCGGCGCGCGCGCGATCTCGTCGTCGTGATAGGAGGTGTCCGGCTCGAGGCGCAGAGGGAGAATGGCGTCGCTCGGTTCGTCGCGCATGTGGACGAGGGCGCCCATGCCGCGGGCGCAGGTCAGGATGAAATGGCGCAGGCTGGTCATCTCGCCGGTGGCGATCTTGCTGGTGTAGCCGGTGGGCATTGGTTCAGCGTCCTTTCGGGGCGGGTCGCGGCTGGCCAGCGGTGAGGGCGGCGAGCATGAGGGCGAGGGCGAGGGCGAGGGCGAGCAGGCGAGGGCGAGCAGGCGGGGGTTCATCGGGGTTTCCTTTCGGGAATCAGGTTGGTGGGGCGAGGTGCCAGATGGCGAGGGCGAGGGCGAACATGAGGACGAGGACGAGCACACAGGCGAGGGCGAAGGCGAGCAGGCGGGGGTTCATCGTGGTTCCTTTCAGTTCATGGCCGAGCGGTTCCGGCGCGTCTCCTCGAAGGGGATGGCGACGGTTTCGACGAACTCGCGCAGGGCGTAGTTGTGGTTGAGATCCTTGTTCTCGGCGAACACGGCGTCGACGGCGGCGACCAGATCGGCGTCGGTGAGGCCGGTCAGCGTGCCGGTCGCCTTGTCGCGCCGAAAGGCGAGGGATTTGGCCCGGGCGACGAGGCCGACGACCATGGCACCGTTGACGATGTGGGCGAGGGTGAAGTGGTGATGGTTCCGGCTCTCGGGGTGCACCAGGTCACGCAGCAGGTGCATCGGGCTGAACAGGTGGTCGATGAACGCCGTGCCGGTGCCGGGGGTGACGAACCTGTGCCCCTCGAGGGCGTTGGCGGCGATGATGCGCGCGGCATCGATGTCGGGGCGCTCGACCTTGATCTTGCGGTCGATGCGCCCGTCGCGCAGCAGCGCCTGGTCGAGCTCGTCCGGGCGGTTGGTGGCGAGGATGACAAAGGCGCCGTTCTCGCGCAGGCCGTCCATGCCGGCGAGGAAGGCGCCGACGACCTCGGCCGTCCACGGGGCGCTCTCGCGGCTCTTGAGCAGGGCGTCGGCCTCGTCGAAGAACATCACCAGCGGGTGCCCCTTGGCTTTCCGGTACGGCCGCAGCGTAGGCGAACAGGTCGCGCACGCGGTTGCCGGCGATGGAAACGAGCGGGCTTTCCAGCTCGGGGCCGTTGACGAGCAGCAGTTCGACGTCCTTGCCATGGACGGCGCCCATGGCGGTGGCCGTGGCCTTGCCGAACATGGTCTTGCCGCAACCGGGCGGGCCCCACAGCATGATGCCCCTGGGCGGTGTCATGCCGTAGTGCTCGTACAACTCGCGGTGCGTCGTCGAGGCTTCCACCGCCTCCTGCAACTCGGTGCGCGCGCCGTGGTTGCCGACGATGTCGGCCCATTGCGTGGAGTGGGCGTTGGCGATCAGGTAACGCTCGACGGCGGGGCGCAGTTGTTCGAGGGCCGCCTCGGCGGCTTCGGCTTCCTTGCGCTCGGCGTAGGTAGCCGGCGCGCCGCCGATGCCCTGGTATTTGCCGTCGTCGGCGACGAGCGTGCCGTCGTCGCGGTAGCAGATGCGGCAGGCCTGGTTGCCGCAGCCGCCGCGGACCGGGTCCTTGTGCTGGTCTTCCTGCTGCGCGGTCTTGTCGCCCCACAGCACGTCGTAAGCCATTTTGTAGTACTGAAACTGCGGGTCGTCTCGCGAGGTGGCCATTCTGGTTCCTTTCGGTTTGCGGTTCGGCGTTTCGAATCTGTTGCGCCCGCTCAGGGGCGGCTTCGGGGTGAACCTTGCCACGGTCAGGCCGGCAGGGCGAGGCGCCAGACGATCAGGGCGAGGGTGATCGGGACGGTCAGAGCGCCGGTGATCTCGAGGGCGTGCGTGTTGAGGAAGACGGCGAGGCGCTGGAGGGTGACGGGGTTCATTTCGGTTCCTTTCAGGGCAGGTGGTCGTATTCGCTGGTCGGGCGCGCCGGCGGGGTGAACTGGCCGGTGAGCTGGCGGTGCGGAGTGTAGGAGGGGTCGAGCATCCAGCCGATGATCTCGTTGCCGGTGTTACGCGCGCCGGGTGAAGGAAACCAGGTGAAGGCGTCGAGGGCGCCGATGAACTCCTTCGGGTCGCTGGCGCGCCCCCACCAGAACAGGCCGGACATGGCGTGGCTGATCTTGCCGCGCCGGGTGAAGACGCGCACGCGCTTTCCGGGCGCCGGGTTACGACCGCCGCTCCAGGGCTGGAAATCTGCATAGGTGAGACGGGTCAACTGAAGTACCTCATCTGTTCGTCACGGCGTTGCTGCCGGAGTTTTTTGACCGTGGCGCGCGGGTTCGCCGTCCACTCCTCGTATATTTCCGGGTCGCTCATGATCCGGCGCTCGATCCAGACGCGGTCCTTGCGCCATTGGCGTTGGTAGGCCGCGGCGCGCGTCATGGGTTTAGCGGTTTTCTCGTCGACCATGTTCTTGAACCGAAGGTTCTGCTTGTCGCCGTCCTTGTAGCGGACACGCCCCTTCGGCCATTCGCCGGTCATGTAGAAGACGGCGAGGCGGCCGGCGGTGTAGAGACGGCTGTCGATGCAGATCATGACCAGCCCGTCGGCGTTGAGTGTGCCGGCCTCGTCGCCGGGCTTCATGCGCCCCATGCGTTGCTTGCGCCAAAGAAAAAGGCCCGTCTGCGGATCGTAGTGCAGGAGGTCTTTCAGCCGCTCTTGGGTGAGGAGAAAATCGCGGTCTTTCATCAGTACTTTTGCCTATGTGCGGGACTTTTAGCATTTAGCGCACATATACCCACTTACCGAGGTAGCGTCAAGGGTGGCTGAGGCGAAAAGAGCGGGAAAGTGAGGCAGTGTCATGAGGGGGTCTCCTTATGACACTTTGGCGGTTTTAAGGGCGTGCGGTGCTTTTCAGCGGCTTCGATTGTCGGTAGTGGCGCAAAACGCTAAAAGTAGCGCTCTAGGGTTCAAGGTCGTGATTTCCCCTTGCACGCCGTGCTTCTCTACATGGTCTTAAAGACCCTTAGTATGTACTAACGTAAGATATTATTGAATCCTATACAGGTTACATAGCTAGATTAACAAGGTAATAATGTACTGTGTAACCTATATAGGATGGCGGAAAGTACTTCGTCAGTAAGGGTTAGTGCCCCGCGCGCCGCTACCGACTTGCGCCGATTTCGAGGGTGCGCAGGGCCGCGGCGAGGGCGAGTCGGGGGGTGAGCTGCCAGCCGGTCAACAATGCGCCGGAAGCGGAGCGGCATCGCCACCAGCAACGCCTGCGGCGCCATGTCCGGGCGGACGGCTCGAACTCGAGGCGGCCGGCGGGCGTGGCGGCCCAGATGCGGCGGCCTTCGATGCGAATGGCGGGGAAGGTGGGCAACGGGGTTTGCTCCTGGTCAAAGTCGAGTCGGCGCGGTTGCCGCGCCGACTTTTTGTCATGCCTTCACTAGCGTTCATCGCTGTTGATGGCGCGCGCCCAGTTGGCGTTGATGTCGGATGCCTTCTTCCAGTCGTGGTACCACCACGATGAGTCGCCTTTGGTGATCACGTGAACAGCGCCGCAAGCGTCGCAGGATTGGACTCGCCGGAAGGCGTTGTCCCGATCGACATAGACTTCCGGTGCTTTGCAGATGCCGCATTTTGCAGGCTCTACCTTCGCATAAGTGCCGTCCATGCGTAGCCCAGAGCTGTGGTGCACGTGATACCCTTTGGGCAGGAACGTTGTGCTGGTCATGCGTCGAACTCCTCGTCGAGCAGCTCGTCGTCGTCCGCTGCCGTGCCGCTGTCGGAAGCGGTCAGCAGCACGGCCAGCAGATCGGCGGCGCGGAGGCGCAGGGCGCGATCGGCAGGGCCATCGGCCAGGCGGCGCGCCAAGGCCCTTGCGCGGCGCCCCAGCGGCCCGCCGGGGCGCTGCAGGGCGTAGGAGAGGGACACCAGCAGGCCGGCGTCGGAGATGGCGCCAGCGGGCGCGTACGCGGATCTGTGCATAGACATGGTTCGGGTCCTTTCGTGCTCTGGCCTGATCGCCAGTCAAGAGCGCGCCGCAGCGGGCGCGCTCCGGTTGGCGATCAGAGCTTGGAATACCAGCCATGATCGTCGGGTTTGGCAGGGTCGTGCGCGGCATGCTGGCCGATCACCATGCCGAAGGCTTTGACGGCGGGCTTCAGGGTTTTCTTGCCGGTAAGAGCGTCGCCCAGATCGATCAAGGTTTGCGAGCCTTCGTCGGGGTCGCCTACCCACCAGCGGCCGTCATCCCACACGTAAGTGAATTCGGTCCAGGTGTCGTTTTCCGGCCAGCAGCCGGCCAGAGTGTCGGCGACGGTTCCCGCGACGTCCTTTTCGCCGCGGTCGCGCCCATAGGCCAGACACATGCCGCTATAGCGCTTTTCGTACTCCGCGGCCTGCGGTGTGTTATAGGCCGGCGTGTCGAAGGGATGCCGAACGCCGATCTTCGGGCCGAGGACTGAGAGATCGCCGAGCGCTACCAGTTTTTCGGCGAGCGTCTGGCTGGTGTAGTGGTCGAAAAGGATTCGGCCATTGTGCTCGAGGTAGCCGTCCCAATGGCAATAGACGCGGTGCCACATACCGTCAACGCGGTGCACGATTATGTCTGAGCGGGTGCCCATTTTTGGTTCCTTTCGGGAGAGGTATTCCAGCCTGAGCGCTGGTTTAGGCGCGCCGCACGGGCGCGCCCGATCAGGGTTCAGTCGACAATTTCGGCGAGCTGGCGCGCGGCTTCCTTGAGGATGCATACGCCAGTTCCGAGGGTCAGGTAGTCGCCGCGCTTCTTGAGCTCGGCATTGGCTCCGCGGAGTTGCGAAACATAGGCGTCCCAGCGACCCAAGAGCAGGGTGTTCAGGTGCTCATCGCCAGTGGCCAAGGCGAGGCGGATTTCGTCGGCACTGAAAGGCAAAGCGATTGCCTTGGGGCCGCTAAGAGCTGCAACGATTTCGCCATAGTAGCGGCGATGCGCGGCGGGTTGCTCTTCGCGGGAGGCGTTCAGGTAGTCGGCTCGGGTCATCATGGTTCGGGTTCCTTTCGAGAGGGTTGCCAAGGCGGTAGCACCTTGCCGGAAACCGTCGCGCCGGGCGCGGCGGTCTCGAGCCTGGGGCTAGTTGGCGCGGTGGCCGTTTTCGTCAAAGGTGTATTCGTTCGCCAGAATAGCGTCGTCTACCTGTTCATCAGCCATGCGCCATTCGTATTCGGACTCCAACTGGCGATAGATCCAGTCGGCGAAGTCGCGTAGCGCTCGCGTTATCTCGCTTTCCGCGTCGCCAATATCCCGATCCGTGTCCGCCCAAACTTCGACGTTCATCCAGCCCGAGTGGGAATATTGCGCACGCTTGCAATCGGTACGGGCTTCCAGGCGATAGCGATTGCGTTTCTGTGTCGCCTGCAGATCAAGAGCAATGCGATACAGTTCTGAGTCAGTGCCGCCGGTCTCTTTCTTGATCTTTGCCGGCGCGCCTTTGGCATATGCATAGCGCCCTTCAAACTGCGCGCCGTCGCCTTGCGAGGAGAAGCCCGACCAATAGACGCGGGGCTCGGTTCGCGTAGCGCCGCTCATGAGTTGAACGCGGCGCGTGTCAAATTCGATGCCAAGGATAGCGCCCATGCGTTCCGCGTCTTCGATGACATATTCCGCGTCAAAATCGTCGTTCTCGCATTGGCGCCACCAGTCGCGCGCAATCTCTTTTGCGCGGTCCGACAATTCGTCAAAGGTGTAGAGGGTGTGTTCAACGATGGTAGGCATTGGTTCAGTCCTTTCGAGAGAGGTTGAGAGGCGTCTAGCGGTCTAGTGCTGCCGCGCCAGTGAGACGCGGCAAGGCTCGAGCGTTAGTCCTTTCGATCAAGCGCAATCAATTGCACTGGTGCTAATCTAGTACGTTCGGTGGGCTTGTCAAGCCGATAATAGGCAACCTGCAGGTTGCATATCGCACCGGCCCGGCGAGGCAGGCGGTTGCGCGGCCGTGGAATAGACGGTAAACCTCAGGCGTTCCCGTGTTTCCTACGGCATTGCGAGGCATATCCCGTTGAACGTACGTACAAGCGGTTTGGCGCCTGTAAAAGAGGCGCAGCTGGTAGACAAATACGCTTTCCAGGGTCTCACGTCAGCGCAGCACCGTTTTGTCATGCTGGTGTTTTCCGGTCTCTCGAATGTTGAAGCCTATCGGGCAGTTTTTGATGTGACCGGCTGGGCGGATACGTCTGTCTACACGTCAGCCTATGACATGGCCAATAAGCCTTTGATCAAAGCGAAGCTGACAGAGTTGAGGCAGCGGGTTGAGGCCCAATCAACTCTTGCCCCAAATCTAACTAGAGAGTTTATCCTCAATGGACTCATGGGTCTAGCCATAAACGCAACAAAGGAAAGTGTGCAATTAGGCGCGCTGCAGACTCTCGGAAAAACGATCGGCATCGATCTATTTCGTGACACTGTCGTGACTGAGAAGCGAGTGCGCACCGTCGAAGAGGTGGAGCGTGAGCTGCGCACCAGGCTTGAGGATCTGAAACGTACCTTGACCATTGAAGGCGAGTCACGCCCGGCAGACTCGACGCCAGCCGCTGCACCAGCTGCGCGCGATCGGCGACGCAAGCCCAAGGCATAGAGCTTCATTCAAAGCGAGGGGGTATCGGCTAGCCGTGTTTGCGGCTGCGCTCGGTTGCGCTTGGCTAACTGGCGTCGACGCAACAGCGCAGCGGCTCGAGCCTGAGGCTGCGAGGTAAGAGACTTGACGCGGTTGATCCTGGGGCTCGGTTGACTGGCGCTTAGGCTTTAGCTGGGGCTGATGAGGGGGTGGCGGGGTGGGGAGCCCCCTAATGGGTGAGAACGGACCCGCTTGGGTACTACATGTCTTTGTGCACGCTCGACACCGAAAATTTCACAAACTCAAAAATTTCCAGCAAAAATTTTTGCAAAACCGCCGCGCACCTTCTACCTTCCCGGCATGACCTCCACCCAGGACACGATCATCGGCCTCGACCGCAAGCACCGCGCCATCCGCGGTGGCAACCGCTGGGCAGTCCAGCGGTTGCTGCCGGACGGCAAATGGGATCTGGTCGAGGCCTGGGACGGCAATCGGCGCAGCCTGTACCACTGGATGGAGAAGCATGGTATCGTGCCGTCCCGCGAAGCCGAGGAACTGCTCGGCACGCTCCCGGAGAATACGGGCTTCCGTGAAAGGACCTGATCCATGTTTCCCGAACCCCTCGGCCTGCTGGTCGCCGTCGTCATCATCGCCAGCCTGCTCGTGTGGATGTTCCGCACCGCGCCGTTCATCCAGCCGCCGTTCCGCCAGTGGGGCGAGTGGGGCACGATCGCCGTCGCCGCGTTCATCCTCATCACGCGCGTCGTGCTGCCGTTCCTCGGCGTGAGCTTCTGAGCCGCCGACCGTGAGCACCGAAGGCACGCTCGTCATCTTCCTCGCCCTCATGCTCGGCTGGGCGCTCCTCGGCGCCATCGTCCCGCACCGTCCAGGCCCCGACGTCGGCGTCTATATGCCGGGCCCCGACACCGGGGCCTGGCCCGGCTAGGCTGGACAGCCCGCCCTTCTTGTGCTACACGAGTGTTGTTAGTAGTGCAAAAAAGGAACGACCGTGGACCAGCCGCTCAGCATCGACGAGATCGAAGCGCGCATCGTCGGCCCAGACGATATGCTGTCTGAAGGTCGTAGGCTGGCACGGCGCGCGATAGAACTGGGGAACGCTGGCGAGCACATCGTTTGCGCTGATCTTATCATCCAAGGACACCGTGCGTACCAAGCCTCACAAGGGCTCCCGTACGACATCGTAGCCGACTGCGACGGCGAACTATTCTGCATTGCCGTTAAGTCGACATCGCGTGCTGTTGTCCGCCCAGAACGCGAAAATAAGCGTGTCGTGTACAACTTCTCCGTTGGGCGTTCGAAGCGCGACAACACCGGCAAAACAGATAGCCGCGGGTACACGTCCGCTGACGTGGACATTGTCGCTTTTTGCGCACTCAATCTGAGATTGGTAGCCTACATTCATCTATCGGAGTGCGGGCGCAGCGTTCACTTCGAGCCGCCGAACACGCCTACTCCGCCTAAGCAAAACGTCCGCGGGTTGCTGAAGTGGAAAGAACGTAAGACCTTCGAATTCTACACGTTTGAACGGGCGCTTCAGGTCCATCGCCGCGAAATACCGCCACTAAAAATCAAAGGTAGGGAATGACCGACGACATTGATTTCGCTATGGAGCGTATCGTAGGCGACACGCCTATCGGCAGCGAACGTAAAGCTAAGAACACAGGTATCTGGGCACGGCACCCAGAAGACTATTACATAGAAAACGAGTGGTGCAGTGAGCGCCTGTTCGCCGTCGAGCAGTTCGAAGGCACCGTCGTCGACCCGGCCTGCGGCAGCGGCCGGATCGTGCGCTCCGCCCGCAAGGCGCGCGACAACACCCCCGGCAGCAGGATCACCCAGGTACTGGCCTACGACATCGTCAAGCGCTGCCGCGAATGCCACGACCTGACCGAAGATTTCCTGGCGACCGATTACGAGACCGACAACATCGTCTCCAACCCGCCGTTCGGCCTGTGCAAGAAGCCGGACTTCGCCTTCGTCCGGAAGGCGCTCGCCACTGCGGACCGCAAGGTCGCCCTGCTTCTCCCGCTTCCCTACCTGACCGGCGGCGACAAGGGGCGCTGGCTGCAAGCCACGCCGCTCGCCAAGGTTCTCGTGCTGACCCCAAGGCCGTCCATGCCCCCGGGCCCGGTGATCGAGGCCGGCGAGAACCCCGGCGGCGGAACCGAGGACTTCGCGTGGCTTATCTGGGACAAGGTCCACAAAGGAACGCCGACTCTCGGTTGGCTGGACCGCGACGCATGACCCACATCGTTGACCCGACCCTCCGCCCGATCCACGCCAAGATATACGCGGCGATCATGGAGGCGTGGACCGACTACGGCTACGCCCCCAGCCACGTCGAGATCCGCGACGCATGCTTTCCATGCAGCCTGACCACCGTGCAGCAGGCCATCCGCGAGCTCAAGCGCCGCGGTTACATCACGGCGCCAAAGTTCCAGCAGCGCGGCGCCAAGCCGACCGACATGGAGCGCACCATCAGCCGCGAGCCGCTCGACCCGTGGCGCGAGCTGGAACCACCAGTGAAGTTCTTCAAGCGCACGGAGTCGAGATGAGCGACAACATCGTCAAGTTCGTACCGAAGCTCTCACCCAGCAACGACGACACCGGCGGGCCCCGCGGCGAGCACGTGTTTACCGTCGAACTCTATGAACGCCCGGATGGTGTCGATAGCTTCATAATACAACCAAACGCCCCGACGCCGAACATCGACATGGAGCGATTTCTCAAAGACATTCGCAAGGCGTTCTACTCCGCGCACAAGATCAACGCCGAAGAAACGGGAAACCCGGACCACGACCTGCTGCTCATGTCGTTCATGTTCCGCTCCGGCAGGACTTTGAATCTATGGGACGAACCACGTGAAGACCGTGACAACGGCTTCGAGGCGCCGCGTCAGTTGCGCTGGCTTAGGCGCCGGCTGGACGACGTGTACTGGCAGATCGACGAGCGCCGCGGGCTGGCGTACCATGTCTACCGGTTTTTAAACGTCATCGAAATCTTCATCGCAACCTTGAAAGGCAAGCGAAAATGACCCCCAAGGACATTCTCCCGAGTAGCTTCCTCGACAATCTCAGCACTGACTGGATCGCCGTCGACGTCCACGGCAACGTCATCTGCCGCGCCGCGACGCGCGAAGCCGTCGAACGCGCTGTCGCCCACACCGGTGCCGGCGATGCCGTGGCATTCTTCAGCGGCGCCGATCTCGCGGCGCAGGTGGCCGTCGAAGGGCGGGCACCGATCGACCAGGGCTCAACCGCCGACCTGATCGGCGCGGACATCGCCGCGCTCGAGTCGCTCATCACGACCAGAGAAGAAAACGAAGCTCGAGAAATCGCCGACACCGAGGCGCCGGGCGGCCCGCTGCCGTACAAGGAGCCGAGCCAGGTCCTGCTGACGCTACTCGACGTCACCCAAAACCGAGCCGCAATTTTTGAGACGCCCGTCGCCGAGCCTGGGAGCGATATCGTCGAAGGCGATATCGTCGAAGGCGATATCGTCGAAGGCGATATCGTCGAAGGCGACACCGTAGAAACAGTGTCTCCACACGTCATCGGCTCTCCACACGTCATCGGCTCCCCGCACGTCATCGGAGCCGAGGCCTTCGACCACGACGGCGACGGTCGCGTCGGCGGCAGCGAGCCGAAGAAGAGCCGCAAGCGCAAGCCTTCCAAATAATCGGAAAGCGGTTTACAACCGTCGGCGCGACTTATCGTGCTTAACGGCTTGACGCCGCGCTTTAGCGCTGAAAAATTGAAGAGGCTCGGAGCGCTGATAACGCTACCGAGCCTCGGTTCATCCAGCGGAAGGCCCCGCCAAATGCACGTTAATGATATTCCAGTACTTCCGAACTATCAATCAGTCTTGAAAAAGTTCGAGGATAAATTCACTCGCAGGGGGCAACGAAGTTGCTGGCCGTGGCATGCTACGCGCACTGCGAAAGGCTATGGCAGAGTGAATATCCAGCGCACATATTTCTTAGCGCATCGAGTGGCCTATGTGCTGTACAAAGGGCCGATACCGGACGGCGTCGGGTTCCATGGAACCTGCCTGCTGCATCGGTGTGATAACCCAGAATGTGTTAACCCAAACCACATGTTTTTCGGGACCGTGGAAGAAAACAACAACGATATGGCCCGCAAAAATCGTTCAGCGTACGGTGTTCGGGCCAACACTGCGAAGTTGGATGACGAGAAAGTTCGCGCAATACGTACCAGCAGCGCGACAGTGGCGAGTATAGCCCGAATGTACGGCGTCGGCTGGAGTTGCGTACATAAAATCCGTGAGCGAGAAACTTGGCGGCGCGTCGAGTGAGATAGGTGATACTCTCAGAACACGATTTGCAGTTCGCGCTGCGGAACCTCGAGCACCTCGATCCGGCCCAGAAGGAGCAGGTGCTCAACCTGCTCGACGAGCGCAAGCGCCTGGCCGAACTCAAGGACGCCCGCGAGCATTTCCTGCCTTTCGTCAAGATGGTGTGGCCCGACTTCATCCCGGGCGCGCACCACACCATCATGGCCGACGCTTTCGAGCGCGTCGCTGCGGGAACCTGCACGCGACTGATTATTAATATGCCGCCAAGGCATACGAAATCCGAACTGGCCAGCTGGCTGCTGCCGGCGTGGTTCCTCGGTAGGTTCCCACGCAAGAAGATCATCCAGGCGTCGAACACCGAGAACCTCGCCGCCGGCTTCGGCCGGCGCGTGCGTAACCTTATCGACGGCGAGGACCTGGCGATCGACGATGTCGACCGCAGCGGCAACAGCGCCTACCAGTCTATCTTCCCCGGCATCCGGCTGGCCAAGGACTCCAAGGCCGCCGCCGGCTGGCACACCAACAAGGGCGGTGAGTACTTCGCCATCGGCGTCAACGGCAAGGTGGCCGGCAAGGGCGGCGATATCGTCATCGTCGACGACCCGCACTCCGAGCAGGAAGCCAAGCTGGCCGAGAGCCGCCCCGAAATCTACGACACCGTCTATGACTGGTACAACGGCGGCCCGCGGCAGCGCCTGCAGCCGGGCGGCGCCATCATCATCGTGATGACGCGCTGGTCAAAGCGCGACCTGACCGGCCAGGTCATCAAGAAGATGATGGCCGAGAGCGACAACCCGGACACCGACAAATGGGAAGTCATCAGCTTCCCGGCGATCCTGGACGAGGACACCGAAACCGAGCGCGCGATGTGGCCCGGGTTCTGGCCGCTCAAGACCCTCAAGGCCACCAAGAGCGTGCTGCCGGTCAGCAACTGGAGCGCGCAGTACCAGCAGAACCCGACCAGCGAAGGCGCCGCCATCTTCAAGCGCGCCAGCTGGCGGCAGTGGGGTGCCGATCACGAGCAGTGCCCCGGCCCCTTGCACACCGAGTCATGGGTGAACCTCGACCCGCCGGCCTGCGACTACATCATCCAGAGCTGGGACTGCGCATCCACCAAGAACGATCGCAGCCACCCGAGCGCCTTTACGGAGTGGGGCGTGTTCAAGGCCGAGGACCCGGACACCGGCAAGACGCTCAACCACATCATCCTGCTCAGCGCCTACAAGGCGCGCATGGAATTCCCCGAGCTCAAGCGCAAGGCCAAGCAGTTCTACGAGGAGAGCCACCCCGATACGCTCTTGATCGAGAACAAGTCCGCCGGCATGCAACTGTTGCAGGAGTTCCGTTCCACCGGCATCCCGGCCGAGGATTTCTCCGGCTCCAGCCGTGGCAGCCGCGCGATGCCGAACGACAAGATCGCGCGCGCCAACATCGTGTCGGACATCTTTGCCAGCCGCTACGTCTGGGCGCCTGCCCGGCGCTTCGCCGAGGAGGTGATCGAGCAGCTCGCTGAATTCCCCAACGGCGCCGAAGACGACTACGTGGACAGCACGGTACAGGCGATGATACGTTTCCGCGCCGGAGGCTTCATCCGCACCGCCAACGACGAGGACGAAGATGACGAGCATCCTCGCTACCGCCGCAAGAGGTACTACTGATGACCGAAGATCAGATCAAATATATGGCTGAACGGTTCCTTGGCTGGAAACTCCCAAAAAACTTCAACCCGGATGGGGGCGTCAGCTTTCAGAAAATCTACAATGAACATTCGCCGTGGGGGCCGAGTAAGCACGAGCCGTCTGGCACAAACCTCTTGGGTTACACTGAGGCCGTGGAAATGGTCCGCCACATGCTTGACGGTCTGCCGGAGTGATCGTCCGAATCTTCACCGACGAGAAGGAGAGCCCGCTCGCCATGGATGATACTGGCGCAGTTTTCGAGATCACCAACATGTTCATGTGGAACGGCCAAGGTGTCATCGAAGTAGATTCGCTGGACGAAGCTGAAAGCGTCGTCATAAAGCTCGCCGAAGATAAATGGCTAAATCTCGACATTTCCGATAAAACGCCGTGGAAGCAGGAACTAAACTGATGGCTGACGCAGCGACAGCAGGGCAAGGCATCGAGCGGCCGAACCCGGACCTGCTCGACCCGGACATCGCCGAAGTCACTCCCACCGAAGACGGCGGCGCCATCGTCAATTTCGACGGTCCCCAGCCGGAGGCCCCGGCCGAGCTGGCGTTCGACGACGACCTGACGCCGCTGCTCACCCCCGAGGAACTCAACGGACTTGGCACCCAGATCTGCCAGTTCGTCGACGAGGACGAGCGCAGCCGTGCCGACTGGCGCAAATCCTACGCCCGCGGGCTGAACTTGCTAGGCCTCAACTACGAGGAGCGCACCGAGCCATGGGAAGGTGCCTGCGGCGCCTACCACCCGATGCTGCTCGAGAGCGTCATCCGCTTCAACGCCCAGGCGATGATGGACATGTTCCCCGGCGCCGGGCCGGTGAAGACCCAGATTGTCGGCCGCATCACCGACGAGAAGGAGCGGCAGGCCGATCGCGTCCGCACCGACATGAACTGGCTGGCAGCCGAGAAGATCAAGGGTTACCGCGCCGAAACCGACATGATGCTGTTCAACCTGCCGCTGGCGGGGACGACATTCCGCAAGTTCCGCTACGACAAGCGGCGCAAAGTTCCCGCGGCGGAGTACGTGCTGCCCGAGCACGTCGTCATGCCCTACAGCGCGGCGAGCCTGGACAGCGCCGACCGCTACACCATCATCCTGCCGATGACCAGCAACCGCATCGAAGCCCTGATGGCGGAGGGTTTCTACCGCACGGTAAAGGTCGGCAAGGGCGTGGTCGTCACCACCGATATCTCCGAGCAGAAGGACAAGATCGAAGGCAAGTCCAACTCCAACACCGCCGACGACGCGCTGCACCGGCTCTACGAAACGCACATCAACTGGTGGCTGAAATCGGACCCGCTGGTCTCCGACAACCAGCCGCACCCCTACGTCATCACCGTCGACAGCGTTTCTCACCAGGTCCTCTCCGTGCGCCGCAACTGGCGCGAGGGAGATGAGACCATGGAACGCCAGATCGACGTCGTGCAGCACAAGTACATGCCCGGCTTCGGCCCGTACGGCATCGGCCTCATCAACATCCTGGGCGGCCTGACCGAAAGTGCGACCTCGATCCTGCGGCAGCTGGTCGACGCCGGCGTGCTGTCGAATATCCCAGCCGGCTACAAGACCAAGCAGGCCCGCATCAAGGACGATTCGTCACCGGTCGGTCCGGGCGAATGGCGTGACGTCGAGGTCGGGTCCGGGACGCTCAAGGAGAGCTTCTTCCCGCTGCCGTACAAGGAGCCGAGCCAGGTCCTGCTGGCGCTGCTTGGCGTCACCGTCGACGAAGGGCGCCGCATCGGCTCGGTCGCCGACATGAAGATCACCGACATGACTGGCCAGAACATGCCGGTCGGCACCACGCTCGCCATCATCGAGCGGTCGATGAAGGTGATGAGCGCCGTGCAGCAGCGGCTGTACGAGAGCTTCAAGAACGAGTTCCGGGTCATCGCCGAGATCGTCCACGATTTCATGGGCAAGATTCCGTACAAGTTCGAGCTCGACCAGCGCGACGCCGCGGCGACGCGCGAAGTCGATTACGACGATCGCATCGTCAGCGTCATCCCGGTCGCCGACCCGAACGCCACTACCATGGCGCAGCGCATCATGGTCATGCAGTCGGTGATCCAGCTGACGCAGACGGCGCCGCAGATATACAACCTGCCCAACGTCCATCGCGACATGATCACCGTGCTCGGCTCCGACAAGGCGGACTTCTACATTCCGCCGCCGGAAGACGTGCTGCCGCGCGATCCGGTCACCGAGAACATGGACATCCTCAATTCGCGCCCGGTCAAGGCCGGGCTGATGCAGGACCACAAGGCGCACATCGCCGTGCACATGGCCGCCGCCGAGGACCCCAAACTCGTCGCCATGCTTACCAACAATCCGAGCGCACCGGCGATCATGGCCGCCGCCAACGCCCACATCCTCGAGCACCTCGCCTTCCAGTACCGTGAGGACATCGAGGAGCAGCTCGGCGTGCAGCTGCCGCCGCCGGGCGAGCCGCTGCCCGAGGACGTCGAGTACCAGCTCAGCCGCCTTGCCTCCGCCGCCGCAGCCAAGCTGCTCGACAAGAGCAAGGCCGAGCAGCAGCAGAAGGATATCCTCGAAAAGCTCGAGGACCCGGTGATCCAGAACGAGACCCGGGCGCTCGAGATCAAGGACAAGGAAGCCGAGACCAAGCGGCTCAAGGTTCTGGCCGATGCTGACGCCGACAAGGCCGACCGCATCAAGGATATCCTGCTCGCCATCTTCAAGGAGATGTCGGAAACCGAGCGCTCGACGCTCGCCGCCGAGATCCAGAAAGGCGCAATGGCGTCTGAAGAGCAGATGCGCACCGCCGAACTCGCCTCCGATCTGGGCCAGGGCATGATGGGCAAGATCGCCGACCTGCTCACCGCCCGGCTCAAGACTGACGTCGAGAAGGCCAGGATCGCCGCCAAACCGAAAGCCGCAGCATGAGCTTCCAGATCAGGGTTACCGCACCGGCAGAAGTCAGCGGCACGGCGATCAGCCGAGAGATCGCCCGGCAACTGGAAAACGCCGCGCTGGATTTGCTGCGCGGCGTCGGGCCGGAAAAATACGCCGCCGCCGTGGAGCGCTACCAGGTGCTGCACGAGTTGATGACTTTCATGGAAGAGCGTAGTGATGCGCTGGAAAAAGGAGACCCGCTTGACGAAGCCTGATGCTGCACTGAGGAAGGAATTTCCACTCCTCGCCCAAACGCCCGCGACAGCGGCGGGCATCGAGCCGGAGACCCACGACAGCCTCGACATGATGATCGCCCCCGATCCGGTCGGGCATTTCATGCTGGTGGCGCTCCCGCAGGTTGAAATCCGCACCGCCGGCGGGGTGTTCATCCCCGAGACCGTAAGCGACCGCGAGCGCGCCGCCTCGGTCATCGGCACAGTTATCGAGATGGGTCCGGACTGCTATGTCGACCCGGCGCCGAAGCTACCCGACAATCTTCCGCCCGGCACGCCGGTCACCCTTCTCGCCGCGCGGCCGCGCTTTCCGTCCGGCCCGTGGTGCAAGAAGGGCGACACCGTGCTGTTCTCGCGCTACGCCGGCAAGCGGTTCAAGATCGAGGACGTCGAATTCCGCATGCTCGCCGACGACGAGATCACCGCCACGATCCCGCAAGGCGCCAAGGTAGGAGGTCTCTGATGGCCCGGCAGCCCGCACGCCAGTCTTTCGCGCCGCTCACGTCCAACCGGCATGAACTCGCCACCGCCGATTTCCCGGACATGGTGAGCATCAACCTGGACGGCAAGGACCCCAACGAGGTCACCATCGTCGAGGTCGACGACATACCGGAGGACGACCGCGGCTACGACGACGCGCGCAAGGCCGACTGGACCACCGCCGACCAGCCGACGCCGCGCGATGTCGGGCCGCGTACCCAGAAGCGCATCGATCGGTTGAAGGCCGAGACCGAAACGCAGCGCCGACTGCGCGAGGCCGCAGACCGCGAGCGCGACGCCGCGATCGAAGCGGCGCGCGCGCTCAAGATCGAGACCGAGGATCTGCGCCGCCGGCTCGACAGCGGTGGCGCGGCGCTCGCCAACAGCATGAAGGCCGAGCGCGAGAGCCGCCTGGCCGACGCCAAACGGCGCTATGCGCAGGCTTCCTCCGATGGCGATGGGGAAGCCGCGGCGGAGGCTATGTCAGATGTCGCTGCAGCAAACGCCGAGCTGGTGCAGATCGCGGCGCGTACGCCAGCGCCGCGCGCCGAGCCGGAAGTCCGCCCGGCGCCAGCCGCTCCGCAGCAGCAGCAGCGCGCGGAACTCAAGCCGAACGTCGCGGCATGGATCGCCGGCAACGACACATGGTTCGGCAAGGACAAGACCAAGACCGACACGGCGTACGCCATCAGCCGCGCGGTCATCGCCCGCGGCATTCGCGACGATTCGCCCGAATACACGCAGGAATTGGACAAGGGGCTGAAAGCGGTGTATCCAGATCATCAACCACATTCCGGTTCACAGCCGGAAGACGGCAGCGAAGGCGAGGGCCGTTCCGCACCCCGCCGGACCAACGCGGTGGCCGAAGGCACCCGGGAGAACCCGGGCCAGAAGCCGAACCCGCGCATCGTGGAACTGAGTTCGTCCCAGCTCGCAATCGCCAAGCAGCTGAATTTGACGCCACAGCAGTACGCAGCCTCGGTGCTGAAACTTGCCAAACAGAACGGTGCATGATGACGGAGACTTCGAACCCCTGGGACGCGCTTGTAGCGCCAGCAACCAGAACTCCACGGTCTCTGGAGACGCGAGAACTCAACGAGCGGAAACGTTCCTGGACCCAGCCGTCCGTCCTGCCTGAGATCGAGCCGCGCGACGGCTGGTCCCACAAGTGGGTGCGGACCGACTACAACAACCAGGCCGACAAGCGGAACTACAGCAATCGCCTGCGCGAAGGCTGGGAACCGATCGACATCGCCGACTACCCCGAGCTGCAAGCCTACTCCGCAGACGGGAAGGAACACGGGCACGTCGAAGTCGGAGGGTTGATCGCCTGCCGCATGCCGGCGGAGATGGTCAAGGAACGGAACGAGCACTACCTCGGCGTCGCCCGCCAGCAGGAATCCTCCGCGGAGGAGCACTACATGCGGGACCCGGGAGAGGTGGTCAAGAAGTTCACCGAGAACTCGCGGAAGACAGTCTTCGGCCCGTCGGGCCGATAATCCCAGGAGACTCTCATGTCCAGCACCGCCTACCCTTTCGGCATGGTTCCGGTTCAGAACCTTGCCGCCGGGTACAACACCCAGGGTTTCGAGACCTTCAACATTCTCGACGGCTACACCACGGCGATCTACTTCGGCGACGTGGTCAAGATGGCTTCCACCGGTCTTATTGAAAAGGACACCGGCACCACCACGCTCACCCCCTACGGCGTCGCCGTGGGTTTCAGCTACGTCGAGCCCACGTACAAGTACTGGAACAACTCCCAGTATTGGCCGGCGTCGACGACCACGGGCATCGCCACCGGGTTCACCCGGCCGTCCGTGAAAGTCGTCAGCGACCCGAACGCGGTGTTCATGATCCAAGCTGATGGCGCGATCCCGCAGACGGCGCTCGGCGCCAACGGCGATATCGTCCAGACCGCCGGCTCCTCGGCTATTGGCAAGAGCCGCAATGCCCTGTCGTCGGTGACGCTGGACACCGTCAGCACCCGACCGCTGCGAGTCGTCGGTCTCGCCGATCTGCCGGGCAATGAATGGGGCGACGCCTACACGATTGTCCTCGTCAAGTTCAACAACCATCAGCTCACCACGCTGACGGGCATCTAAGAAAGGAGCGATGAAAAATGGCTGCAATTAGTCGTGCACAGCTCCTTCGTGAGTTGATCCCCGGTCTCGATGCCCTGTTCGGCATGGAGTACAACCGCTACGAGAACGAGTACGCGGAAATCTATACCGAGCACTCTTCGGAGCGCTCGTTCGAGCAGGACCAGAAGATCACCGGCTTCCAGACGGCTCCGGTCAAGCCGGAAGGCGCTGCCACCCTGTTCGACACCGCCCAGGAAGGCTACACGGCGACCTACACCATGGAGACCATCTCCATGGGGTTCGCGCTCACCCAGGAAGCCTTCGAAGACAATCTCTACGGCTCGCTCTCGGCGCGCTATTCGACCGAACTCGGTCGCGCCATGCGCAACACCAAGGAGATCAAGGCCGCGGTGCCGTTCAATACCGGCTTCACGGCGGTGGCTTCGGGCGGCTACGGCGTCGGCGACGGCGTCCAGCTGTTCTCGACGGCGCACCCGCAGATCGCCGGCCCGACGGTTTCCAACCGGCCGACGGCTGCTGTCGACCTGAACGAGACGTCGCTCGAGGCGGCGGTCATCCAGATCGCCAAGTGGACGGACGATCGCGGCAAGCTCATCAACGCCCGCGTGCGGAAGATGATGATCGCGGTCGACAACCAGTACGTGGCCACCCGCCTGCTGCAGACGACCCTGCAGCCCGGCACCGCGAACAACGACATCAACGCCCTGCGCGTGACGTCGGCGGTGCCTGAAGGCTTCACGGTGAACCACTACTTCACCGACCCCGACGCCTGGTTCCTGATGACCGACGTCCCGAACGGCTTCAAGTACTTCAACCGCGTGCCGGTGTCGCAGAAGACCGACGGCGACTTCGATACGGGGAACATTCGGGTGAGTGAGAGGGAGCGTTACGCCTTCGGGGCAAGCGACTACCTTTGTTCGTGGGGTTCTCCTGGCGCCTAAGTCCTTCAAGTATAACGGATATTTGGAAACCCGCCGAGAGGCGGGTTTCTTTTTACCTTTACGAATTTCACCTATTGTAACTAGTAACATTGCGTGCTAAGTATCCTGTGTAAGCTGAAACAGGAGACGATAGCCGTGAATGAACCTCTGATACCCCTTGGTGTGTGCCTAGGCTGTGGTAAAGAGAAAGCCCTGAAGTCCAAGGGCGTGTGCAACAGCTGCTACGTGCAGTTCCGCCGCACTGGCTCCTACACCCGGGAGCGCCAGCCTCGCGGCATGTGCACCGTGTCTGGGTGTGACAAGCCGGCCCACGGCAAGGGGCTTTGCTACATGCACGCTCGGCGAATGAAAGTGTCCGGCAGCCTCGACGATCCGAGAGCGGACAATTACAACCTGAAGTCTAACCACGAACTCTACTCGTTGTGGACGTCGTACCAACGAAAAGACGCATACCCCATTGTTCCAGAATGGAAGGCGGATTTCTTCGTGTTCGCCGCCGGTGTTGGAAAGAGACCTTCGTCAGCGCATCGGCTCTATCGCGTCCATAAGGCGCTACCGCTCGGGCCGGGTAATTTTGAGTGGCGCGAGCGGCTGGTTGTTCGGCATGCAAACGAGACGGAAGCCGAGTACAACCAGCGGCACCGGTTCGCTCGTCGCGCAAAACACGGCACTGCTGCGTGGGATAGCGATCTGAAATTCAAATACGGAAAGGATTTCAGTCACAAGAAACTGCTGGAGATGGCCGAGGCGCAGAACCATTTGTGCGCTATTAGCGGGGAACCTGAAACGATAATCCGCAACGGTTCTCCGCAGCATCTGACAGTCGACCATATCAAAGGCACCTTCATTATCCGGCAGCTTATTACGACCATGTGCAACACCGGCATCGGCATGTTCAACCACGACATCGCGCTCATGGCCAAGGCGATTCTTTACCTAGCCAAGCATGACCGAAACGGGGAAGGCCAGCAGAAGATCGACGCGGCCATCGCCTATCTGCAGCGCCACCCGGTCGCCAGCCTTGGCAAGGAAGGCATCCTGCCACAAGACTGAGCTCGCCTGACGCTTCCCTTCCCCCGCGTCAGAAATTCCGAAGGCCCGGCCCCAAAAGCCGGGCCTTTCCTTTTCCCGCCAACCAGCCTATCCTCCCCCGCATTGGCGCCTCGTGAGGTAACCACTCCTCGGCTACTCCGGCTGCGACGCGCCCCATGGAGGTAAGGCAATGGCCCTGACCAATTTCACCAATGGAATCTCCAGCATGGGGATCCCGGTCATCGGCAGCGGCGGGATGCTGCCGCCCGGCCCCGGCAAGGTGTTCTTCGTCGACTACACCAACGGCTCGGATGGCAACAACGGCACGTCGACCACGAGCCCGTTCCAGACCGTCGAGTACGCCTACACCCAGGCGACCAGCGGCAATGACGACATCATCGCCCTGATGGGCAGCGCCACGCACGTGCTCAGCGCCATGCTCACGGTGTCCAAATCGCGCGTCCATTTTGTAGGCATCGACGGCACCAACGGTCGGCTTTACGGCCAGAACGCCAAGGTCAGCCTGACGGCGACCAGCGGCGCCACCAACGTCTTCACCATGAAGAACACCGGCGTCCGCAACTCGTTCACCAACATCAAGTGGATGAACGCCTCGACGGTGGCCCAAGGCCTCTACTGCGTCGGCGAGGGCGGCGAGTACGCCGTCTACACCAACTGCGAGTTCTACAAGTCGACCGATCTCAACGAGACTACGGCGGCCGAACTCGTGCTCAACGGCGACAGCGCCCAGTTCATCGGCTGCACTTTCGGGTCGCTCGCGGATCTGCTGGTCGGCGACATCATCCGCCCCTGCGTGGAGCTGACCAAGGAGACGGTCGGCACGGGCCTCGTGACGCGCGACTCCACCATGGTCGACTGCATGTTCTGGCGCCAGCTCGCCGGCACCGCGGGCGTGTTCATCCGCGCCGCCGCCTCCGGCGACGTCGAGCGCATGCTGCTGCTGCAGAACCCGACCTTCGTCGCCGCCAACCTCGGGTCGACCCCGGCGGTGTGCATCGCCTCTGCCACCCTCACCGACGGCTGGATCGCGGTCAACAACCCGGCCGGCTTCAATGTCACCAAGATCGCTACCGCGACGGGCGTCCTCGTCAACGGCGCCGCGCCGAACAGCGGCACCGGCATCGCGGTCAACGCTGTCTGATCGGCACCCTAGAACAACAGGAGGCCGGGATGGCCCTTACCTACGAAGACATCAAAGCAGGCAATATCTTCATCGGGTCGACGGCAGTCGCCGGTGTGGCGCTGCCAATATCGACCGGCACGGCGGTCACCTGCGCGCTGTGGAACACCTCAGTCAACCGAAACGCCACCCTGCTCGGGGTCGCCATCGGCTACACCTCGGGCACCATCGCGCTGGGTGAGTTCGGCATTGCCAACCAGTTTGTCGGCACCACTGTCGGTACCGGCGCGCCCATGGCCGCCGCCACCGCCGGCACGCCCAAAAACGCCTTTCTCGGTTCCGGGGCGTCTTCGACGATGACCTTCATCCCAGGGACCGCGACGCTGACGGCCGGCGGCACAGCGGCCATGTGGCTCGGAAAGTCGATTGAGTCGGCGACCGCCGGCCTCGGCATCTTCGACGGCTACCGCATGCTCGACGTGCCGCTGGTGGTACCGCCGGGCCAGGTGGTGTTCCTCTGCGGGTCGGTGGCGCAGACCGCTATCTTCACCTGCTCGCTGATGTGGCGCGAAGAGATCGCGTGATCTCGGGCGCATAGGAGACCGCCATGGCCCTGTCAAAATTCGGCCGGAACGACTGGCTCGCCGGCTGGCTGAACCCGAGCGGTACTGGCACGGCTGCCGTGCAAGCCGTGTCGATCACCAACCCGACCGGCGCCGAGTACGGCACTGGCACCCCCCTGCCGGTGCTGGTGTCCTCGACGCCAGTAACGCCAGTGTCGACACCGATTGCTGCCGGGACGCTGACGTTGCAGACCGACCCTTGCACCTTCTACGGCGCCAACATCACCACTGTCGCCACGGCGGGCTATCTGATGCTGTTCGACGCCATCGCCGCACCGGCCGACGGTACGGTGACGCCGGTCAAGGTTTGGATCGTCGCCGCAAATAGCACGTTGGAAGTCGGCTACACTACCGGGCTGGCCATGGCGATCGGCGCGACGCTGGTGTTCTCGAGTACGGGGCCGTTTTCGAAAACCGTGTCGGCCAGCGTGTTCATGAGCGGCGAGGCGGTCTGACATGGGCGAGATGGACACCTCTACGCTGGTTCCCTTGGCGAGCAACCCGCCGTCAGGGTTCACGCGGATCACCAATGTCTTCACCAAGGACATCACGTTCACCGCGGGCGCGATCACGGCTTTGACGGGCGTCAGCTCCCAGCAGACCGTGACGGGGCTTTTGACCACGGATCACGTGGTAGTGGAGTGCACCGCCGCGATGGTGGCCGGAGCGACAATCGCCAACGCCTATGTAAGCGCCACCGATACGCTTCAAGTCGTATTTACCACAGCAGTTGCCCTGGGGGTGACGCTGGGGGCGTTGACCTACCGCGTGACGGTGTTTCGTTGACCTAGGAGGCTGCCATCGCCGTTTCAGGTACGCAAACCTTCGACCTGCAGTTTACCGACGCCATCGAGGAGGCGTTCGAACGCGCGGGCATCGAGAGCCGCTCCGGCTACGAGATGCGCACGGCTCGCCGCTCGATCAACCTGATGTTCGCCGACTGGGCGAACCGCGGTGTCAACCTGTGGACCATCGAGGAGCGCAGCCAGGCGCTCACCGAATCGGACGGCAGCTACACGCTCGGCACCGATATCGTCGATGTCATCGAGCAGATGATCGACCTCACCGGGTCCAGCCCGACCAAGCGCTACAACATGACCCGGGTCAGCGTCTCGACGCACGCCACGCGCACCAACCCGAACATCCAGGGGCGCCCTGTTGAAGTCTGGTACGATAGAGGCCAGGCCAGCGTCACCGCGCACGTCTGGCCGCTGCCAGATTCCAGCGGAACGTACACGCTTTATTTCTGGGTGCTGCGCCGCATGGACGACGCGGGCGCCTACACCAACACTTCCGACATGCCGTTCCGCTTCCTGCCGGCGTTCATCTCAGGCCTCGCCTTCATGATCGCCGAAAAGAAGCGCCAGGACGACCCAAACCTGATCGCCCGGCTCGAGAAGCGCTACAGCGACGACTGGACCCGCGCCGCAGAGGAAGATCGCGAGAAGGCCACGCTGATGATCGTGCCCCGCAGTTCTTCGTACAGGATCGCCCCCTAAATGCCGGCGGGCGGCGGCGGCACAACGCAGAGTTCGACGCGCCCGCCATGGGCGCTCGGGCAATGCGATCGGTGCGGGTTCCACTTCAAGCTCAACAGCCTGCACGCGGAAATTTACGATGAGCGGCCGAACGGCCTGCTCGTGTGCAGCGCCTGCCTCGACAAGGACCATCCGCAGTTGCAGCTCGGGCGGCTCAAGATCAACGACCCACAGAGCCTGCTCAACCCTCGCCCCGATCTGAACCGGCCCGGGTCTGTCGGGCTTTTCGGTTGGCTACCTATCGGAAACCCGTCGACTTATGTACAATGCTCGGTAGGAACTATCACGGTCACAACCGACTAGGAGCCCGAACATGCCCAAGATCCCGATGAAGCCTTCCCCGAAGATGACGGCCGGCGCCGGCAGCGGCCTGGGCCGCCTGCAGAAGACCGCCATGGCCCCCGGCAAGGGCAGCGTCAAGGTCGGCAAGAAATGAGGGGGTTCGGGCACAGGAGCGGCACTCCTTCGCGCGGCCGGCAGCCAACCCGCTCCGAGCCGATGCCCATTCCGCCGGACCTACGCGATCCTTTCCCGCGCCCGCTTTCGCGGCTTCGTTCGGAGCCTATCCCGCTGCCGTTGAAGACCCCGCCATCGGCTGCGCCCCGCGGCGCCCCCGTGCGCGGCATGGCCGACGGCGGCCCGGTGTGGAAAGCCCCGAGTTCGGAAACCATGCGCGGCAGGGCCCGCGGAAAGGACGGCAGCAAATGATGAACAACGACAGGGGCCGCGGCGGCACTGGACCGCGCAAGCCCGAGAAGACCGTCGAGCGCTACGGCATCAGCCCGCAGATGGCTCCGCCGAACAACACGGCGATGAGCAAGAAGTGCCTCAACTCCGACGTCGTGTCGCGCGTTCAGGTGGCTGACTCCAAGCGGATGAAGTAGCCGCATGACGACGCTGGCGACATTGACGGCCGATGTATCTTCGTACACGCAGTACGATAACGCGGACTTCGTATCGCAGATCCCGACGTTCATCCGCTCGGCAGAAGAGCGTGTGTGGTACTTCGTCCAGCTTCCGTTCTTCCGCAAGGCGCAGACCGGCACCATGACCAGCGGCAATCCGTACCTGCAGCTGCCGGCCGACTTCCTCGCCCCGTCGAGTCTCAGCATCACCGTCCCGGTGACGCTGGAGACCATCTACCTGCTCAACAAGGATGTCGAGTACATCCGCGAGGTCTACCCTTACGCGGCGACCACCGGTGTGCCGTTCTGCTACGCGCTGTTCGACGCCGACGAGGACGACACCACGATCATCATCGGGCCTACCCCGGGCGCGGCGTACGCCTGCCAGCTCAACTACTTCTACCGTCCGGTCTCCCTGACCACCGACAGCGGCGGGACGTGGCTTTCCAACCACGCCTACGATACGCTGCTCTACGGAACGCTCGTCGAGGCGGCGAACTGGATGAAGCGGGAAACGGGTATCGACGCCATGGCGGACGTTTACGAGCAGCGGTTTATTGTCGGCTTGCAGGGTCTAAAGAACCTGGGCGAGTCACGTGACCGCAAGGACACCTACCGGTCCGGTGAGAAGCGCAAGGCGGAGTCGATTTAGTGCAAGGTGTCGAAGCAACAGCACAGCTAGGAAAGATTCGCGTGGAAGTTACCAACGAAGGACAAGCGCAGATAGGCTTGACGGGCGTCGGCACCGAGTTGTTCGCAGGCGCCCAGGTATTCGCGACCAGCGGCAGGGGGTTCAACCCCTCCGAGATCGCCGAGCTGTGCATCAACAAGATTTTCTTCGTCAGCAAGGGCGCGCCGCCGGACGTGCTGGAACAGGCCACCGCCTACCGCGCCAATCTGCTCGCAGTGCTGACTTACTATATGGGCATCGCGCAGCGGAGCCAGAACACCACGATCTTCAACATCCTCAAGAACGCAGGCCACGATGAGGCCGCCGAGCTAGTAAGGAAACTCTGATGGCCATCACCCAGGCGATGTGTACTTCATTCAAGGTCGAGCTACTCAAGGGCCTGCACGACTTCACTACCGCAGCCGACGTTTTCAAGCTGGCGCTGTTCCGCGCCACGGCGTCCATCTCCGGCACGTTCGGCGCTGGCACCACCAATTATTCGGACATGGGCGCCGACGAGGCGAGCGGCACCAACTACACGGCGGGCGGGCAGGCGCTGACCAACGTCACGCCGACGAGTTCTGGCACCACGGCCTTCACTGATTTCGCCGACGAGGTGTTCACCAACGTCACTATCACCACCAGCGGAGCGCTCATCTACAACACCACCGGCGCGCTCAACCAGGCAATCGGGGTGTTCGATTTCGGCGGCGACAAGACGGCCACCGCCGGTGACATGACCATCATCTTCCCCACGGCCGACGCCTCGAACGCCATCATCCGCCTGGCGTAGCCCCCGGGCGCCCTGTAGGAGGCGCGCATGTCTACGACAGGCTGGGGTAGAGGAGGCTGGGGGCAAGGCGGCTGGGGCACCGGCGTCTTCGAGGACATCAGCCTTACCGGTGTCGCCGCGACCGGCGCGCTTGGCTCTATCAAGATCGGCATCGGCGTCTATGTCACCGGCGTCGAGGCGACCGGCGCGCTAGGTACGCTCGATGTCGATGCACAGGCGCAGATAACGCTCACTGGCGTCGAGGCGACCGGCGCGCTCGGTAGCGTATCGGTTGGCATCGGGCGCAACATCTACCTGACCGGCGTCCCTACCCCAGGCATGCTGGGTAGTATATTGATTTGGGACCCGGTGCCCGTCGGTCCATCCGGTAACTGGACCCCCGTTTCGAACGGGCCAGCCGGCGGGTGGACGCAGGTGTCCGTTGGGCCGAGTGGCGGATGGACGCCAGTTGTGACATGAACGCAGTTCGAGGTACGCAATGGTAAGCAGCTACTCCCCCTCCCTCCGCCTCGAACTGATGGCCACCGGCGACCAGTCCGGCACCTGGGGCACCACCACCAACACCAACCTCGGTACGCTGCTCGAGCAGGCAATCGCGGGCGTGCTCTCCGTGGCGCAGGGTGACGTCGCCAACCTGACACTGACGGCCACCGACGGCGCCAGCGACGAAGCGCGCAACATGGTGGTCAATATCACCGGCGCGATCACCGCGGCGCGGAACGTCGTTGTCCCCACTGCTGAGAAGGTCTACCTCGCCAAGAACTCGACGACCGGCGGGTTCGCTGTCACTTTCAAGACCGCGGCCGGCACCGGCGTCTCTGTCCTTCCGGGAACCTCGCAGTGGGTCTATTGCGACGGCACCAACGTCGTGGCCGGGCTCGTCGACCTGCAGACGCTCTCGCTCACCGCGCTTTCGCCGACGACCACGGATGGTCTTGCGCTCGGCACCACGTCTCTCATGTGGGGCGATCTGTTCCTCGCCAGCGGCGGTGTCATCAACTGGAACAACGGCGACGTCACCGTCACGCATTCGGCGAACACGCTGGCCTTTGCCGGCGCGTCCTCCGGCTACACCTTCGACGCGGCGGTGACGCTTACCAACACCGGGCTCCATCTGCTCGATACCGACGCCAGCCATGACCTGATTATCGCGCCCGGGTCCAATCTGACCGCCGATCGCACGCTTACCGTGACAACCGGCGACGCCGCGCATACGCTGGACATCAGCGGTGCCCCGATCAACGTTGTCATCGCCTCGGGCGTCTACACCCCGACCCTGACCAACACCACCAACGTAGCCGCGTCGACAGCTTACGAATGCCCGTATATGCGTGTTGGAGATATGGTGCTGGTTTCCGGCATTGTGGACATAGACGTTACTGCCGCCACAACTGTAACTTTGATGGGGATGTCGGTGCCCATTGCGTCAAATTTTGCCACCCAGTCCAACGCGGGCGGGGCGGCAGCGGCGGCAGGTGTTGCTCTGTCGGCCTTTGCGATAGAAGCTGATGTTACAAATGACCGAGTGTCTTTCCGCGGCGTTTCTGGCTCGGGTACGGCTAACTCTGGTTTTAGCTTCTCATTCACGTATCGCATCATCTAGCCCCACAAAACAAAGGAAAAACAATGTCAGCTGAATTCCAGGAAGTCGTTGACGGCAAGCACTTCTACCACTTCAGCGGCATCGTGCAGCCGCTAGGCAAGCTCAGTTCGCAAATGTTGTGGAACCCGCCCGGCAGCGGCGTCTATTTCGGCATTTGGCAGATGTGGTTTTACAAGTCCCTCGCCACCGAAATCAACATGAAGCGCCGGACCAGCATTCTCGGCACCGGCGGATCGCTGCGCAACTCCGCGTTGTTCCCCGGCAATGGCAGCGGCCCCGCGTCCACGCCCATCGAGCAGTACAGCGACCTGACGGCAACTGCCGCCCCTGTTGCCAACGCTCTGCTGGTGTTCCCTAAAGGGGCTGACGACCTAACCTTCAAACATCCGCTAGTATTCGGGCCGGGGGAGGGCGTCATCGTCTACCCCGACACGCTGCAGGCGCTTAACTGGTCATGGAGCGTGATGGGCGAGGTAACGGGTATTCCGGCCTAGCGACGACGAAGCGATAAGATGAGGTAGCAACGCAGGTGCCCGACCCGATCAAGATCCAGTTCCGGCCGGGTATCAACCGGGAGACCACCGATTATGGCAACATGGGCGGCTGGTTCGACTGCAATCTGGCGCGCGTCAGGAGCGGGACCTGGAGCAGCATCGGCGGCTGGCAGAAGTTCACTGCCAGCGCCATGCTCGGCACCCAGCGTAGCCTGTTCCCGTGGAGCACGCTGAACGGCAGCCGCTACTACGGCGTCGGGACCAATCTCAAGTACTACGTTGTCCGCGGCAACATCCCGAACGACATCACGCCGATCCGCTCGACGGTGACCATCAACAACAACCCCTTCGCCATCACTAGCGGCAGCTCGCTCGCCACGGTGACCGACACGGCGCACGGCGCCATCGTCGGTGATTTCGTCACATACTCCGGGGCAGCCTCGATCGGCGCCAGCAACGTCACCGCCGCGGTGCTGAACCAGGAATACCAGATCGTCACCATCGTCGACGCCAACACCTACACGATCACGTTGACGGTGACATCGGACACCACCAGCGCCGGTGGCGGCGGTGCGGCAGTGAGCGCTGCGTACCAGATCAGCGTCGGTCTCGATACGACGGCTATCGGCAATGGCTGGGGCACCGGACCGTGGGGCTCCAACGGCTGGGGCAATGGCTCGAGCACCTTCGTCGAGACCGACCAGTTGCGCCTGTGGTCCGAGGACAACTTCGGCGAGGACCTGCTGTTCAACGTCCGCGACAGCGCCATCTATTACAAGGACATGTCGGGCAGCCTGTCGACGCGCGCGGTGAACATCACCACCCTGTCCACGACCGGTGACATCCCGACGGTAGCGCGGCAAATTCTCGTCTCCAACAACGACAGGCACATCATCGCCTTCGGCGCCAACACCATCGACACCTCCACCCAGGACCCGTTACTGGCGCGCTGGAGCGACGCCGAGACGCTGACCGACTGGGCGCCGAACACTACCAACAGCGCTGGAGATTTGCGCTTCGACAGCGGCTCGGAAATCATCAAGGCCGTGGAGACGACGACCGAGACGCTGGTGTTTACCGACGTCTCGCTGCACTCGATGCGTTTCGTCGGGCCGCCGTTCACCTTCGGCCAGACGCGCATCGGCACCAATGTCCAGCTGATCGGGCCAAACGCTGTGGTCAGCACCGGCTCGGAAACATGGTGGATGGCAAACGGGCTGTTCCAGATGTACGACGGCGTGGTGCGCAACCTGCCATGCAGCATCCGCACCTACGTCTTCTCCATCCTCAACACCACGCAAACCGAGAAGATCGCCGCCGGCATCAACCGCACCTATAAGGAGGTCATCTGGCTGATGCCGGTGAACGGCTCCAGCGAGAACAACTTCTACGTGATCTGCAACTTCGAGGACCCTTCCAGCCTGACGTGGTACTATGGCGACTTCAACGCTGTCGGGCGCACCACCTGGCTCGATGCGTGGTTCGAGACGACGCCGCTCGCCGGGTCCACCGACGGCTATCTATACTCCCATGACCTTGGCGCCACCGACCAGTCCACCTCGCCGGCGGCGATGCTGGACACGTGGCTGGAATCCTCGGTGTTCGAGATCGGCAACGGCGACAGCTTCATGCTGGTGTCGCGCACCATCCCGGATGTGTCATTCGACGGCTCGACCGCGTCGTCGCCAGCGGTGAACATGACGTTCCAGAAGCGCGACTACCCCGGGTCCGCCACCGTGGCCGGCCCCGACAACGCCGTGACGCTCACCGTGGGCGGGCCGCCCGAGCAGTACACCGGGAAGGTCGACAAGCGCTTCCGCGCCCGTTCGGTCAAGATCGGCATCGAGGCCACCGCGACCGGCACGCTCTGGCAGCTCGGTGTGCCGCGGCTCTATGCCAACCCAGATGGGAAGCGCTGATGTCGCACAACGACTCGCACCTGGGCCAGCACATCGTCATCGTCCCGGCGCCGCCGCGGCCGCCTGCCGGGTACGACGTCAACTACATGAACCAGCTGAACCGCTGGCTCGAGAACCTGTCCAGCCAGCTGTCGGCGATAACTTTCGGGCGCTTCAACGACATCTACCTGAG
>JBAZYB010000016.1:0-14603 GCA_041659545.1 Hyphomicrobium sp.
CCATCATCACGCAGTTCGATGCAGCGGAATGTTGACGAGCGCGATGCCTGCGACAGCGAGCCACACTCATATCCTCATGAAAGTGCCGAAACCTCTGCTGTGACTGACGGCTGTCAGGCGTAGGCGCCATCTCCGGAGAGAGAGCGTCGGAACGCGGCGTAGCTGTCGGAGATGCGGCGCGATCTGGCATCGATGCCTGCCGTGTGCGCGACCACTGCCGCAGCGACCCGGTGGATGTCATGTTCGAGCTGGTGCGCAATGGGCCAAATGAGGGAGGCCGGCGGCTCAGGATAGAGCAGTCGCCCGTGGGCCTCTTCCTCGGCTAACGAAAGCTGAAACTCGGTATTGGCGGCGCTGGCGAGGAAGGCCTGTGCGCTGGCGCCGAGGTCGTTCCACACGGCCCGGCGCACGCCGAGAAACATCGCGGTGCCGTTGCGATTGAGGCGCGTGCCGGCCGAGTATCGCGCTGCGGTGGAAAGCTGAAGCGCATAGCTGAGAAGAGCGCCGCCGCATTCGGCAGCCTGTATCTCGCCACGCTGCAACGCCGGGGCGATGTGCCCGCTCGGCAGTGTCACGGGGTCGAGTCCAAGTCCGCGCGCAACATCGCGCGCCAGTCCGGCAACGTGCACTTTCAGCCCGTCAAGCGCCGCCATCGACTCGACGCGCTCCGTTGCCAAAAACAGGCTTTGCGGTCCGCTATGTGCGGCTAGTAGCGGCTTCAGTCCATGATCAGCGGCGAGGTCGTCCCATAGGGGCTGTCCGCCGCCCATCGCGAGCCAAGTGTGCAAGTGGCGCGGTGCGAGGCCTTGGTCGCCAGGCAGTCCGGCGAAGAAGGCAAAGCCGCGGTGAGCGTCAAGCAGAGTGTCGGCCGTATCGAAGAAGAGATCGGCATTTCCTGCGGCGATTGCGGTGCGCCCGTCCGTGACACCGTAGGTCGGCACGAGGCGCATCTGTCCGCTGCTCAATGCAGAAACGCTGCGCGCAAGACGGCTCGCCCAATCGGCAGGACCGGCAGAATTCTCGTCGTAGGCGATGGCGAAGCGAAGCTCCCGCAGGCCTTTGCTCAACGCGGGTGCGGGCAGCGCTGTTGCTGCGGTCGCCGCTCCAGTCGTAGCGGTGGCTGTGGCAGCGGCTGCTGTCGCTGTCGTCCTCAGGAACTCACGCCGGTCCATCGCGTCATCCCCTCACGGAACATCTCATCGCATCAAAGCTGATCGTCGGGCAATTTACAACGCCCCAGCTATGCCGTTGCGACTTGGCAAGAATCTGAAAGAGAACGCCAATTAGGACTTGGCGCATTCCACGACCACCGAGGCGCCGCCGCTGCCGAGGCTGACCGAGCCGCTGTTGCTCATTGGGCCCTGCCCCTGCTGCTGTCCGTCTTGTCCGAGCGCATTGGCAAAGGCGTCGTTGAGCTTCTGTGTGTCCTCGTCCTCGGAGGGCTCGTGGATGGCGGCCTTGCAACCGGGAGGGGCGTGAGCGCCCAGCTTCACCGGATCTTTTTCGGCGAAATCGAAGGCGATGAAGTAGCTCGCATCGAAGATTGAGAAGTTAAAGCCGGGCGCGTCGGCGGACTGTGGCTGCTCAAGCGGCAGCATGAAGTGCAGGGTAAGGATGCCCTTGTCGGTATAGTCGAGCCAATAATTGATTGGTGGTTTGAACGTCAGGGACTTGTCGCCGAGCTTGGCGTACGTGAAGTAGTTGAACTCCTTCAGCCCGTCGATGTTGACCTTGGCCAGTTCCTTGAGCTCCTCGCGGTCGTACTTCCCGTCGCCGTTCTTATCGAGGCCTTCGATCGCCTGTTGGGTGTAGATCTCATCGAATGTCCACGTCTGCTGCAGGCCCGTGATCGTGCCTTTGTCGTAAAGTACGGTCTCCTGCATCGTCACCCAGACGTGTGGATGCGCGGCGACTTCCGTGGCTGCGAACGCGCTGCCTATGGCGGCAAGCGCCAGTGCGTGGGCCAATTTCGGAGCGTGCACGTCTCAGTCTCCCGGTGTCGATACGGTATCGCAGGTGATGTGGATGCAGCAGGAAGGTGGCGGTTGCGTGGTTGAGCCGAGTGCACTAGGTTGCGCCGGATAATATCACATCCAATCCACCGATCGAGTTTATAGCATGGCAAGCGGCCTTTGGACGCTGGGGGACACACTGCGCTGCGCCGACCGGCCGCGGATGGCTACGGCGGGGCTGCTGATGGCTTTGTTTCTGGCGACCTCCCCCGCCAGTGCCGCGGATGGCGGTGCCGATGTCGTGGTGACGATCAAGCCAATCCATTCGCTTGTCGCGCGGGTCATGGAGGGCGTGGGCGAGCCGCTGCTGCTCGTCGACGGCAACGCCTCGCCGCACAACTTCGCGTTGCGCCCGTCGCAGGTGCGCGCCAGCGGCAAGGCAAGTGTCTTCATTCGTGTCTCCGAGCGCCTCGAACCGTTCACGGGCAAGCTTGTGCGTGCGTTGCCGGAGAGCGTCGAGATCGTCACGCTGATTGACGCGCCGGGGATGCATCTGCTGAGGCAGCGCCACAATGGAACCTTCGTGGCACACGCCGACGCGGACGGTCACGATGATGGTGCAACAGGCGATACTGAGGCTGCTGACAGCCACATTTGGCTTGATCCGCAGAATGCGCGTGCCATCGGCAGGTATGTGGCGGAGGTTCTAAGCGCCCGCTTTCCCGAGCATGCGGCGCAATTCAGATCAAACGCCGAGCGCCTGGATGCGGACATCGCAGCGCTCACATCGGAGCTTGCGGCCACGACGCAACCGCTGCAGCAGAAGCCATTCGTGGTGTTTCACGACGCATATCAATATTTCGATCGCCGCTTCGATCTCGATGCCGCTGGTTCGATCACGGTCAGTCCGGACGTGCAGCCGAGCGCCAAGCGGTTGATCGAACTGCGCCGGAAGATCCGCGAACTCAAGGCCGTGTGCGTCTTCGCCGAGCCGATGTTCCAGCTGAACCTGGTGGCCGTACTGACCGAGGACACCCAAGCGCGTGCCGGTACGCTCGATCCCGAAGGTCTCGGACTGCAACCGGGACCACAGCTCTATTTCGTGCTCATGCGCAATCTCGCCGCAGCGTTGAAGGCTTGTCTGGCACCGTCCAGCTGAAGTGGCACGGATATCCAAAACAAAAAGGGCAGCGAAACCGCTGCCCTTTGCATAACCGTTAGTTGGTAGGGAGCCTCAGAGCGAGGCGCTCTTTCCTGCCGGGGTCTCGGCTGCCTTCTTAGCATCCTCGGCCGCCTTCTTGGCGGCGTCGGCGGCGGCGCGTGCTGCCTCGGCTGCCCGGGTAGCGGCGGCGGCGGCCTTCTCCGCTACGGCTGCGATGTCCTGGTGAGCGGCTACGGGTGCAACGTGGGCAACCGGAGCAGCGGCTGGCTTCTTGTGGACCTCTGCCTTTTTCACCGGCTTCGCCGTCTCAAGCGGCTTTTCAGCGGCGGCGGCGAGCGTCGCTTCGTCTGCCTTCGGATCGACAGGGGCTGCGTCCATGTCGGTGGTGTCGGCCACGGCTTCGACGGAGGCCGCCGGCGTGCGCGAGCGGATGGTGCGCCCAGGACTCTTATAGAAAGGCGTCTGAACCGCTGCAGATTGGTAGGACGGAGCGCTGTCGTCGGAGGCGATGGCCTGCGAAGAGAAACGCTGCCAAGTCACCGTCACCTTCGTGCCGACGGGGATGCGCGGGTAAACATCGAGCACGTCTTCGTTGAGCATGCGGATGCAGCCCTTCGACACCGCCTGGCCGATGGTCCACGGCGCGTCGGTGCCGTGAATGCGGTACATGCTGGAGCCCAGATATAGCGCGCGAACACCGAGCGGGTTCATCCGGTGACCACCGGGGACCCAAAGCGGCAGCTTGGGGTTTTCGCGCAGCATCTCAGGCGTCGGGCGCCACGATGGGTTCTCACGCTTGTCGGTGACGCTGGTCGTGCCCTGCCAGCGGCTCTGCTCGCGCGGTACCGCGATCGGATAGCTGAGAGCAGTCCCAGACTTGGTGATCAGGTACAGGCGGCGATCGCCGAAGCTGACGATCACCTGGCCGGCAGTATATTTGGGATCAAACGAGACCGTCTGCTTGCCGCCGCCCCACTCCTGGCCTCCACCCCATAGAAATTCGAACAGCCCTTGAGCTTGTGCTTGAGGGGCCGCGGTGAGGGTGACAGTGGCAATGAACGCCGCCAGGGCGACAGAACTCGTCAGACTGCGTGAGGGCATTACTGAATAGCTCCGGGGTTGGTTTGGCTCAGGGGAGCATGAGCGGATAAGGGTGAATGCATCGTTTATAGCAGTCCCATTTTGTCGTGGCAGAGCACGAGGGACACACCCGCTTCGCATCCGCACCCTATGGCGGCCTTTTTGTAAATTTCGGCACGAGTGTTTCCTTCATGCACGACCAAGTGCCTGATTCTGCGGCATATCCTAGGCTGATTGTGCGGCATCCTGGTCGCGTGCCGAATCGATTCGTCGGTGGGCAAGATCTCTGCTGTGGAAAATTTGACGCGGCGCCAGATGAGTCCGTGCAACTTTAAGAGCCTTCTTTTGTTCCCCATTTGATCTTGACGGCGCCGAGGCGGTCGTCTAGAACAAAAAAAGAACGCGACGGGTCTAGCCGTCGCCTCGTTTAGTGCGAGAGCGTCCCCGTGGAACAGACGGTCCCATCCCCCACCCCACCGTCCGGCCGTTTGCCATGGATCTCGCGGCCAGAGCCAAGCCCCAGTGTGTGTCCGCGTCATGGGTTGCGTAGCGTTGGGCTTGAGCGCCCTTGCCCGAACCGGAACGGCGAGCCCCTCCTCGCCGTTCCGGGGGGCTCGGTCGCGGGCAACGGCAAAGCTCGGATGCTTGAAAGTTTGCGAGCATCCATCTCCAGCCTTGAGCGTGGCTCCTCTTACAAGCAGGCGGTTGCCGGGTCTTCGGCGTCCACGGCCTGGACGCTTGGCGCACCCGATATAGATCGGCATTTGGGGGGCGGGCTCGATGTAGCCGCCCTGCACGAATTGAAGGCCGCTCCGAGAGCCGGGGGTGTTGCTGCCGGCGATTGGGTAGCGGCGCTCGGCTTTGCCATGCGTCTGGCGGTCAGGCGTCTTGAAAGTCTTTCCGCTTCTAGCCCTGATCCCGATCCAGCGCGGCTCCTGTGGTGCTGGCCTTCCGTGTTTGCGCGTGAACTTGGCATGCCGCATGGCCCGGGGCTGGCCAGTCTCGGTCTCGACCCTTCGGGATGGCTGTTTGTGGAGACGGCGCGCGCCAGCGATGCTCTGTGGGCCATGGAGGAAGGACTACGCTCGCAGAGCCTTGCCCTTGTCATCGGGGTCGTGAGCGAAGTTGAGCTGACCCCGGCGCGCCGGTTGAGCCTCGTTGCGGGGGAGCATTCAACCCCGTGCCTCCTCATTACCGACCCGCGCCTTTCGGCGGCCGGCTCCACCGCCACGCGCTGGCGAGTCGGGGCATCATCGAGTGCGGCGCAGCCCTTCAACGCGCAGGCGCCGGGCGCGCCCTGCTACGCGGTCAGTCTTGAACGTTGCCGGCATCGGCCAATGACGCACGAATCTCCCCCTGTCCTGTTGGAGTGGTCAGATGAAACGCATCGTTTTCGTGTGGCTACCGCTGTGGCCGATCGAGCGTATGCGCAGCGCGCAGCCAGCACTCGTTCCCGATAATGCGTCGCTCGCTCTCGTCGAGACGGGCGTGCACGGCATCCGCATTACCGCCGCTACCCCGCACGCGGCGGCTAAAGGCGTGCGCATCGGCCAGGCCCTCGCCGATGCGCGCGCCGTTTTCCCTGATCTCCTCACCCAGGCGGCCGATCCGTGCCGCGACCGCAGCGCGCTGGTGCGCCTGGCGCGCTGGTGCGGGCGGTACGGTCCCAATCGCAACATCGATGGCGAGGATGGAATATGGATCGACATCACGGGCGTGGCGCATCTCTACGGCGGGGAAGCAGCTCTCCTCGCCGATCTTGCGGCCCGGCTGGCGCGCTTTTCACTGACGGCGCGCCTGGGCTTGGCCGATACGCTCGGCGCGGCGCATGCGCTGGCGCGTTTCGCGCCATCCTCGCCAGCAATCGCGGCTGAAGGCAGGGCAGAAGAGAATCTTGCGAGACTTCCGGTCGAAGCCTTGCGCCTGACACCGCAATCCACACTGCTGCTGAAGCGCCTTGGTCTCAGCCGCATCGGCAATCTCTATCGTTTGCCGCGCGCCGCGCTGGAGCGTCGGTTCCGCTCTGCAAAGGGTGTCGAAGCGGTGCTGGCGCGTCTCGATCAGGCGCTTGGGGTGCGTGCAGAGCCGTGCCGGCCGCTCGTCGAGCCACCGGCGCTCTACGTACAGCGTTCCTGGCCCGAGCCGCTCATCGCATCGGAACAGCTCGAGGCCGAGACAACGCTGCTGGCTAAAGAATTGTGCACGCATCTTGCTGCACGTCACCTCGGTGCTCGGCGCATCGCCCTGTCGCTCTATCGCGCCGATGGCAGCATTGCGGAGGCGCGCGCCGGCTTGAGTGCGCCCACGTGGTCACCCGAGCACATGGCGGGGCTCATCATCGAGAAGCTCGCCGCGCTGGATGCCGGCTTCGGCGTCGACGTCATGGTGCTTGCGGCGGTTCAGGTGGAAAAGCTCACGGCGCAGCAGGAGGCGCTGGGCGCACGCCTGCAAAGTACGGCACGTACCGATGCCGCGCAGCTCGTCGACCGGCTGACGAACCGGTTGGGGGTAACGCGTGTCAGTCGCCTCGTGGCACGGGGGAGCCATATCCCGGAGCGTGCCGAGGTGCGTGTTCCGGCGCTCGCTGCGCAGCAAGAGGATATCTGGCCGCCGGCGACGGGGCCAACACCACCGCCGCTGCTGTTGCCGAGCCCGGAGCCCATCCGCGTCGTTGCCGAGGTACCGGAAGGGCCGCCGGCGCGCTTTACCTGGCGGCGGGTGGAACGGCGCATCGTGCGTGCCGAAGGTCCCAAGCGTCTTGCTCCAGAATGGTGGGATGAGATTGCCACAAAGAAAAGCGGCACGCGCGATTACTACCGCGTCGAGGATGAAGGCGGCGCTGGCTACTGGGTGTTTCGCGAGGGCCTTTATGGGCGCGGCGAGGAAGATATGCCGCGCTGGTTCCTGCACGGATTGTTCGGATGACGATGACAGATAGGCTGCAGGCGCCGCGATATGCCGAGCTGCAGGTGACGACGAATTTCTCGTTCCTGCGCGGGGCCTCGCATGGCGAAGAGCTTGTCGCGCAAGCGAAAGCCTTGGGCCTTGAGGCGCTCGCCGTCACCGATCGCAATACACTCGCCGGGGTGGTGCGTGCGCATATTCCAGCCAAGGAGTTGGGGCTGAGACTGATCATCGGCGCGCGCCTGGATTTGCAGGATGCGCCGAGTCTCTTGTGTCTGCCGCGCGACCGGCAGGCCTACGGGCGTCTGTCGCGCCTGCTGTCGGAAGGCCAAAGGCGCGCCAAGAAGGGCGAATGCACGCTCTTCCTCGAAGATGTCGCCCGACATGCAGAAGGGCAGATATTCATCGCCATTCCCCCTGGCGATTGGGGTTGGCGTGCCCTCGCATCGACAAGTGCGTGCTCGGGCGAGAAGACCTTGCTCTCAGCAGAGGTCATTCCCTTTCGCCCGAAAGGCGCGCCTATTTCTTCGCTAAAGGGGGGCAGCCAATCTCCCACCGATGCACATTCGTTCGAGGATGGGCTGCGGCGCGTGAAGCAGGTGCTTCCAGATACGGCGCAGCTCTACCTGGCAGCAAGCCATACCTATCGCGGCGATGACCGCGCGCGCATCGCCGCCTTGGCTGCTCTCGCGCAACGCTGCAGCACGCCGCTCGTCGCAACGGGCGATGTGCTCTATCACGCCGCGCATCGGCGCCCGCTGCAGGACATACTCACCTGCGTGCGCGAAAAAACGAACGTCCGCGAAGCCGGATTGCGGCTCGAAGCCAACGCCGAGCGACATCTCAAGTCATCCATGGAGATGGCGCGCCTGTTTCGCGGCCATGAGGATGCCGTCGCCCGCACACTGGAGATTGCCGAGGCGTGCCGCTTTTCGCTCGATGAGCTCGTCTATGAATATCCTGACGAGCCGATCCCGCCGGACAAGACATCGCAGCAGCACCTGGAGGATCTCACCTGGGAGGGGGCCGGCTGGCGCTTTCCGAACGGTATCCCCGACAAGGTGCGCGCGCTGGTGACGCGCGAACTGGCGCTGATAGGCCAGCTTCACTATGCGCAGTACTTCCTCACCGTGCACGATATCGTGCACTTCGCGCGCTCCAAGGGGATTCTATGCCAGGGGAGGGGCTCGGCCGCCAACTCGGCGGTCTGCTATTGTCTCGCCATCACGGCGGTGAACCCTACCGAGATCGACGTGCTGTTCGAGCGCTTCATCTCGCCCGAGCGTCGCGAGCCACCCGATATCGACGTCGATTTCGAGCATGAGCGGCGCGAGGAGGTGATCCAATACATCTACGCGCGCTATGGCCGTGACCGGGCCGGACTAGCCGCTACCGTCATCTCGTATCGCGCCCGTTCGGCAGTTCGCGACGTCGGCAAGGCGATGGGTTTGTCAGAGGATACGGTCGCCGCACTCGCCGGCATGGTGTGGGGCACTTCGAGCGGCGGCACGCTGCCGGAAAAGCATGTGCGCGCTGCCGGCCTTGATCCGCAAGATCCCCTGCTCGGTACCGTGCTCGAGTTGGCACATGAGCTAATGGGCTTTCCGCGTCATCTGTCGCAGCACGTCGGCGGCTTCGTGCTGACGCGCGGCCCGCTGGTGGAGGTGGTTCCCGTCGGCAACGCAGCGATGGCGGACCGTACCTTTATCGAATGGGATAAAGACGACATTTCCGCGCTGGGGCTGCTGAAGGTCGATGTGCTGGCGCTGGGCATGCTCACCTGCATCCGCCGCGCCTTCGACCTCATAGAGGAGCACGAAGGAAAGAAGGTGACGCTGGCCACCGTGCCGCGCGAGGACGGCGCCGTTTACGACATGCTGTGCAAGGCCGATTCCATCGGCGTGTTTCAGGTGGAGAGCCGGGCGCAGATGAACATGCTGCCGCGTTTGAAGCCGCGTTGCTTCTATGATCTCGTCATCGAGGTGGCAATCGTGCGCCCTGGACCCATCCAGGGCGATATGGTGCATCCCTACTTGCGGCGCCGCGACGGACTCGAGCCGGAGCACTACCCCTCGCCTTCGCCCAAGCATGGGCCCCGTGACGAATTGAGGAGCATTCTCGGCAAGACCAAGGGCGTGCCGTTGTTCCAGGAACAGGCGATGCGGATTGCGCTCGTTGCGGCCAGGTTCTCCGATGCGGAGGTGAACGATCTGCGCAAGGCGATGGCTACCTTCCGCCGTCGCGGTACCATCGGGCTTTTAGAGGAAAAGATGGTCTCGCGCATGACAGAGCGGGGCTATGACGAGGCATTCGCACAGCGCTGCTTCAATCAGATCAAGGGGTTTGGCGAGTACGGCTTTCCGGAAAGCCATGCGGCGAGCTTTGCGCACCTTGTTTACGTGTCGGCGTGGATCAAGTGTCATCACCCGGCAGCATTTGCAGCGGCGCTGCTCAATTCACAGCCGATGGGATTTTATGCGCCGGCGCAGATCGTGCGCGATGGGCGCGAGCATGCCGTCGAGGTGCGCTGTGCTGATGTCAATCTCTCCGACTGGGATTGCACGTTGGAGCCGGGCGGTCCCGATGGGCGACCGGCGATGCGTCTCGGCCTGAGGCAGATCGATAGTTTGCAAGAGGAGCAAATCGGCAAGCTTGTTGGCGCACGGAGCCAAGCAGAGGTCCGCAGCCCGTTTCGCGATGTACATGATTTATGGGCGCGGGCGCGATTGAAGCTCGCCACGCTGGAGAAGCTAGCTGCGGCCGACGCCTTCCGCTCCATCGGCCTCGACCGCCGCCAGGCGCTGTGGGAGGTGAAGGCGCTGGGAGCAGCCGAGCCGCTGCCGCTGTTCTCATGGAGTGAGACGCGTGAAGCCGCCCAGGAACCGTTCGTGCAATTGCCCGAAATGCGGCTCTCCGAACACGTCGTCAACGACTACCAGACATTGCGGCTGTCGCTCAAAGCGCACCCGATGAGCTTCCTGCGCACGCGGTTCCGGGCGCGAGGCGTCATTGCTTGCGACGATCTGCGTGGCATCCAAGACGGCACATGGGTGTCAGTGGCGGGTGTCGTGCTGGTGCGCCAGAGACCCGGGTCGGCCAAGGGCGTGGTGTTCATGACCATCGAGGACGAGACGGGCATCGCCAACGCTGTCGTGTGGGCCAAGACTTTAGAGCGCTTCCGCAAGGAGGTGATGGGCGCGCGGCTTATCGTTATCCACGGACGCGTGCAGCGGCATGAGGACATCATCCACGTGGTCGCATCGAAGCTTGAGGATCGCAGCGACTGGCTGCAGCTTCTCTCAGATGCCGTTGTCGATATGACGGTGCCGGTTGCCAACGCCGATGAGATTCGGCGCCCTCACCCGGGCTCGGCGCGTCCGGAAAAGTTCCCCGCCGATCCTAACGCCGACAAGATGCATCCGCGATGGGCAGGCCATCCGCGCTATGCGCGCGTGATCCCTAAATCGCGCGATTTTCATTGAGCTTCGCGCCGGCGACTCCCATGCGGGGAGCCAGCCGCCGACGCGGGGCACGACACGAGACCGGTGCAGCCGCCGGCGCGGGGAAGTGCCGTCGGGGTGAAGACACTATGGAGCTGGAGGGGCTGGAACCAGGACAGTATTCGGCACCATCTCGGCCCCCATGAACACGGCGAGGATGCGCGCGGGCTCCGCTCCTGTGTTGCGACCGTTATGTGGCCAGTCGATAGCCTCCATGATGGCGTCGCCCTGCCGGTAGACGCGCCTGCCCTTTGAGCCATAGTCGACGGTGACCTCACCTTCGAGGATGTATCCGTACATCGGGACGTCGTGCGCGTGCCAGCCGGTCTCCTCGCCAGGCAACATGGTGACGATGACCGAGACGATTTTCGCTGGTGCCTGGGCAGGATAGACGATCGGCTGTGAAATGACCGTTTGGCTCGTGTCGAGCAGGGATTTGATGGTGTCGCGTGCCGTAACGCGGTCGCTGGCAGCAAGAAGGCCGGCTATCCCGACTAGCACCAATGCTGCGGTCCAAAGGCTCGTTCGCGTGGTTGTCATTGCCCGCTCCTTGCATCGCCCCATTGTGCTCGGCGGCATGATCGTCGAAGTTGATGAACAACCCTCGTCCTCCGGTGCACATGCCCCATTGCCCCTCTCGTCGTCTCATCGGCTCGGTGTTCGTCTGGCTTTTGCTGGTGGCCGGGGCGCAGGCGCAGTTCGATCCGCGCAGCGCACCCGAGGCGGCAACCGGGACGCAATCACACGATCTGGCGACCGCGAAGCGTCACATGGTTGCGGCGGCCAATGCGCATGCTGCGGAGGCTGGGCGTCAGATGCTGCGCGCCGGCGGTTCGGCCATTGATGCCGCCATCGCGGCGCAGCTGGTGCTCAATCTCGTCGAGCCGCAGTCGAGCGGTATCGGCGGTGGTGCCTTCATCCTCTATTGGGATGCGGCAAAGACGGAGTTGAACGCCTACGACGGTCGTGAGACGGCGCCGGCCTCGGCGACACCGGATCGCTTCCTTGTCGGCGGCAAGCCCATGGCCTTTCGCGAGGCGGTTCTGTCGGGGCTCTCAATCGGGGTGCCTGGCTTGGTACGGCTGCTCGAAGACGTGCACAAGAAGCACGGCAAGCTGCCGTGGGCGAGACTGTTCGAGCCGGCTATCCGTCTCGCCGAGGATGGCTTCGAGATTTCGCCGCGTCTTTATCTGCTGCTGCAATTGCAGGATCCGGAGAGTTTCGTTCCGGCGGCGCGGCGCTATTTCTATACCGGGACTGGCAGTCCGCTACCGATCGGCTACCGGCTCAAGAACCCAGAGTTTGCAGCGACGCTGCGAGCCATCGCCTCAGGCGGTGCGGATGCCTTCTATGAGGGGCCGATTGCGCAGGCCATCGTCGACGCGGTCGCGGCGGCTCCGGTTGCGCCGGGCGGCATGACCCTCGACGATCTCAAGGGCTATCGGGCCAAGGAGCGCGCACCCCTTTGCATCAGTTATCGCGCGCAGGAAGTGTGCGGGGTGGGTCCGCCGTCATCGGGTGGTCCGACCGTGGCGCAGACGCTGAAGCTGCTGGAGCCGTTCGACCTGGGCAAAACGCCCGACGCGGCACTCAATGCGCGTGCGGTGCATCTCATCGCGGAGGCGGAGAAGCTCGCCTTCGCCGACCGCAATCGCTACCTGGGCGACCCCGATTTCGTGACGGTGCCGGACGGGCTTCTGGATGACGACTATATCGCGCAACGGCGTGCCCTGATCGACCCCAACGTTGCAGCCGATAAGCCGAAGGCAGGTCAGCCTCCTGGATTGAAGCGGCAGTCGTTCGGCGTCGATGCAACCGTCGAGCGCTCGGGTACCAGCCATATCTCGATCATCGACGATGCAGGCAACGCGCTGGCGATGACGACGACGATCGAAGGCGCATTCGGCTCCCACAACTGGGCCGCGGGCTTTCTGCTCAACAACGAGCTCACCGACTTCTCCTTCGCCCCTGTCGATGCGGACGGGGTCCCGGTCGCCAACGCGGTTGGGCCTGGCAAGCGGCCGCGGTCGTCGATGGCACCCACTATCGTTTTCGACATGCAGCGGCACGTTGAGGCCGTTCTGGGTTCGCCGGGCGGCAGTAGCATCATCCTTTATGTGCTGAAGACGCTCATCGGCATCATTGACTGGGGCCTGGACGCGCAGCAGGCGGCGAACCTGATGAACTTCGGCAGTCAGGGGAGCGGACTCGATCTGGAAATCGACTGGTCGGCGGTGCCGTTGGCATTGACCTTGAAGCCGCTCGGACACCGCATCGTTCCGTCACTTATGAACTCGGGTGTGCATATCGTCACGCGGCGCAACGGGGGGCTCGAAGGTGCGGCTGACCCGCGCCGGGAAGGCGCCGCGCTGGGGGATTGAGCGCGCTCCCCGGGCGTGCGAGGGGTAGCGACCTCAGCAGAAACTGAAAGCCCATGACTGTTTCACCGTGCTCCATCACCGTTCTCGGCGGCGGAATCCTCGGCCTCTGGCAGGCGGTGACACTGGCGCGCGCTGGGCACCGGGTGCGGCTGGTTGAGGCGAGTGTGACGCCCTTCGCCGACAGCGCGAGCATCTACGGTGGCGTCATGCTGGCGCCGGAGCGGGAGGCGGAGACGGCACCCGCAATGCTGCGTCGTCTCGGTCGCGAGGGCGTGGCCCTGTGGCGTCAATTCTATCCGCAGCTGCAGACCAACGGCAGTCTCGTTGTCGCTGGTGCACGCGATATGGGGGAGCTCGATCGCTTCGCTACACGAACCGAGGGACACCGCCGGATTGCCGGCGACGAGCTTGCAGCGTTGGAGCCTGATCTTGCGGGGCGGTTCTCCACGGCGCTGTTCTTCGCTGATGAGGCGCACGCCTCGGCGCCTGCAGCGATGGGCTTCATGCTCGCTCAGGCGCAGGACGCCGGCGTTGAAGTCGTCCTCGGAGCTGCCGCGCAACCAGAAAGCGATCTTGTCGTCGACTGCCGTGGCATTTGGGCCCGCGAGGCGTTGCCGACCCTGCGCGGGGTACGTGGCGAACGGGCTCTCATTCGCACCCGTGAGATCGGCCTGCGGCGGCCGGTTCAACTGCTGCATCCGCGTCTGCCGCTCTACGTCGTTCCGTGGGGCGAGGGGGTCTATATGATCGGCGCCACGGTCATCGAAAGCGAGGGGCGGGGGCCGATGAGCGTGCGCTCGGCGTTGGAACTGCTCGGGGGCGCCTACGCGGTTCATCCGGCCTTTGCCGAGGCTGAAATTATCGATCTGGGCGTGGGGGTGCGTCCGGCATTCCCCGACAACATACCGCGGGCTGTGGTGCGCGAGGGGGGGCGGCAGATCTTCGTCAACGGTGCCTATCGGCACGGATTTCTTCTGGCCCCGGTACTGGCGGAGGCGGTGGCCGCTTATATAGAGGGTACTGCCACATCGGAGCTGCTGGTGTTGGAGGCCGACTGATTTGGCGCCGGCCCACGGATGAAGTAGAGGATGAGGCAATCACGAGCCGATTTGGGCCGCTGCGGGAGCAGGCAATTGTCCGCAATGCAATCTTCTGAAGCCGGGCGTGCTCGCGCGATCACGGTGAATGGCGAGGCGGTCGCGACCTCCGCCGTGACGTTGGAGGCGCTGATCTTCGAGCGTGGTCTTGAAGGCGCTCGCATCGCGACGGCGCGCAATGGTGATTTCGTTCCAGCACGTGCGCGCGCCGTCACCTACATCGAGGCAGGCGACCGCATAGAAATCGTCTCTCCCCGTCACGGTGGCTGATCCAGTCATGAATGCTCCTGAAGCTGCAACCACGACTAAGAGCAGGCTGACGCTGTACGGCGTCGAGATGCCTTCGCGCATGCTGATCGGTACAGCGCAATATCCTTCGCCCGATGTTTTGGCGAAGGCGGTCGAGGCATCAGGCGCCGGCATCGTCACCGTGTCGCTGCGCCGCGAGCGGGTACGCGGCCGCACGGGTGAGCGGTTCTTAGAGCTGATCAATGCACTCGGTGTTCACGTGCTTCCAAACACGGCAG
>JBAZYB010000016.1:14613-31848 GCA_041659545.1 Hyphomicrobium sp.
CAAAGAAGCGGTGACGACGGCGCAGATGGCGCGCGAAGTGTTCGGCACCGACTGGATCAAACTGGAAGTGATCGCCAACGACGACACGTTGCAGCCGGATGTGTTCGGGCTCGCCGAGGCAGCCGCGATCCTCAGTGCAGACGGCTTCAAGGTGCTGCCCTATACGACAGAGGATCTATCCGTCGCCGAGCGCCTTCTTTCGGCGGGCTGCCGCGTATTGATGCCGTGGGGCGCGCCGATCGGTACCGGACGCGGCCTCGCCAACCCCTATGCGTTGAGGAGCATGCGCGCCTACTTCCCTGGCATTCCGTTGATCATCGATGCGGGCATCGGTGCCCCGTCGCATGCGGCGCAGGGAATGGAACTGGGTTTCGATGGCGTGCTGCTCAACACAGCGGTTGCCAAGGCAGGTGACCCGGTCCGCATGGCGGAAGCCTTCGCGCATGCCATCGAAGCGGGACGTTGCGCCTATGAAGCCGGTTTGATGGGGGAGCGCGACATGGCGCAGCCTTCAACGCCGGTTGCGGGGACGCCGTTCTTCGATCTCGATCGCTCATGAGTGCGAGCCGCGGCGGTCTGGACGTTTTCTATCCGATCGTACCTGATGTGACGTGGGTGGCGCGGATCGTGCCGCTTGGCGTGCGCACCGTTCAATTACGCATCAAGGACGCGGCCACCGCCGATGTTCGGCGGCAAATCGCCGAGGCGCTCGAGATCACGCGTCGGAACGGCTGCCAGTTGATCGTCAACGATTACTGGCGCGAGGCCATCGATGCGGGGGCGGACTATATACATCTTGGACAAGAGGATCTCGCCGCCGCGGACGTGGCAGCTATAAAATCGGCAGGTGCGCGGCTGGGACTGTCGACGCACAGCGAGGAAGAACTCGACCTCGCGCTCGCTGCCGCTCCCGATTATGTGGCGCTGGGCCCGGTCTACGAGACGAAGCTCAAAGTGATGAAGTGGGCGCCGCAGGGACTGGCGCGCGTCGAGGACTGGAAGCGGCGCATCGGCCGGCTGCCACTCGTCGCCATCGGCGGCATCACGCCGGAACGTGCCGCCGACGTTGTCGCAGCAGGCGCGGACAGTGCCGCGGTGATAACCGACTTTATGACAGCACAAGACCCTGACCGACGCGTACAAAAATGGCTCGACTGGGCGGCGCGGCTTCGTCCGTCCACTGTGCTATAGCTTGTGTGCGTGCTTGCGCATGTGTGGTGGGTGCCGTCATATGATCGCTCGGAGCTTTGCCGTTCATTTCCCTGTCGAAATGCAGCACGTGCGGATTCTACATGGCCTTTCGCTTCAAGCTCGGCGAGCCTTTCGATGATGGAACGAAGCGCATCGCCGCTGAGCAGATCGAGCGTGCGCAACGTCTTCTGAACGACAACGGCGACCAAGCCACATCTGTGCATGAGACACGCAAGTCGCTGAAGCGGCTGCGTGCGTTGCTGAGGCTCGTCCGTCCTGCGATGGGCGAAGATGCCTTCAAAGAAGAGAATGCACGCCTGCGCGACATTGGGCTCTCCCTTTCGGGCGCGCGTGATCGGCACGTTCTCTTTGAGACCGTCGACAAGCTCGAAGCCGCGGGCGGCCTTGATCGCCGCAATGTCGTGGAACAGCTGCGCAAGGCCATCGCTGCAGCCAACGGCGAAGCACCGCCTGCGATGCAGGAGGCATCGGTCCGGCTTCTGGATGCTGGAAAACGTCTTGCTGAACTCGGTCTCGCGGGTGCCGGCTTCGATATTGTCGGGCCTGGACTTGAGCGTTCCTATCGGCGTGCTCGGCGGGCATTCGATGCGGCGTACGAGAAGCCGAGCGACGAGGCGTTTCACGAGTGGCGTAAAGGGGCGCAGGCGCATTGGCGGCAGATGACGCTCTTGGCGCGCGCTTGGCCAGAGTATCTCGGAGCGCGAGCCCTTGAGGCACGTACGCTCTCTCAGCTGCTCGGCGACGACCACGATCTGGCGTTGCTCGTCGCCTTCATTAACAACCCCGGTACGTCGGGCATCAGCGCCACCCAGGCGAAGTTGGTGGAGAAGGCGGTTCGCCAGCGCCAGGCCGAACTGCGGACGCTGGCACGACCGCGTGGTGAACGCTTGTTCGCCGAATGTCCGCGGCGACTGAGGCGCAGCGTCGCCGCTTATTGGAGCGCAGCCGCCTCCCTGAAAGATCTTGAGACGCCCGCGGATGAGGCGAAGAGTGCGGGCAAAGGCGTGTCTAAGCGTGCGTTGCGGCCGAGGCCGGCGCGACGGCGGGCCTCGCCTCCTCTCGACGTTTGAGACTTCGCCACGGGAGGCCATATTGGCTATGGTGCGGGCCCTTGCCCTGCCTAAGCCCTGAGGTTTGCCGACCGTGAACGAGATCAAGCCCTCTGCATCGTTCCAGCCCGATCCTGCCTTTCGCCCGGCTGACCATCCACCTGTCCGGTGCGGCCGCATCGGCGTGCTATTGCTCAATCTCGGCACGCCCGACGGCACCGACTACTGGTCGATGCGCCGCTATCTGAAGGAATTCCTGTCCGACGAGCGCGTCATCGAGGTGCCGCGCTGGAAGTGGTGGCCGATCCTCAACCTCATCATTCTGACGGTGCGGCCGGGCCGCAAGGGCAAGGATTACGCGACGATCTGGAATAACGAGCTCGATGAGGGTCCCCTAAAGACGATCACGCGCGCGCAAGCGCAGAAGCTCGCCGTTGCGCTGGGCGATGCAGAGCGCATCGAGGTCGACTTCGCTATGCGCTATGCGAACCCGAGCACCGAGAGCCGCATCCGTGCGCTGATGGAGAAGGGCTGCGATCGCATTCTGCTCGTACCACTCTATCCGCAGTATGCCGCGGCCACCACGGCGACAGCGGCAGATCAAGCGTTCCGCGCTCTGATGAAGATGCGCTGGCAGCCGGCGGTGCGCGTGGCGCCGAGCTATCACGACGATCCCGCCTATATCGAAGCGGTCGCCACGTCGATGCGGCGTGATCTCGCCAAGCTCGATTTCACGCCAGAGATTATCATCGCCACGTTCCACGGCATGCCACAGGCGTACCTGGAAGCGGGCGATCCCTACTATTGCCAGTGCCAGAAGACGTCGCGGCTGGTGCGCGCGGCGCTCGATTGGCCGGAGGACAAATGGCTGACGACGTTCCAGTCGCGCTTCGGCAACGACCCGTGGCTGCAGCCCTATACGGACGAGACGATCAAGCGTCTTGCCGCGGAGGGCGTGAAGAGGGTCGCGCTGGTCGCCCCAGGGTTCTCAGCTGATTGCCTGGAAACGCTGGAGGAGTTGGACGGCGAGAACCGCCATTACTTCGAGGATGGTGGTGGAGAGAAATATGCCTATCTTCCGGCGCTCAACGACAGCGCGGAGGGGATCAGCGCCATCGAAGCGGTGGTGCGCCGGGAACTGCAAGGATGGATTTGATAGTTGCACCCGGCGACTTTGCCGTCGGAGAGCGCGGCCGGGTGAGCAGAGGGTTACTTCGACACTGCGCGCTGTTTCATAAATAACTGCAACAAAACAATTTTTTAACCCAATGTTTGCCTGAGCGGGATAGCGTTCCCGCAAACCTATTGTGTCCAATCATCCGGATCGGTCGATGGAACCTGACCTCATGAGCCCATTTTCAGGCGGTTTTGAAGTCTTCGGCGTGCTGCTCGTCGTCTTGGCGATCGTCATCCTCTGGTCGACGGTCAAAGTCGTGCCGCAAGGCATGAACTACACCGTCGAGAACTTCGGCCGCTACACGCGAACTCTGCAGCCGGGACTGCACATCCTCGTTCCGGTCATGGAACGCGTCGGCCACCGCATGAACATGAAGGAGCAGGTGCTCGACATCCCTAGTCAGGACGTCATCACCCGCGACAATGCCATGGTGCGGGTCAATGGCGTGACGTTCTTTCAGGTCCTGAATGCGGCGCGTGCCGCCTACGAGGTCGACCAGCTCGAGCCGTCGATCATCAATCTGACATTGACTAACATCCGCACGGTCATGGGCTCGATGGATCTCGACGAGCTTTTGTCGAACCGCGATCAGATCAATTCGCGGTTGCTACAAGTCGTCGACCAGGCGACCGAGGCCTGGGGCATCAAGGTGACGCGTATCGAGATCAAGGATATCGACCCGCCGCGCGACCTCGTCGACAGCATGGCGCGGCAGATGAAAGCGGAGCGTGAAAAGCGCGCGCAGATCCTTGAATCGGAAGGTTTGCGGCAGGCGGCGATCCTGCGCGCCGAAGGCGAGAAGCTAGCTGTGGTGCTTGAAGCCGAAGGACGGCGGGAAGCGGCTTTCCGCGACGCAGAAGCGCGTGAGCGCTCAGCTGAAGCGGAGGCAAAGGCCACACAGCTCGTCTCGGATGCTATCTCCAAAGGCAATGTGCAGGCGATCAACTACTTCGTCGCCAACAACTATGTGAAAGCGCTCGAGTCGTTGGCGAAGGCACCAAACCAGAAAGTGATTTTGATGCCGCTGGAGGCATCGTCAGTGATCGGCTCGCTTGCCGGCCTGGCTCAGATCACCGGAGCGGCATTCGGCGATACAGCCAAGGCGCCGACCAATCCAGCGCCACGGGGCAGCGTTCCGCGGGCATAGATGGCGGGTTACGCTGCTACTCTGCTATGGTGCGTGGGATGTGTTGGAGATGTGAGCCATGGGGTTATCGGAATTCTTCTGGAACCTTGGCGCGTGGAACTGGTTCATCGTCGCGGTGACGCTGATCGCCCTGGAGTCGATTGTTCCAGGCGTGCATTTCGTCTGGTTCGGCGCCGCTGCGGTGATTGTCGGGGCCATAGGGCTGACCGTCGACATTGCGTGGGAGTGGCAGCTGATCATCTTCGCCATCATTTCCTGCATCTCCGTCTTTCTGGCGCGTCGCTATGCTGCGCCGGACATGTCGGTCAGTGACGAGCCTGCTCTCAATGCGCGGGCGAGCCAGTACGTCGGGCGTGTGGTGATGGTCGAAGAGGCGATCGCCGGAGGTCGTGGCAAGGTTCGGGTCGGCGACACGGTGTGGAATGCACAGGGATCGGATGCCGCGCGCGGGGCGCAAGTCAGGATCACCGGCACCAACGGTAACTGTCTGGTCGTGGAGCATGCCCTCAACTGAGTTAGAGCCAAAGCCGGACCGGACCCCGAGCGGCCTGACGTGGCTGGTCGCGGTGGTCAGCCTCGTGCTGCCCATCGCGGGTGTGCTCCTGGCGCTTTACGGCCTGTTCCGCGGTTTTGCCGGCTCTGTCGCCGGATGGGCGTGGTTCGCAGTCGGCATGCTGCTGCTAGTCGTCGATCTCGTGATCGACAGCCGCTGGTCCTATTGGATCAAGTCTAGCGAGCCGGATCTCAACCGTCGTGGTCAGCAGCTTGTCGGAGAGCTGGTTACTGTTCTAGAGCCGATCCCATCGGCCGGTCGAGGAAGCGTGCGCGCGGCCGACACGGTCTGGGTCGCCGAGGGCGTGGAGGCCGAGGCCGGCACCCGTGTACGCGTTTCGGGATGCAACGGCACGGTGCTCATGGTGGAGCGCGTCTAGAGCATTCTTCGTCGGTGTCGGCGAGGTCTCCCCTGCGGGAAGCCGGCGGCCAACTCAGGCGATACCGGCACGGAGCAAGTCGTGGACGTGGACGATGCCAACCGGCTTGCCGCGTTCGACGACGAAAAGCGCTGTAATCCGCGAAGCGTTGATCTGTTCCAACGCTGCCGAGGCGAGCATTCCCGGCTTTACGGTCTTGGGCGCCCGGGTCATGATGTCGACAGTGCGCCGGCTGACGAGGTTCTCCCCCATGTGGCGCCGCAAGTCGCCATCGGTGACGATGCCGATGAGCTTGCCTTTGGCGTCCACGATGCCAAGGCAGCCGAGGCTCTTCTGCGTCATGATGACGAGCGCAGCGCCCATGGGATCTGTGTCCCGGGCCAGTGGCATGCGATCGCCCGCATGCATGACGTCGGCGACATACTTGAGGCTTGCCCCTAGAGAACCACCTGGGTGGAACGCCTTGAATTCCTCGGGCGTGAAGCCTTTGGCCTCGAGCAGCGCCATGGCGAGACAGTCGCCGAGTGCCAGCTGCATGGTGGTCGACGTCGTCGGCGCGAGGCCGTGTGGACAGGCCTCCTTGGCGCGCGGGAGCTCCAGCACTACGTCGGAGTGCTGGCCGAGCGCGGATCCGGCGCGTGATGTAATGGCGATGAGCGGCACGTTATAGCGCCGCGAATAGGTGATCAGCGGTTTCAACTCGACGGTCTCGCCCGACCAGGAGAGGGCAAGCAGCACGTCGTCGGCGGTGATCATGCCGAGGTCGCCATGCGAGGCCTCGGTCGGGTGGACGAAAAAGGCCGGCCGGCCGGTCGAAGCGAACGTCGCCGCAATCTTTTGGCCCACATGGCCACTTTTGCCGATGCCTGTGACGATGACGCGTCCGCGCGCGGCACGCATAATGCGCAAGGCTTCGCGCAGAAGGTTGAGGCCGTCGCACTCCAGGTCGAGCGTCCGCAGTGCCGACGCAACTGGAAGGCGGCCTACCTTCTTGTCGCCATCGACGGACCGGAATTTGCGAATAGGCCCTTCGGCCGTCGTCATGGCTTCATTCCCCCGATGCCTTCAGCGACGCCTAAGTGTTAATAGTTTCTTACAATTTACCTGTGCTGTCCAGCACCGCAAAACCGAAGTTCACTGCTCCCTTCGCCATCCTAAACACAGCGTTAACCGACGCCCTCTAGCGTTTTCCGCACTGGGTACTGCGTTCGCGTGTCGCGTTGGAATCGCATGGGAGCGCATTTGGCCGGCAGCCGGACTATCGGCGGGTTTTGGCGTGGCTTCGCCGCAGTGGCCGGCGTAGGCACTGCGCTGGCGTGTGCTCTTCTCGGGACGCCAGCCGCTGCGCAAATCATAGACCCGCCGGGCTGGCGCGCCGAGGTGCGCCGTCCCCCGCCGCGCCTGCGCCCCTCCCTGCCGGACGAATCACTGCTGCCGCTATCGGACGCAGACCGCCAGGCTTTTGAATCCGAGACCCAAGATCCAGACCAGCGCTTACGAGCCTCGCTTACGTCCGGCGATGGGATATCGGCGCCCGAGGATGGGGCTGCCGAAGCAGAGGTGGAGGCGGAAGCTATGGCTGGCGGCGAAGTCGCCGACGATGAGGGGCCGCGGCGGCGCGCGATCGCCATGCGACAGGATGGCGACCCCATTCCCACGCTCGATGAGAGCGCAGCGGGAGCGGACGGTGTCAACGACATGGGCGCGTCGATCGCACTGCTCGAGGGCGAGGAGGACATCACCGAAGCCGATATGCGGTCGGCGCAGGACGTGCGCGCCTTCGCCGCCGAGCCCGCCGGTTACGATCCATTGCTGCTGCAGGCCGATGAAACGAATCCGGTCTTCAGCCCCAGCACGTTCGAGGGGTTCGCGTTCGATCCGTACCCGCCGATTGGCACGAAGATCGGCAGCTTCCTGTTATTCACGACGCTGGAGGCCAACTACGACTTCAATAACAACCTGTTTGCCTCTCCGTTTCCCGTAGGCGACAGCTCGCTCGAGGTGCGGCCGGCGGCGCGGTTGGCGTCGAATTGGGGTCGGCACGCGCTCGAGTTCCGCGCCAGCGGCGATCTCAGCTACCATGATCGCTATTCGTCGGAGGACAACCGCGCCTATTTGGTCGAGGGTCTGGGACGGGTGGACGTGACCAGCCGAACCAATCTTCAGGGACTAATCTCCCACGAGTTCGCCCAGGAGAGCCGCTCCGCCATCAACGCGGAATCGGCTGGCACACGCCCCAACATAGAGGTGACGCGACTGCGTGGTGCGTTCAATCAGCGCTTCAACCGGCTATCGGTGCAGCTGCGCGGGAATATCGTAGACACGAGCTACAGCCCCAATATCTTCGACAATCAAGTGCAGAACAACTCCGACCGCGACTACAAACTTTACGAGCAGGCGGTGCGGCCGAGATGGGAGTTCTCGCCTTATCTGTTTGCCTTTTCCGACATCTCGCTCAATCAACGCGATTACAGCATTGCGGCTTATTCCGATGGAATCCTGCGTTCGTCGACCGGCGAACGCTATCGTTTCGGACTGTCGTTCGGTGATGTCAGCCAGATTCTGCGCGGCAATATCAGCTTAGGCTACGCGCATCAGGAGTTGGACAATCACGAGCTCCCCGCGGTCGACGGTATGCTGATCGATGCCGATCTCGCTTGGCTCGTTTCGCCGCTGACGGTTCTGCAATTCACGGCGACGAGCGACATCGCCGAAACGACGACCGCGGGCTCGCCGGGTGTCATGGAGCGCAATTACGGCTTCGAGGCACGTCACAGCTTCACAAGGTATCTCGTCGGCAGTGCCGGCGTTGGATACATGACGCGAAACTTCGTCGGCACGGATATCAACGAGGAGCAGTTCACCGCCGCGGTAGGTTCGGAGTACTACCTCAATCCCTGGGCGGTTCTTTTTGCCCGCTACGAACATACGGACTTCCAGAGCTCGCTGCCGGAGAGCAGCTACACGGTCGAAGAGGTGCAAGCGGGCGTGCGCTTGCGCCATTAGTCACTTTGGCGCCGGCGACTCCCCTCGGGAGCCGGCCGCCGACGCGAGTCCGTTGGTGCGAGCGGCGGGCTAGATGAGCTTGCCGATGCCCGCTTTGAGTGCGGAGGCAAGGTCGGGACGCTCAAGGCCGTAGGCGACGTTGGCCATCAGGAAGCCGAGCTTGGTGCCCGTATCGTAGATGGTGCCGTCGAAGCGTACCGCGTGGAACGGCTTGCCGTCCTTCTGCATGGCAAGCATCGCATCTGTGAGCTGAATTTCGCCGCCGGCGCCCCGCTCCTGCGTTTCGAGGATGTCGAAGATCTCCGGCTGCAGGATATAGCGGCCGGTGATGTGCAGGTTCGATGGGGCAGTGCCCTGCTTCGGCTTCTCGACCATTTGTGTGATGCGCGAGACCTTCGCGTCACGATCCTCGACGCCAACGATGCCGTACTGATGCGTCTCGCTCTCTGGAACCGGCGAGACGGCAATGAGATTGCCGCCGTTGGCGTCATAAGCTTCGATCATGTCGGCGAGGCATGCCTTGACGCCGTGGTGAAGCATGTCGGGGAGCAACAGTGCGAACGGCTCATCGCCGACGATGTCACGCGCGCACCAGACGGCGTGACCGAGACCGAGCGGCGCCTGTTGCCGGGTGAAGCTGGTTCTCCCCGCCTGGGGCAGGTCCTTGGCGAGCTCGGCGAGCTCTTTCGTCTTGCCGCGTTCTGCAAGAGTTGCTTCGAGTTCGGGGGCTCGGTCGAAGTGCTCCTCGATCGAAGCTTTGTTGCGGCCGGTCACGAAGATGAAGTGCTCAATGCCGGCCGAACGCGCCTCGTCAACGACATGCTGAATAACCGGCCGGTCAACGACCGTTAGCATTTCCTTGGGGATTGCCTTGGTAGCGGGGAGGAAACGTGTGCCCAGTCCCGCGACGGGGAATACGGCCTTACGGATGCGCGTTTTCGTAGCGGGCATAGGCAACTCCGAGCGTATCTAACGGGGATGTCGAGGTGCTGGTGTGCGGTTGGTGCGGAACTTGAATGGCAAGGTCGGAACGGGGCGGAACCCTTATTCAGTGCATGGTTAACGTCCTGCAGTGGTAAGGTGGGGCCCCAAATCGAGCCCACATCTGGAAGGCACCGAACAGCAATGACCATCCTCGTTACCGGCGGCGCCGGCTACATTGGAAGCCATATGGTTCTCGAGCTCCTCGATGGCGGGGAAAGCGTTGTCGTCCTCGACAATCTGTCTACCGGTTTCCGATGGGCTGTGCCACCCAACGCCACCCTGGTGGTCGGTGACGTCGGAGACCAGGAGCTGGTGCGCAGCATCGTGCGCAAGCACGCCGTAAAGGCGATTATCCATTTTGCCGGTTCGATTGTCGTGCCGGAGTCGGTCGTCGATCCGTTGGGCTACTATCATAACAACACGGTCAAGTCGCGCGCCCTCATGGAGGTCGCGGTGGAGATGGGGATCGAGAATTTCATCTTCTCATCGACAGCGGCCGTTTATGGCATGCCGAAGGAAATTCCGGTGCGCGAGGATGCCGCGCTGGCGCCGATGTCGCCCTATGGCTCATCGAAGCTGATGACCGAGATCATGCTCGCCGACACGGCGCGGGCGCATAACTTCCGCTACGTCGCGTTGCGCTACTTCAATGTCGCCGGTGCCGATCCCAAGGGGCGGACGGGGCAGTCTACGCCGCAGGCGACGCACCTCATCAAGGTGGCTTGCGAGACGGCGCTCGGCAAGCGCCCTTACATGGAAGTTTTCGGCACCGACTATCCGACGCCGGACGGAACGTGCATCCGCGACTATATCCATGTCACGGACTTGGCGCGGGCCCACTTGGCAGCGCTGCGTCATTTGAGGGCCGGCGGGGAATCCGACGTTTTCAACTGCGGTTACTCGAAGGGTTTCTCGGTGCTGCAGGTGATCGATGCGGTGAAGCGTACGTCTGGGGCCGACTTCGAAGTCCGTTTATCGGAACGGCGCCCCGGCGACCCGGCGGCCATCGTTGCGGCATCCGACAAAATTCGTATGCGACTCGGCTGGCGTCCCGAGTTCGACAATCTCGAGACGATCACCGTGCAGGCACTGGCCTGGGAAACGCATTTGCAGCAGTTCAAGCACGCGAGCTAGTGAAAGCGAACAGCCGTTTTGCTCGTCGGCGGTGAGCCGCAAATTTGCCCTGAAACTAAGGTGCGACGTTCCGTGTCGGTAAGTGCGCGCGGATCGTGTCACCATTGAAGGAGGTTCGAGTGAGGTTTGGCAGCGTAGCAAGGAGCCGTCACCGGTCGGTGTTGAGCGCGCTCACAGGAGCGCTGGCTGCGCTCGTGATTGCCGTTTCGCCAGCTCCGGCGTCGGCCGATGCATTCGGTGACTTCATTGAAGGCTTGTGGCCGGATGCGCAGGCGCAGGGTGTCACGCGCGCCACGTTCGATGCGGCTTTCCGGGGGCTCAAGCCCGACTATTCGCTGCCTGATCTCGTCGTCGCAGGGCGCAAACGCGACGACAGCGCGGGGCAGGCGGAGTTCACCAAATCCGCGTTCGAGTACCTCAATCCTAAATACCTCTCGACCCTCTCCGTGCAGGGACGCAAGTTTCTCAAGGAGCACGAGAAGGATATCATCAGCATCGAGAAGAAGACCGGTGTCGACCGCTACATCATGGTCGCCATCTGGGGCCGGGAGACCGCATACGGCACGCACAAACTGCCACATGACGCCATTCGCGTGCTGGCGACGCAGGCCTTCACCGGCCGGCGCAAAGACGAATTCCGGCTGGAGATCCTTTCCGCGCTGAAGATGCTTCAGTCGGGCGTGCCACGCTCCAAGATGCGCGCTTCGTGGGCCGGTGCTGTCGGACTGACGCAGTTCATGCCGACAGAGTATTTCAAGCATCTGGAGGACGGCGATGGCGACGGCAAGGTCGACATCTTCGACAGTGTGCCGGATGCGCTAGCGTCGGCGGCGCGTCAGCTGGCCAACAAGGGTTGGGTGCGTGGCCTGCGCTGGGGTTACGAGATCAGCATGCCGGAGAATGGCGATTGCTCGCTTGAAGGACCTCCCGGCGAGCGCACGATCGGTGAATGGCGAAAGCTCGGATTCAAGCGCACCGGTTCCACGCCGTTCAAGCCCAGCGATGACAATATCAGCGCCTATCTCATGATGCCTTCGGGTGCCTACGGTCCCGGCTTCCTGGCGACGGAGAACTTCAAGGTCATCCGTCTCTATAATACCTCCGACCTTTACGCGCTTTTTGTCGGGGACCTCGCCGACCGCATTGCCGGTGGCGGCGGATTCCACGTTCCGGCAGCGAAGGTGGCGCAGCCGCGCACCGCGCAGGTACGGGAGATCCAAGACCGGCTATCGAAGCTCGGCTATCCGATGGACAAGATCGACGGGAAGATCGGCTCCAATACGCGGCGGCAAGTTGGCACCTACCAGAAGACAAATGGCCTGAAGATCGACTGCTGGCCAACCGACGCGGTTCTGGCTCATCTTCGCAGCCACGGGACACGCGCGGCCCAATAGGGGCAACGAATAGTAGAAAATTCCACGTCGCGTGTTATTCCCTCGCGTTCGGCGGCGCTTTTTGGTGCCGGCGGTGCCGTCGTGGAGGAATGAATATGGATCGCTGGGTCGAGGAGACATTTCACCCCCATTGGCGGGTGCGTCTGGCGGCCGACGAGGTGCTGCACGAGGTCAAAACAGAACACCAGCATCTCATCATTTTCAAGAACCGCACCTGGGGTACGGTGCTGATGCTCGATGGCGTCTGCCAGCTCACAACGTCGGACGAATTCATCTATCACGAGATGATGGCGCACGTGCCGCTCATGGCTCTCGACAAGCCCAAGCGTGTGCTCGTCATTGGTGGCGGTGATGGCGGGGTGATGCGTGAAGTCCTCAAGCATCCGTCGATCGAGAAGGCGATGCTGTGTGAGATCGACCGCGAAGTCATCGATACGGCGCTCAGGTATTATCCCGAGATTCCAGGCAACACCTTCGAAGATGAGCGCACCGTTGTGGTCATTGCCGACGGCCGCAAGTTCGTCGCGGAGACGGACGAGCGGTTCGACGCGATCATCGTCGACTCCTCCGAGCCGATCGGGCCGTCGGCCGTGCTGCATACGCCGGAGTTCTTTGCCTACTGCAAGCATGCGTTGGCTGAGGGCGGCATTCTGGTGACGCAGAACGGCCTACCGTTCCTGCTTCCCGAACAATTGCGCGATACGACACGCAGCTTCGCTTCGTTGTTCGACCATGTGGCGCCGTACATGTGCACACAGCCGTGTTATTTCGGCGGGCCATTCGCGCTGAACTGGGCATCCGACGAAGACGATCATCTCGACATGCCGATCAAGAAACTCGCCAAGCGGCAGGAGAAGCGTGGCATCGAGACCAGATACTGGACTCCCGCTGTGCACAACGCCGCGTTCGCATTGCCTCGGTACGCCGAGACGGTTGTCGGACGCGCGATTGCCGACGGCCGTAGTGACCGCAGCGTGGACAAGAACGGGCGCGCCAAGTTCAAGCTTGAGAAGAAATTGCGCGGCTAGGGCGCCTCGGGCTGTCCGGCGAGCGCAGTGCCAAGCAAATTGTCGTAAACCTGCAGCGTCTGCTGCTTCATCTGCCGCAGCGAGAACGACTGTAGCACGTGCTCGCGCGCACGCTGGCCCATGCGTGTGTACTCCGGCATCGGCATGGCGAGGGCGTCGGCAACGGCTTCGGCGAGGCGGTCGCGATCTCCAGGCGGCACCAGCCAACCGGTAGCACGGCTGGACGCAACGCCGGGGCGCCCGAGGACCGTTTCGGGCGGCGCACCGATGTCGGTCGCGATAACGGGCGTCGCCATGACCTGGGCTTCCGTTGCCGCTCGGCCGAAGGCTTCGGGCTCGACGGAAGCGACAACGGCAATATGCGAGGCTCGGAAGGCTGCTGCCATGTCGTCCTCGTGGCCTACAAGACGCACGCGGTCGTCGAGGCCCGCATTGCTGATCTGCTGTATGAGGGCGGTTCGATAGGCGTCGCGGCGCTGCGCGTCACCAGCGAGGACAAAGACAACATCGTCAAGCGCGCCTTGCTCAGCGAGAAGCGCGGCTGCGTCGATGACGACTTTCTGCCCCTTCCACGGGGTAAGACGGGCGGCATGCAGCACGACGCGCTGCTTGTCGGTAACACCCCAGCGACGGCGCACAGCTGTGACGCGCTCAGACGCAACGTGGGCAGGGTCGAACAGCCCGCCGTCGACGCCGCGATAGATGACGTGCAACTTCGCGCGCGGGGTGCCGTAGCGCATGCGGATAAGATCGGCGGTGTAGTGTGAGTTGGCGATGACCGCGTCGCCGCGAGCCATGACGCTGTTGTAAAGGCGCTTGATGTCGGAGTTCTCCGAGTAAGCGCCATGATACGTAGTGACAAAGGGCACGCCGGTTCGCCGTGCAGCGAGAAGTGCGCTCCAGGCCGGGGCGCGGCTGCGGGCGTGGACGAGCGACACGCCTTCCCGCCGAACGATGTTGGCGATCCGGTAGGCGTTCCATAGAAGGCGAAGCGGGTTTTTGGCGGCGGCGGGAAAGAAGTTCACTTCGGCCTTGGTGTCGCGCAGACGTTGCACCAAACGCCCACCCTCGGTCAGCACGATGCAGCGACCGCCAGCCGTATGCACGGCATCGGCAATCTCGATGGTGGAAAGCTCGGCCCCGCCGGTATCGAGCTCGGGGATGATCTGCAGTATGGTCGGGCGCTTCTCGGCCACAAGCTATCCTCCGGCAGCGAAAGGGTTGTTTAGATTGAGTGAGAGCGAACCGCAATTCCTCGACGTGAAGTCGGCGCCCTCCGCGCCGGCTCGCCGCATCGCTTATCGTATCGACCCGGCACCGCCGGGGGAAACCGGACTGTTCTGGCTATCAGGCTACAGGTCGGACATGGCGAGCACCAAGGCGACCGAGCTGGCCGCATTTGCTGGTGCCAAGGGCTATGGATACACGCGCTTCGACTATTCGGGGCATGGGATCTCCGGTGGAGACTTCAAAGACGGTACCATCGGCGCATGGCTCGAAGAAGCCGAAGCGGTATTCCGCATCACCAGCGGGCCGCAGATCGTGGTCGGTTCGAGCATGGGCGGTTATATCGCCCTGCTGCTTCTGCGCCGATTGATGGCCGTAGCCCCGGACCTGGCCGCACGTATCGTGGGCCTCGTCCTCATCGCCCCGGCCTGGGACATGACCGAGGAATTGATGTGGAAGCAATTCAACCTCAGGGCGCGGCGCGAACTCGAGGACACGGGTGTGTACCTTCAACCGTCCGAGTACGGTGAGCCCTATGCCATAACCCGCGCCCTCATCGAGGAGGGGCGTCATCACCTTATGGCAAATAAATCGTTCGATCCGGGGCGGCCGATCGAGATCCTGCAAGGGCGTCTCGATACGGCCGTGCCAATTGGCCATACCCGCGCACTGCTGGGCCTTTTGGAAGGCGATCAGGCTGAATTGACGGAGATCCCCGACGGCGAGCATCGTCTATCTAGGCCGCAGGATCTAGCGCTGCTTTTCAATAAAATCGAGGTGCTCGCGCAGGGCAGACGGCCGCAGCACGAATGAGGCATCGACAGTCGCTCCGGTCCATGGAAAGCTGCGAGTGCACAACTTTCGAAGGACGGGCTCCGCCATGATCAAAGCGGGCTGTCGTACTACCGCCATCGCTGGCCTGATGGCCCTGCTGCCCACGTTTGCCGTTGCTGGTGCGGGCGAGGGAACGAATCTCGAAATCGAGAGACCGGCGACACCGCCGCCGGAAGCCGATACCGGCTATCGACCGCCCTGGGCAAATCCCAACGCCAAGCCGCCGCAGCCGGGTATCGAGAACGATCCGACACCTTTCAATCCATCGGACGTCGATTCGAACTCCGACGCGCTCAACAATAATCTCAACAATATGGATCAGTAGCCGCGCGTTCGACGCCGGCTGCATTGCGTGAACCCGAGGAGGGCCGATGCGGTTGCCAGTTTGCGAAGCGTCCCCATCTGCAAAGAGGTGCCGCCCTTTCGCCGGCTTGCGCGGCGTCAATTACCACGCCCGCGCCATTCGATGACCATGAGATGACGCTTTGATTTACCGTACGATCACGCCACGAAATCGGAGAATAAAATGGAAAGAGCCCTGCAGATCGCATTCAAGAACGTGGAGAGTTCGGATTCTCTTGACGCGCTGATCCGCGAACGCGTGGAGCGGCTGCAGCGCTTCCACCCGAACATAACGGGGGCGCGAGTCGTGGTTGAAATTCCGCACCGGAGCCCTGAGGGCGCCAAGCCGCCGCTCGGCATCGCCGTAGAGATCGATATTCCCGGTCGGGGACCGGTCGTCGCCAAGGGCGAAGAGGAACGGCGCGCGGTGAAGGGCGACCACACGCCCATCGTCAATCGCGTGTTCGAAGCTGCGGAGCGGCAGTTGGAGCAGATCGCAGCCATTCGCAAGGGCGAGGTCAAACTGCACGGTTCGGCGGGTGATACGGGCGTCGTGGTGCGTATGTTTCCCGACCAGCATTATGGGTTCATCGAGGTGAAGGATTCACCGGACCTCTATTTCACCCGGGAAGTGTGCGGCAACGGATCCTTCGAGGACATCAAGGTCGGCGCGCTCGTGCATGTGACCCGAGCCCCCGCCGAGGGGCCGATGGGTCCGCAGGCGAGCTCCGTCAAGCTGATGGGTGGCACGCGCAGTCCTTCATGATGTTGCGGACATGCATCCGTCGTCTTTCCCCGGCATGCTAAGGAGGTGCAAAGACTAAGGGAGGGACCGGATGCTGCTGACTACGCCACGCAGCACGCTGGAGGGCGATCTCGCGGCCATCGAGGAGATCGCTGCTCGGCCAGCTGCCACAGCGAAGGAGCTGGCCGCCAATCTCGGCCAGCTTTACGAGGCAGCCTTCAACGTTCGGCTGGACCGCTACGACGTGCAGTCGCTGGCACGCTCGGCGCCAGACATCGCCCGAGCGATCTTTGAGATGCGGTTGCGTCTGCGTCAACAAGTGGCGGATTGGCATGCGCGAGGTTTTCTCAGCCTCGCTGGCCAGAAGGCGCTGCGCAACGCGCTGCGGATCGCCCGCTATGCCACCGACATGTTGGGCGAGCTGAATATCCGTTATGGACAGCTCGGGCCTGATGAAAAGACGCTACGTGGCTTCAGCGGTGGCAACATCAACACGCTGGTCAACCCCGCATTCGACACGGGAGACGATCTCAATTTCGAGTCAGGCGACCTGTTGCTGATGCGGGGCATGCATCACAACAGCGCCGCCATCGCACGCATCGGCGATGTCGACAGTCAGTTCAGCCACCTGGCGATCATCCATACGGACGCTAACGGCAAACAGTGGGTGGTGGAGGCGCTGATCGAGGATGGCGCGGTCATCAATCCGCTGAGCGAAACGCTACATCACGGGCTTGGGCGCTGTGTGCTGTTCCGTCACCGCGACAAGCAGCTGGCCGCGCGTGCCGCGGCGCTGATCCACGACGTCGTCAGCCGCTCGAACGAAAGGGGCGGGCGCCACATTTGGTATGACTTCACCATGGAGCTGGCAGGCAACAAGGAGCTGTTCTGCTCGAAGCTGGTGCGCAAGGCCTATGCGCTCGCCAGCAACGAGGAACTGCTGCTGCCGACCTTCACGACCCGCTTCGATATGACTAACCGTGATTTCGTCGAGCGGATCGGCGTGACGGCGCGCGAGACGTTC
>JBAZYB010000017.1:0-31628 GCA_041659545.1 Hyphomicrobium sp.
CGAGAACACCGACCACGGGCTGCCGGTCATCAGCACGATGTCCTTGGCGCGGCGGGCGTTGAGCAGGAAGTCGACGCTATGGCCGACGAGCTTGCCGTTGCGATTGACGACCTCGTCGGGGGCAAAGCGGTACTTCGATCCATCGTCCGCCTCGATCACGCCGAAACCGTCCTTGGCGCTGTATTTGGTGATGCGTCCGTGCATGGCACTCTCCGGTGACTTGGGTTGGTGTCGCCTCGTCTGCAGAGACAATGGCGGGCGGCAGGCCAGCGCGCTGTTCCGGCAGTGACTCGGGATCTGGGAAATTCTGGCCCGCGGGATGGACCGCCCGGCGGATCGGCCGCATGGCTCGCCCTAGCCGCAATTGCCGTGTATGAACGGGCGGGGGTGAGACGGGGGGTGCGCGAGGCGATTGGCGCGTCCCCGACATTCAGCCCGGGTTCATGGGCCGGCACCTAGTGTCGGGGAGTGAGAAGTTAGAGGACGTAAGGTGAGGACGATGACGACTGCTTGGCGACGCGCCGCACTCCCGGTTCTGGCTCTGCTCGGCACCGTCGGATTGTCTCTGCCGGCATCGGCCAATTGCGACTGGTATGTGAAGACGGCTCTCGAGCAGCAGCAGCGCAATCTGAAGCTCAAGTGCGGCTTCGGCGGTGCCGACTGGTCTGTCGACAAGGGCGCTCACGCGGCATGGTGCGCCTCGGTCAGTCCAGATACGTCGCGAGCAGCCGCTCAAAAGCGCGAGGCCGATCTCGCCAAGTGCTCCGCAAGGTAGCCACAACTCGCTCCGCTGATCGCCAATACCGCGCGCGCGATAAGTTTCCCCACGCGATTGCGCGCGCCCTGGGCGCCCTATCGCCACACCGGGCTTGATCGACGGCCGGCTGCGGCCGATGCTGTTGGTCGTAGTGCCTCCAGCGCTCAATGCGAGGGACATGCCCAACCCTGTTCTCATCGAGGTGACGCGCGGCCCGCTGGTTGAGAGCTGGCATCGCGGCGCAGTCGCGATTGCGGCGCCATCGGGCGCCCTCGCCCTGCGCCTTGGCGACGTCGAGCGCACGGTCTATCCGCGCTCCGCCGTGAAGGCGTTGCAGGCGCTGCCATTGATCGAATCGGGCACCGCCGATCGGTTCGGTTTCGGCCTCGCCGAGATCGCCCTTGCTTGCGGCTCCCACGCCGGCACCGAGCGCCATACGCAGCTTGCCGGCGCGATGCTGGATCGTGCCGGCCTGAATCCCGACGCGCTAGGTTGCGGCGCTCACATGCCGCTCGGCTCATCTGCCGCCAACGCCCTCATCGCCGCCGGAAAATCGCCCACCCAGCTCCACAACAATTGCTCGGGAAAGCATGCGGGCATGCTGGCCACCGCCGTGCACCTCGGCGAACCCACGGCTGGCTATTGGGACGCAAAGCACCCGGTCCAGCAACGCGTCCACGAAGCGCTCTGCGACATAACAGGACTGCCCCTCGGTGCCGATGTGCAAGGTATCGACGGCTGCTCGGTGCCCAATTGGGCGATGCCGTTGTCGGTCATGGCACGCGCGTTCGCCAAGCTGGTCACCGGCGATGGCATGACGCCCGAGCGCCGCGCCGCAGTGAAGCAAATCCTCGATGCCTGTTGGGAATATCCCGACATGGTCGCCGGCAAGAGCCGCGCCGACACCGTCGTCATGCGCGCTCTTCCTCGGCAGGTTTTCATGAAGACGGGCGCTGAGGGCGTCTATTGCGGGGCATTCCCCGAACTCGGCCTGGGCTTTGCGCTGAAAATCGACGACGGGACGAAGCGCGCAGCGGCCGGCGCGGCGATGGCCCTGGTTGAGCAACTGTACCCGGCGGCGCGCGGCCTGATGCCGGTCGGCGCCATCAAGACCTGGCATGGCCAAGTTGTCGGCGGGGTTCGTTCATCGCCTCTCTTCGAGGACGCACTTGCAGGCCTCAAGGTCACCGCCTGAAGAGCCTTACGTCGGCGCACGCAGGCCGATCAGGCACTAGACCGACAGATTGCCCGCGATCGACAGCAGCTTGTCGTTGCGCCCGCCTTGCGCCAGGTCCGGGCCAATCGGCGCACCGTTGTCGTCCATGGCGCGGATGGCACCATCGGGCGCCCCCGAGATCATATTGTTGGCGAGCAGGCACGCACCCGCCCCCGGATGCGACGACACGAGTATCCCCACCCGCGAAGCGCGCACGAGATTTCCCGTCGCCACGACTTCGCGTGTGTATGGCCCCCAGCCTATGACGATGCCGGCAGTGGCCGCCTGTTCGACAACGTTCCCGGTGAGCGCCGTATCCGCCTCGACCGTGATGCCGTGGCCGCGCTTGTCGACCGGCTCATGCTCACGGCGAAACAGATTGCGTATGAGATTGCCCTGCACGACCGCAAGCCTGCCGCCGTCGTTGAAGTTTGTCACCGAGATCCCCGCCGCCGCAGTGTCGACGAGGTTGTTGGCGATCAGCGCACCCTCGAAGGCGAACTCGGCATACAGCGCCACCTCGCCCAGTCGCGCGCAGGAATTGCCGATGATCTGAATGTTTGATGCCGAGTTTGCGCGCACCGCTGTGTAGGCGCAGTCGGTGATGCGATTGTCGGACACCAGCACGCCACCGGCTTTGAAGACGTTCACGCCATTGCCGTTCTGGCCGGTGCCGCCGGCGTCGGCGCGAATGCGCACAATCCGGTTGCCCGAAACGATGCTTCCGTCCTCACCCGGCTCCGAGCGCCACACATGGATGCCGGCATTGCCGCAATCGGCGATGGCGTTGTGTGTGATTTCGATGCCTGCAGCGTCGATGCTGTGTATCGCCGCCAGCATCGCGTTGGAGATATTGCAATCGGCAACCCTGCCCGAACAGCCCTCCAGCGTTATGCAGTTGGCAGGACTGCGCGTCAGCGTCAGGCACGAGATCTGTAGGCCGCGCACATTGCGCAGGCTGAGAAGGGCGTCTGTGCGGCTAGCATCGAGAGGGAGATAAGCGCCGTCGAGCGTCATTCCTTCGATGACGATGGACTCTGCATCCTGCGCGGTGATGAATGCGCCGCCACCGGCATACTCCAAAACCGTTGCCCCCTCTGCGCCGATGAGACGTGTCCCCGAGCGTAGCTGCAGGGGCCCGACGCGAAAGCGTCCGCTGGGGAGCACCACGGGTTCGCCGTGCGGCGCGGCCGAGTCGATGGCGGCCTGCAAGGCCGGCGCCTGATCGACGGTGCTGTTGCCGAGCAGCGAAAGATGCAGCTGTGCACTGGCCGAGCGTGCCACAGCAGGACGCGGACCTGAGGTCGCCCCGACAGCAATGCCGGCCGCAACCCCGGTGGAAAGCACATTTCGACGGCTAAGCGTCATCGACCAAGCTCCGATAAGGACTCGCTAGGCTTGGTACGCAATTTGAGGGCCACTCGCCGTCAGCCGGCGCCGTGATGGTTAAGCATTTGTTTCTGCTTCGAGGCAGGCAGCGATGATCGCGACGCCGCCTGCAACCGCGTCGTCCCACGTCAGCAGGCAATCGGCCCCAGCCTCGCCAACGCTGCCGGTCGCCGAAAGATGCACGGGCAGATGCACGAACCCCGAAAGGAAGGGGCCTTGCAGTCCGTGGGCCGCGGTCAACGAGTGATACAGCAGTGCGTTGCACAGATAGGTGCCCGCGCTATTCGACGGCGCGCACGGAAGGCCCACGGCGCGCAGTCGCGCTAGGATGGCCTCGACCGGAAATGTCGAAGCGAGGGAAGCGGGCGCTCCGGCGATGATCTCCCCGGTGCTCGGCATCTCCCCCGCGGCGTCACCACCCCCGCCGCAAACGTTATGTCCCATAAGCTCAAGCTGGAAGCCACTTGCGTGCTTCGAGACGCCGAAGTGAAGCGCCAAGCGAAGTCCGTCACGCTCCAGAAGCTCGTTCAGCCGGTGCGGCGCGCGTGCCCACTCGACGGGGAGCACTTCGTCGACGATCTCGTGATCCCCAAAGCGCTGCCGCGCCACGGTCGCGATCTCGGGGATCAGCGCTGCCGTGGCATTGGATTCGACACCCGGAAATGAGCCGAAACCCGTTAGCAGGATGAGTGGTCGCTGTGTAGACACGTCACGCTCTCAACCGATTACACTCACCCTGTATGGGGTCACGCGCGGATGCCGGCGAGCCTCATTATTTCGTCCACGGCCAGCGTCGGCAACAGCCGCCCGGAACGAACGTCTTCCTCCAACTGCGGCAGGCGCTCCGAGACGAGTGGGTTCGCCTGGACGGATGACATGACACGGTCGCTCAGCATGTCCCGCATCCAGGCCACCGCCTGACGCTGGCGCCGCTCGGCGAACTCGCCTGACGCGGTCAGGGCCTTGCGATGCGCGACGACGTTCTCCCACAGTTTGTCGAGACCCTTGTTCTCCTGCCCGGAGATGGTGACCACTGGCGGCGCCCAGCTTGGCGACGGCGGGTTGAGGATCTGCAGCGCGGCACGATATTCGCCCGCAGCGCGTTCGGCACGCAAGACGTTGTCGCCATCCGCCTTGTTGATAGCGATCATGTCGGCGATTTCGATAATGCCCTTTTTGATGCCCTGCAGATCGTCGCCGCCGCCTGCCAGCAGCAGCACGAGAAAGAAGTCGACCATATCGGCAACCGCAATCTCCGATTGGCCGACGCCGACCGTCTCAACGATGATCACATCGAACCCGGCCGCCTCGCACAACGTCATCGTCTCGCGCGTCTTGCGAGTGACGCCGCCGAGCGTGCCGGAGGTGGGCGAGGGACGGATGAACGCCCTCGGTTCCTGCGATAGCCGGTTCATGCGCGTCTTGTCGCCGAGGATGGACCCGCCTGTACGCCGCGAGGTCGGATCGACCGCCAGCACCGCCACCCGGTGCCCCAGCCCGGCGAGGTTCATGCCCAGTTCGTCGATCGTGGTCGATTTCCCCACGCCCGGCACGCCGGTAATGCCAAGGCGCAGCGCGCCGCCCGTTGATGGAAGCAGCGCCTGCAAAAGCTGCTGAGCCCGCGCCTGATGCTCCGCCTTGGTGCTTTCCACGAGTGTTATGGCCCGCGCCAGCATCGCCCTGTCGCCGGAGCGCACCCCCGCAACCAAGCTATCGAGCGTCGGGCCAGCGGTAACGGCGGTCTGCATCGAACGTTCCCTCGATTCCTTCAAGGCCGTTGTTAATTGGAGAAATTCACCCTTCGCAAGTCTGACATGGCGCCGCTTCGGTGTGGACAACGGGTTGCCCGCGGCACCATCGACCCATAATTTGCCGCTGCGGCAGAGAAAAACGGGTCGCTGAGGGGAAAAGCGATGTCTGCCATTATCGTCGCTATTATTGCCGCGACCGTGGCGCTGGCCGCCTTTCTGTTGGGCTGGCGCGCCACCCGCAACAGCTCGCGGTCAATGCGGATGCTGGTTCGCGGCGGATCGCTGTTCGCCGCCGGCCTGATGTTGGCGGTTACGTTCCTTGTGACACCAACTTTCAATCAGGCCCACCGGAGCGCAGATACGGAGGCCCGTAACGCGCCGCTGCGTCTCGACGGACAGAGCCCCGCCACCGCGCCCGAACCCGCTGCTGACCCATGGCAGGTCGTCCCCGTGTACTTTGGCACCGATCGGGCCGAGCAACCGGACGCGACGCGACTGCGATACGGGTTCGAGCGCGGGCGCAATCTCGAACTCGGCCGTGCGATGGTGACCGTGCCCAAGAGCCACGAGATTCCCCAGATCGAGCGTCCGTGGGCGGTGCGCATCCCCTATTTCGACGTGACCATCTACGAGCAGTCGGAAGATCCCGCCGAGCACTTCACCCTGCAGTCAGTCGAGCGGATGTCGCAAGACGAGTTCCTGCGCAACGCACGTACGCGCCTCGCCGCCTCCAGCCGCTACGAGGGGCACGCGCTGATTTTTGTACACGGCTACAACACTTCGTTCGATAACGCGGTCTACCGCACGGCGCAGATCGCCTACGATCTCAAGTTCGACGGCGCCGCATTTCTCTACAGCTGGCCGTCCGGCGGCTCGGTCGCAAGCTACACCTATGACCGCGAGAGCGCCGAAGCTTCGACACCCTATATGCGCCGCTTCCTCGACCTCGTGATCAAGGAGACCGGCGCGAAGTCGGTCAGCATCATCGCCCATTCGATGGGCAATCAGCCGCTGCTCGATGTGCTCAAGGATATGCGCTCGACCGGCGATCAGAAGGTGGCGATCAACGAGGTGATTTTCGCGGCCCCCGACGTTGACGCCGACAACTTCGCCAATCTGGCACAGCACGTTGAGAACATCGCCAACGGGGTGACGCTCTATGCCGCCTCCAACGACCGCGCGCTGATCGTCTCGAGAGGCTTTTGGCGCAGTCCGCGAGCGGGTGATGTTCTCGCCGGAGCGCCTCTGATTGTACCGGGCATCGAGACAATCGACGTAACTGCGGCCTCGACCGACAGCTTCGGTCTCAACCACTCCGGTTACGCAGAGAACAATGATCTGTTGCAGGACATAGGTAAGCTCATACTAAGTGGTCTGAGACCGCCCGAGGAGCGGCTGCCGGCGTTGAGACGCACCCAGTCGCCCAAGGGTGCCTTTTGGCGCTACGCGGCGCCCTAAGGGGGCCACAGCCAGGGAGTAATGCGGCGCAATACTGCCGCTTAGATCGGGGATTTATTGTCGTGCCGGCTCGTCAGCCTATTGTTTTAACAATATTGTTTCTGGGTCTTACGTTGCTCTCGATTCTTACGCGAGAGCCAGCCAACGCCCAGGATCGATGGCCGCCATGGCAGTCGTACAGCGAGGCCGAGCGCGAGGCTCATCAGAAAGCACTACGGCGCAAGGCTGCAGCGGCCAACAGCGCGACCGCTCTGAAGCGCCAGGTGGCAAAGTTGCAGGCGGCCGGCAAGGCTGCCCAGGCAGTGCCGATCGCCAAGCGGATTCTAGCACTCGCCGAGAAAAAGGGTGCCAACAGCCTCGAAGTGGCCGACGCCCTCGATACCCTCGCCGGGCTTTACGAGGCGCAGAACCAGTTCGCCGAGGCCGAGCCGCTGTTGACGCGCGCGCTTGCCATCCGCGAGAAGGCACCTGGTCAGCCGGGCGTGGCGGCATCGCGAGAGCGACTGGCAGCTACCTATGAAAAGTTAGGCAAGTCCGATGCGGCAGCGGCCGTCCGGGCCGCCTCGGCTCCCGCAAGTGAAGGCGGGACCGCCGCGCCTGACAAAAAGTCAGCTTCCGAAGCGTCGAGCGAGCCTAAAGCTGCCGAGGTTGAGCAGCCTGCGGCGAACAACGCTGATAACTCAGCTGCCGAGGTCACCGAGGCGCCTCCCGCCGCGACGATTGAGGAGCCATTCACGATTCCGCCGGCCGACGCTCCGTCGACCGCTGCCGGCTCCACGCCGACAGAGCAGCCGCAGGCTAGCGCCGACGATGCGGAGGCCGAAATTGCAGCCGTGCCGCCTGCCGCCGAAGAACCCTTCAGTATACCCTCCGCCGATACACCCGGTGGCGCTGCACCCGTGGGCGAGCCCGCGCCGGCCGCCGGCGGGGAGAAAAGCGCCGAAGCTCCCATGACCGCTGCGCCCGAGGATGGTGTTATCGGTGGGGCAGCCAAACCGGTCCCGCCACCGCCTGCCGCACCGGAGGCCGCCCAGGCGCAAAGGAGCCCACCGGCGGCGGCGTCGCCCGCCATGCCCGAATTCGACGGTCGCTATATGGCGCGCCGTTCGGCGAGGAAGCGCTCGGCTCCGCCGTCCGCCGCATCTAGGGAGATGCAGGCCGAGGCCCCTCCGCCGCCCGTGGCGGCTGCCCCCGACCCATCGGTCGAACCTCCGGCTGGCGGCAGCGGCGCACGTGCCGCGGCAGAGGCGCCACCCCCGGCGGCCGCCGCTCGCTCATCAGATCCCGTGGGCGGTGCCGCCGCGCCTGCGAATCCCGACTGGCAGGTCGTGCCCGTCTATTGGGGCACGGACCGCGCTGTTCAGCCGAACGCACAAAGATTGGCATTCGGCTCAGACCGTGCGCGCAAGCTGCAGCTCGGCATGGCGCAGATCACCGTGCCGAAGGTGCACGAGGTGCCGAACGTCGAACGGCCTTGGGTGGTCCGGATTCCATATTTCGACGTGACCATCTATGCCGAGAGCGAAGACCCCAAAAGGCACTTCACCGTCGAGGAGATCAAAGCCCTCACCAAGGAGGAGCTGCTGGCACAGGTGAAAGCGCGCCTCAAGTCATCGACGATCTACAAGGATCAGGCCCTCGTCTTCGTCCACGGCTACAACACGTCGTTTGACAACGCCCTCTACCGCACGGCGCAGATCGCCTACGACCTCGATTTCGACGGTGCCCCGTTCCTCTACAGTTGGCCGTCCGGCGGCGCTGTGGCCAGCTACACCTACGATCGCGAGAGCGCCCAGGCGTCCGAGCCCTACCTGCGCGAGTTTCTTCAGATGGTCGCCAAGGAGACGGGCGCCAAGCAGATCAGTATCATCGCCCATTCGATGGGCAATCAGCCCGTCATGGACGTGTTGCGCGATATGAAGTCCGCCGCCCCCGAGGGTGTCACCATCAGCCAGGTGATCCTCGCCGCCCCGGATGTCGATGCCGACGGCTTCGCAAACCTTGCCAGTGCCATCAAGGGCTTGGCGAAAAACGTGACGCTCTATGTCGCCGCCAACGATCGGGCGCTGATCGTGTCGCGCAATTTCTGGGGCAGCTACCGCGCTGGCGACGTTCCGCCCAACGGGCCGTTGATCTTGCCAGGCGTCGACACCATCGACGTAACGGCGGCCTCGACCGATGCCTTCGCCATCAACCACTCGGGCTACGCGTCCAACAACACGCTGCTGTCCGACATCGGGGAGCTGCCGCGAACCGGGCTGCGCCCGCCCGAAATGCGCGCCCTTAAGCCCGGAAAGATCACTACCCAGGCCGGAGACTATTGGCGCTACGTACCCCCACCGCAGTAGCCGGCGCCCCGGGGCGTCCCGTCCCCGGGGGCGAAGAGTTTCTTTACCACGCCCTGCCAGAGTCCCTTTTTGGTAAGTCTTTCAGGGGACGTGCACCGGCCATTGGCGGTGTCGCGATAGGTTTCATGCGTGGGCATCGGCTGTCTTTCTCCGAGTGCAACCAGGCTCGTGTCTGGCGGGCGGCGGTGTCGCGCATCTCGCCACGTGTCGTCGTGACCGCCTGCTTGGTCGCCGCCACTGCGCTACTGCTGGCCTCGACACCGGCCCCTGCTCAGGACACTGAGATGGTCGAGGGCGGCGACGCCTTCTCGATGAGCGAAAGCCCCGAGCGCGGCATGCCTGCCTCCAATGCGCGCGTCAAACCGCTCCTGGCGTCACGTCCTAATGAGTTTGTGACCATTTGCGTCGCCGGCTGCGGGCAGGCCGTGATCGTGCAGGCTTTGCCCATGCCGCGCGAGAAGCACCTTGGCAGTATGCGCACCACGGCCGGCGGGGCCGATCAGGAATCCTCGCGGGCGGCGTATGACTCCAAGGACCCCAATGCCGTGCTCTGTGTCGCCGGTTGCGGTGGGCGCTCCGGACAGGTCGTGCAGCAGATGCAGGGATTGCCACCGGTCAAGCTGCACCGGCCCGTGCATGAGGGCAACGAGCCCCTCGACATACACTGAAGCCTGGCGCTACTCGCTGATCAGCTTGCGCACGTCGTCGTAGCTGGCGACCTTGTACACCATGCCGTTCTTGATGAAGTACAGCCAGTCGAGCTTGCTGCTGGCGGCAAGATCCTCGGGCGTCACTGATTGCAGCGCATCGAAATTCTGTTTGCGGAACAGAACTGCCGTCGTCTTTGAAGACTCGGCATCGAGATAGCTCCAGTCCTCTCGTTCCGGTAGCCGCGACGCAGCCTCGCGCTCGAACACCACTTCATTGAGCGTCGATGGTGGCAGTTCGCCGGCCTTGATGTACTCCAGCGCCGCCTCGACGAACCCGACCTGTACCAGCCCCGAGCAAATGAACTCGTTCGGCGGATTCCAATTGCGCTCGCGGAAGCGCTTCACGGTTTTGCTGTCGCCGCTGACGCTACGCTCGACGCCGAACCAGAGACTGCGCACGATGCTTCCAATCGCCCAATAGTTATACGTCGCCTTGATCTTATCCAGCAGCAGACCGCGTACGCGCGACTGTTTTGGCTCGTCGAACCACTCGCCTCTGAACCGCTTCACGGCGATGAAGGCGCTCTTGTCGGCGATGTAGTCACGCAGATTGGTGAGATCCACACCGCCCGTGCCGGCTTCGATGACGAAAGTGCTCGAGTAGCCGGATTCGAACTGTGGGCCGGTGAACACCATGGCCGCGTGCGAGAACGGCGAATTGGTCGCCCAGCGGATAGCCCATGAGGCGACATCCCACTCGCGCTGGGTGAGAACGACATCGGCGCGCTCCAGGTATTTGCCGGCAAGGAAATCCTCCACCGGCATCGGCCAGGCTTCCTGGACGACGTCCTCCTCGGGAGGCAATTCTGGCAAGGCCGGCGGGGCGTTCGCGTTTTCGGGCGTCCCCACGGCGGGCGCTGGTGCCTGTTCAGCGGCACCCGGTTCCGCTTGCGGCGCCTGAGCAGCTTCGACTCCGGTGGCCGGACGCGAGGCCGGCTCCGGTTTCGGCGCCGTGACCGCAAGCGTCGTGCCGGTGATGGCCACTGCTGCCAGCACACTCAAGCCAGCAGCGGCGAGGTAGCGCTTCATCGACAGCCCCCCTCCAAGAAAACGCAGCGTCTGCAATGCTCAGCCGACGTCCTCGGCTGTTGGTGTTAGGCCAACATAGCTTGTTAGCGTCAGTAAGGCATCGCGCCCAGGCCGGTCAAACCCTGCTCAGACCCAACGGGACCCCACTGCGGCCCAGATGCATCATCGAACTTGCCGATCCCGCCCCACGCGGTCAAAAGAGCGGCCCCGACTGAAAAAAGATGACGGAACGGCGATGGGCGTTGTGCCACCGGTAAATTTCGAGGCCCTTGAGGCGCAGGCGCGCACGCTCCTGGCAGTGTTCATCGCGGCCGGCCACGAGGCTGTTGCGCCTGACATCATCCAGCCGGCGGGGGTATTCCTCGACGTGGTCGGCGAGGCGCTGCGCGGCCGAACCTACGTCTTTGCCGATCTCAACGGTGAGGAGCTATGCCTGCGGCCGGACCTGACCGTGCCGACCTGCCGCCTCTACCTGCAACGTCACCCAGCGGCCGACCGAGAGGCATTCTACAGCTACAACGGCCCCGCTTTCCGCTTCCAGCCGGCGGGGGCCGATGCCTCCCATCCGCGCGAATTCCGCCAAGCCGGCATCGAGGCGTTCGGCGATAAGGATCCCGGCGAGGCCGACGCGCGGACGCTGGTGCTGATGCTGCGCGCGCTCCAGCAGGCCGGGCTATCGGGATGGAAGCTGCGCATCGGTGACGTCGGGCTGTTCGACGCACTGCTCGTCGCCGCCAACATTCCCGACCGCTGGCGCCGGCGGCTGCGCCACCAGTTCTGGCGGCCCGATGCATTTCGCGCCGAGCTGAAGCGGCTTTCCACGCAGCCGGCCCGGTCTACGGCCGCCCTACCACGCACACTCATCGAGGCGCTTGACCCCGAGGATGCCGCCGGAGCCGAGGTGCTTGTCGCCGAACACCTCGACAAGGCGGGGATCGAGTTGATCGGCGTACGCTCGGCGGCAGAGATCGCCGAGGGACTGCTCGCTATCGCTGCCGATGCCAAGGCCCCGCCACTGAAGCCTGAAACCGCCGCGCTGATCGATGCCTACGTCGCTATCCGAGCTCCGGCGCCGTTAGCCTCGGACATAGCGCGCCGGCTCGTTGGCAAGTCGAATGATTCGGTCTCCGCCGCCATCGACGCCTATGAACGCCGCTGCAAGCTTCTATCCGAGAGCGGCATCGATATGGCCTCCGTCGACTTCTCAGCCGAGTTCGGCCGCAACGTTGGTTATTACACGGGCTTCGTTTTCGAGATTGTCGTCGACGCGCTGGGTCCCGCAAGCCCCATCGCTGGCGGCGGCCGCTACGATGGCCTGTTGAAAGCCGTCGGCGCGCCCCACAACGTGCCGGCGGTCGGAGGTGCTATCCACACCGAGCGATTGCTGACCGTCGTGCGGGGTGCCAAACGATGAGCGAGCGCCTTACCTTTGCCGTGCCCTCCAAGGGGCGTCTGATGGAGCAGACTTCAGAGTTCCTCGCCGCGGCAGGACTGAAGCTCAAGAAGGTCGGCCACGATCGCGGCTATCGCGGCGAGATCGAGGGGCTGCCAGGCATCGACGTCGCATTCATCTCCGCCTCGGAGATCGTCTCCGCGCTCAATAGCGGCCGCGCCCACATCGGCGTCACCGGCGAGGACCTCGTGCGCGAGAATATCGTCAACGCCGACGAGCGGGTGACGCTCCTGAAGCCGTTGGGGTTCGGGCGCGCAGATGTCGTCGTCGCCGTTCCCGCCTGTTGGATCGACGTCAACGTGGTGGCCGATCTCGAGGCGGCGGCGTCAGGCTTTCGACGCGCCCACGGCCGCCCCCTGCGTGTGGCCACAAAGTACATCAACCTTGCGCGTCGCTTCCTGTCAGGCAAGGGGATCGCCGACTACCGCATCGTCGAGAGCCTGGGCGCCACCGAAGGCACGCCAGCGGCCGGAACTGCCGATCTCATCGTCGACATCACGACGACCGGCGCCACGCTCGCCGCCAACGGATTGAAGGTGCTCGACGACGGCATCATCCTGCGCTCGCAGGCCAACCTTGTCGCTTCCAAGGTTGCCTCCTGGCAGCCCGAAACGAACAAGGCGCGCGATGATCTTTTCGCGCGCCTCGGATTGTTGCGATGAGCAGCTTTCAAGCTTGCTCTTAGCGGTCGGGTCGCACGAAGGCGTCGACACGCATACCTGGCAGCAGCGGCACGTCGCCTACGAGGTTGATGGTCATTTCCAGAACCTCGATGTCGGATGGCCGCCTCGGACCGCGCGCCGAAATGCGCGGGGTGTCCATGGTTGGAGCAAGATCAGCCACCGTGCCCTCGAACTCTCGGCCGGGATAGTTGATCGAGCGCACGAAGGCCTTCTGCCCCACTCGGATCTTGGCGACGTCTCCGTCGTCGACCTCGGCCTTGACGCGCAGGACGCTTACGTCCCCAACCACGGCCAGCGGCTGCTCCGGCGACGGCGCGACGATCTCACCCTTCTTGGCGTTGAGCTGCAGAACGCTGCCGGCCCTGGGTGAGCGGATACGCGACTTGTCGAGCTGCGAGGCCGCAAGCGCCACGTTGGCGCGAGCGGCGGTAAGCGCCGACTCGGCCTGATTCGGCGATGGAAGATTGGGCTTCGCCTGCGCTTGGGCATAGGCGAGACGCTCGCGCTCGACACGCTCCTGCGCCTTGGCGAGGCGGCGTCGTGCCTCGGCAAGCTGCTGGTCTGTCGTCTCACCGCGCCGCTTACCGGTGAGTGCCGCGTCGAGTTCGAAGCGCGCGCCGATGACCTCACGCTCTGACGAATAGACGGCATCTTCCCCGCGCGTGACGTTCTCGCGGCCGCTGGTCGAAGTCTCGGCGTCGCGCTGGCGTTTACGTAGTCCGGCTTCAGCTTCTGCTGCGGCAAGGCGCGCGCGCGCTTCCTCGTCGTCGAGACGAATGAGCAACTCACCCTCTTCGACTTTGTCGTTGAGCTTCACCGTCACATCGGCGACCTGTCCGAGGATGGCTGCGCCGATATTGACCTCGCCCGAGCCGGGCTCGACGCGACCTGGAGCAGCAGCAACCCACTGTGGCCCGGTCTTGGCCTCCTTCTTGGCCGCGTTACTCTCGCCCGAGAAATACGAGCCTTGGCTCAGGACGTAACCTGAGAAGGCAGCGACGGCCAGAGCGGCGACGATACCGATAGTTCTAAGCATGGCGTCTGATCCTGAAGCGACGACCGAAGGACTTCGGCGACGTCGTGGGGTTGTCGTCTTCCGGCCGCACCGAAGTTTCGGCGGCTGCCGGCTGTGGATGGGAAGCGTTCGCCTCATGGTGCGGATCGGCCCCGTGCACGACGATGGCGTCCTTCTTCGGCCGCTCGTCGCTATGGATCCGCCCGTCCTCGATACGCACGATGCGATCTGCATAGGGCAGCGTGCGATGATCGTGTGTTACGGCCAGAACAGCCCGGTTGGGATCTTTCGCCACCTCCGCCAGCAGCGCCATCACGGCACGGCCGTTTTCGGCGTCAAGCGCTGCTGTCGGCTCGTCGGCGAGGATCACCGAAGGCGAGCCGGCGAGGGCTCTGGCGAGCGCCACGCGCTGCTTCTCGCCGCCCGACAGCTTTGCCGGATAGGCGTTGGCGCGATGCCCGAGCCCGACGGCCTTGAGGGCATTGAGCGCGTGTCCCGGAGGATCGACGACGGCCCGCGCGCGAACATCGAGCGCTAGCATGACGTTCTCGCGCGCCGTCATTGTCGGAAACAGGTTGTAGCCTTGAAACACGAACCCGACGTGCCGACGGCGGATGTTGGCGAGGCCCTCTGCATCCTGGCCGCGCGTCGAATTATTGGCGACAGCTAAGTTCCCTTCGGTGGGTGACAGGATGCAACCGAGGATCGAAAGTAGCGTCGTCTTGCCGGATCCCGACGGGCCCATCAGCAGCGTCAGTTCGCCTGCGTAGAGCTTGAGGTCGATCCCCTTCAAGGGCTTCACCTCGCCCGCGCCCGATCCGAACACCTTGGTGATGCCGTTGGCCTCGAGCAGCACCTTGCGGTTTGTATTGTCGGTCATCGGCTGAAGACTCCTGCGGGATCGATGCGAGTGACTTTGAAGATCGCGGACACGGCTGCGATAGCGCACATGCCGATCGTCAAGGCGAAGAGCAAAAGTGCCAGGCCCGGCGTCATGACAATAAAGAGCGTTGTATCCTTCGACGCCCAGATGACGAGCAACGATAGCACCATCCCGATGCCGTAGCCGACCACGGCACTGAGCATCGCTTGGATAAGTATGACCTTGTGGATGTACCCCGCCGAGGCGCCGAGCGCGCGCAGCGTTGCGAACTCGTTGAGATGGTCCTTGGTGCTCGAATATAGCGTCTGGGCGACGATGACGACGCCGACGATCATGCCGAGGGCAGCGCCCGCTATCAGTGCCGATCCCGCGCCTGTCTGGAACAGCCAGTAATCCACGCTGCGATTGCGGAACTCCTGCTGTGTCAGGATCTCACGGTCCTGCAGGCGATCCACCAAATCCTGGCGCACCGTCTCCAGATCGGAACCCGGCTCGATCGTGACGAGCGTGTAGGAAGCTTGGTTGCTGCCGGCATCCAGCAGCGTGCGAGCTTCCTTGAGCGACGTGAATACATAGGGCAGCGTCGTGAATGAGCGGATGCCGTGCGTGACGGCCGCAATCCTCACGCGCACGCCATTGATTTCCGATGTGTCGCCGAGCTTGTCGACCCCCAGATCCTTGAAATAGGTATCGTCGGCCGCGACGGTAAACGGCGCTTCGAGATCGCCGAGGCTGCCGTCACTGATATTCCACGGCTTCAGCGAGCCGTCCTGATGGTCGGAGCCGACGAGCAGCACAGCCGTCGTTCCACCCTTCGGTTTACGCCATGCGGCGAAGCCGACGACCAGCTCCTCGGAGCCGGCGACCCCCTTTGTGGAGAGAACGGAATACTTCTCATGGCCAATGAGGAGCGAAGGATCGTCGAAGCTCTTGGTGCCGAGCGGCACGACCCAAAGGTCACCCTTCGACTGATCGAGCATGGCGGCGATCATACGTTCCGAGCCAATGTAGAGCCCGCACTGAACGGCGACCAGTACGACGGAGAAGACGATGCCCGTTAGCGTGACGATGAGACTGAGACGATCGTGGAAAAGATTTCGGTAGGCGAGCTTGGCTGCCATCTTGACGGTCTTTGGCTTGCCTTTCAGCTCCAGCGCTGCGAGTGGCAGCGTGTCGGCATTGGCCTGCATGATTTTCCCCTTTGCCCGGCGCAATGCATTGCGGGCCTTTGTGGCGGACTTTTGTAATCATCCGGACGATCCGGCGGGTTCTGTGGAGCCGCGAGCCGATCCCGTCGGCTCGCGGCATTAGGAAATTCAACGGCCTACTCGCACGGCACTGTGAGGGTCATGCCAACCGAGGGAAAGAACTTCTTGCAATCAAGCTTGCTTGCCGACTTGGCAGGCTTGGCTTCGACGGATCCGACCGTAGTTTTCGACTGTTCAGCTTCCGTCACATCGACGGAGGTGGCAATCGGTTCGATCGAAGCGGCAGTGATCGAAGAGTTCTCGTTGTCCGCAATCACATCGGGCTCAGGCGTGGGCGCGGTAGCAACCTTCGTCGGCTTCTTGACGCTGGTGTCCTTCTTGGCAACACGCGGCGCGGGGGACGACTTGCGCTTGGCGACTGCCTTCTCCTTCTTCACTCGGACGCGGCGCTCGACATAACGCTTGCGGTGATAGTGCCGGCTGCTGCTATAGCCGCCGCTATGAGCGGTAAACGCTGGCAGTGGACCGCCGAAGCCGAGACGGATCTTGAAACCCGCTTGCGCGCTCGACGCGAACGCGATGGCGGCAATCAGCGCCGCGAGGGCGATTGCGATGGGTGACTTGTTCATGACTTCCTCCACTAAATCAGGCTTTGGGTCGTGATGGTCGGCCGCAGTGCGCGGATCCATCTCTTGCAGCCATCATGTGAGGTGCGTGCGCCTGCAGCTGTTCCTGCAGTTACAACAGCCGATTATTTTCTTATCTGCTCGGGAGGCCCCGCCAGCCACGAACCCGGTCGACGCTTCCGGGCGGCCTTAGTCGCAGGGAACCGACACCGTCATCCCAACGGAGGGGAAGAACGTCTTGCAGCCAACTTCGCGCTCGACGCGACCGCCGCCGTCATCCGTGGCGATCCGCGTTGTCTCCGTCGTAATCGATGAATTCTCGCTTGCAACATTTGTCGGTGAGCGTCGCTTGTCGACGGACGGAGTCGGCTCTCTAGCGGGCTCGCCGACGCGCTTGGCCACCTCATGCTCGCGCGCAGCAGAGCGGTCGGAATCCCTGCTGCGCGTGCTGTTTCTCGCACTCTTAGATGAGCGATCGGTGCTGCGCCTGTCGGGCACATAATAGCCCGCCTCGGCAGCTTCTTCGCGAGCATCTGCGCGTTGGGCCTCTCGTTCCTCGGCGGCTTCGTACGCCTCGTAAACGCAGTCCTCGTCACACCAGGCCTGGGCATGCGGGATGCCAAGAAAGCTCAGCATGATAGCCACCGCGCCAACGGCAGGAATTTTGATCATCTTCGTCCCCAGCGTAAATCTGCATCGCTTCTTGGATGATGAACGCGAGCTGAACAGGACGCTGTTCCGCAAGTGACACCCTCTCGACTGTCGGTCGGCGCCCGCAGGGTGTCGCTGGTCACACGAGAAAAGGTCCCGGCACATCGCCGAGACCTTTAATCAGCAGGCACCTGGAACCGGTTTGTCGTTATTCGCAGGGTACCGAGAGCGTCATGCCGACAGACGGGAAGAACTTCTTGCAGTCGAGCGAACTGGTGCTCTGGTTCGCTGCCTCGACGATCTTGGCTTGGGTCGGAGCCCGCTCGTCGGTCAGCGCGATGGATGAGTTCTCGCCCGCGGGCTGCGCTTCGGTCGAGCCTGTAATCACCTCAGGCGCCGACTCTTCGCCGATGGTCGCAATGCTGCTGGCTTCGCTGGCGATATCCTTGTCGGGAGCATTCTCGGCAACCTCGTTTTGCTCGACCTTCACCTTCTTGGCGGCGCGGACCGGAGCCTTCTCCTCACGTTCGCGGCGAACGGCGCGGGGCTTCTTGTAGGTGCGGTATTCGGGTTCGTGGTGCCTGTGGGCCATGGCGCTGAGTGCGCCGATGGCGAGGGCGCCCATACCGACGCGCATCCGCATGCCGGCCTCAGCCGTTGAAATCGAGCCGGAAAGGGCAATGGCTAGGGCGGCGGCGAGGGCGAGAAGCTTGGTCATTGTTGTCTCCGTCGGTTCAGGTGAGGGCCCCGTTGGCCATCCATGTCCTGACAATGACGCAGCCCCCGCCGGGCCGCTGTTCCGGTTGGAACAGGACACGAATATTCGCTCGTTCGAGCCCCAGATGCGGGTCATGAGACGGCTTAAGAGGCTCTTTAGCCCCGAAATTATCTAGGCACGGCCTATTCTTGGCGGGTCACAGCCTCCCCTTCGATCTTTCACCTCGTCCGATAAGCGGCACGGCTCGGCGCTCGGCCACAGAGGACCGAGCATCGACAGAATCCGTTCGTACGTGGCGATGGTGCTCGAACCGAATGCTGCGTGCAGTCCCCCAGGTGACACAGGAAGCCCTTTGCGGTGCCCGAAATCTCCAGCCGGGAACGTTTTCCCGGAGCCCATGATTTTCTGGTGCGGAACCGTGGCTTAGCCTGCTAGGGTGATCCCCAGGGGAGGACCTTCGCTGTTGCAGAAGGCCCTCGGCGAGACGGCGGTTGCCAAGCTTGCCAGAGATGCCGTAACGCTGATCAACTTCAGGCCAAGATCCAGAGTCGTATGCGCCTCAACAAATCCACGAGCCACGCTGTCCGCATCCTGATCGACTGTGCCAAAGCCGATGGCGGGCTGATCAAGGTTGCCGACATCGCCAGCCGCCTCGATATCACGCAGCAGAACGCATTTAAGATCGTTCATCTGCTGTCGAAAGCCGGATTTCTGGCTTCGGTCCGCGGTCGCCACGGTGGCGTGCGGCTTGCCCGGCCCGCGGCACAAATCCGCATCGGCGACGTTGTGCGCTCGATCGAGACTCTCGGTCATGAAGAAAGCGAGACCAACGCCCGCGAAAGCCTGCACCGCATCGTCGACGACGCGCTTGACGCTTTTATCAGCGTGCTCGATCAGCATACCCTTGCAGATATGGCCGCAGGTGCGGCAACCGCGGCTCCGGCCCGCAGTTCAGGCGGCCGCTCGGGCAAAGGCGCCCCGCGCCCGGCTGCGCCCCGCACCCGCAAGGGTCCCCAGCACTCGGCCCCCGTTCGCCCGTTTAGTTAATGCCGGCCGTCACGCGGCATCACGATAAAATCTCTAAGACGTGCGGCGCGGCGACCCTTGACATGCCGCTTCTTCCCTTCAAAAGTTGAATTGGCGTTTCCATATTTAAGGCACGCGCAGCCTTAGAGAAAATGCGCGCGTAGGGAAGTCCACGATGATCGTTTGTTCGTGCACAGTCATAACCGACCGCGACATTGAAGCGGCCTTGCTCGAGATCCTGAGCGCACCCAATGCGCCGATCCCGACGCCCGGTATTGTCTATCGTCATCTCTCCAAGCGGATGAACTGCTGCAGCTGTGCCCCGCTGGCAGTCGAGACCATCTACAACAAGGTCGACGAACTGGAGAAGAAGGGTCTTATTTCGTCGACCCTCAGCGCCACGACGCGCAACAAGCTTCTCGAGTTCACGACGCGCCGCTCTGTGCCGCGGTCAATGGCCAAGCAAACTGAGCCAAAGAAATCTGAGTCCGAGACTCAGACTTCGCAGGATTGCGTTCGCAAATCTGCCTGAGCGAAGTTTAGACTAGAATCATTCTCATTAACCAACCAATATCCCCCCGCGCATCCTCCCAGCGAGGATCGCGTTCCCTGAGTCGCGTCGCCACGCGCCAACGTTTGACTCAGTCCCAAGCATTTTAGTTGAGGCACAGAGGGCGGCCATGAAAGGCAATAAAGAAGTAATCGACGCGTTGAACTTCGCGCTGAAGCTGGAGTTGGGCGCGGTCAACCAGTACTGGCTGCATTATCGTCGCCTCGATGACTGGGGCTACACGAAGATCGCCAAGAAGGAGCGCGAAGAATCGATCGAGGAGATGCGCCATGCTGACAAGATCATCACGCGCATCATCTTCCTTGAGGGCTTCCCCAAGATGCAGGAGATCGCCCCGCTGATGATCGGCGAGAACCTGAAAGAGGTGCTCGAGTGCGATCTGAAGGGCGAGTACATCGCCCAGGAGTTCTACTCCAAGGCCCGCGAGCTCTGCCGTCAGCACAAGGACTACGTGTCGATGGATCTCTTCGAGGAACTTCTGAAGGACGAAGAGGGCCATATCGACTTCATCGAAACGCAGCTCGATCTGCTGAAGAATATCGGCATCCAGAACTACGGTCAGCTGCAGGCGGACTCGGCCGATAAGGTCGAAGGCCACGCCGACTGATGTTTGGCCCCGCCGTCGGCTCCCGCGCGGGAGAGATGGATGGCGGGGTCATCGTTCACCAGTGGCCCGCCGCTATGTACCGTTGCGGTCGCCTTCCAAGGCGCGGAAGTGCCCACGACCCTGCAGCCACATCATCAAAAGCAACGCAGGGATGGCCGTCAGTGTCGTTCCGATGAAGAACAGCGGCCAGCCGAGCGTCGCAGCGGCATAGCCTGTCCCCGATGAGAATAGCGTGCGCCCGGTCGAGGCGAGTGCCGTGAGCAGCGCGTACTGCGTCGCCGTATGCAGCGGGTCGCGGCACAGCGCCGACAGGTAGGCCACGAAAATCACCGTGCCGATGGCGCCGGTAAAGTTCTCGACGATAATGGCGACGGTAAGCGCCTCCGCACTCGGCGTTTGATAGCCGAGCCACAGGAACACCAAGTTCGAGAACATTTGCAGGAACGCACCGATCCTCAGTGCCGTACGCAGCGACAGCGCGCGCGCGACGGCGCCCCCGGCAAAACCGCCGACCAGCAGGGCAAAGAGTCCGACTCCTTTGACGATCGCCGCGTAGGTCGCCTTCGAGTAACCCAGGGAGAGGACGAACGGCGCCGTCATCGTCCCGGCGAGCGCATCGCACAGCTTGTAGAGTATGACGAACAGGAGGATCGCGACCGCGGCATCGCGGGCGAGAAACTGCGAGAATGCGCCCTTGGCCGTATCGTAGAGCCGCGTCAGCGGGCTGCCTTCGACGGGCTTCTCGTCGAAATCGGACTTGGGCTCTTTGGCGACGACCGCCGCAAACAAACCAACGACCACGAGACAGGCGGCCGCCGCGTAGGCGATCGGCCACACGGCCCCCTTGTCGAAGCCCTGCGTCTCCAGCCAGGCGCTGAAGCCGATGACACCCGCACCCGAGGCGAGCATGCCGATTCGGTAGGCGGCCACATATCCGGCCATGCCTGCTGCCTGCTCGTCAGTCGGCAGCGCCTGCACACGATAGGCATCGACGACGATGTCCTGCGTCGCCGAGGCAAAGGCGACGATCACGGCACCGAGACCGATCATCCACGGCGCATTGATGGGATCGCGCGTCCCGAGGAAGACAATGGCCGCGATCAGTACGAGTTGCGAGGCGATGAGCCAGGCGCGGCGGCGACCGAACCGCTCCTGCAGGTATGGCACGCGCCAAGCGTCGACGACCGGCGCCCAGATGAATTTCAACGTGTAGGGCAGGCCGGCGAGCGATAACAGGCCGATGGTCCCCAGGTCGACGCCGCGATCGGCCATCCACACCCGCAGCGTCTCGCCGGACAGCGCCAGCGGCAAGCCGGAGGAAAACCCCAGCAACATGATGACGAGCACGCTTGGCCGGAGGTAGACCGTGAGGGCTTCGAGGTAGGACGGCTTGGCTTGAGGCTCGCTCTGCGTCGGAACGCTCATGCGGGGTGGCTCCGGTGGATAAGGCCAGGGCTTGCTACTAGGGTCCGGCGCGTCTGTCGATGCCATGTCGGCCAACAGGGTGACCGCAGTGCGGCAAGAACAACCGGAGGGGGGCGCATGGGCCGCTACGTCTTGGCAATCGATCAGGGGACGACGTCTTCGCGCGCCCTTTTATTCGATGAGAACTGCAAGATTGCAGGCGTTTCGCAACAGGAGTTTACCCAGCATTTTCCACGCTCAGGCTGGGTCGAGCACGATGCCGAGCAGATTTGGCGCAGCGTGCTGTCGACTGCCGGTGCAGCGGTAACCAAGGCTGGCGGGCCCCGCGACGTCGTCGGCATCGGTATCTCCAACCAGCGCGAGACATCCGTCGTCTGGGAGCGCGACACCGGACAGCCGATCTACAACGCCATCGTCTGGCAGGATCGGCGCACGGCGGAGGCTTGCGAGGCATTGCGCGCCGCGGGCCACGAGCGCGTCGTCAGCGGGAAGACCGGCCTGCTACTCGATCCGTATTTCTCGGCGACCAAGATCGCCTGGATTCTCGATCACGTACCCGGTGCGCGAGCACGCGCCGAGCGCGGCGATCTCGCATTCGGCACCATCGACTGCTTCCTGCTCTGGCGGCTGACGGGTGCGCGCGTGCACGCAACGGATGTCACCAACGCCGCGCGAACGTGCCTCCTCAATATTCACACTGGCGATTGGGACGACGAACTGTTGCGCATATTCGGCATCCCGCGCGCAATCCTGCCGGAGGTGCGAGACAACGCCGCCGCCTTCGGCGCCACCGACGCTGGGCTCTTCGGTGCGCCCATCGCAGTGCTTGGCATGGCCGGCGACCAGCAGGCAGCTACCATCGGGCAGGCGTGCTTTGAGCCGGGGATGCTCAAGTCGACCTACGGCACCGGATGCTTCGCCGTGCTCAATACCGGTGGGGAATGCATCGCCTCGAAAAACCGGCTGCTCACCACCATTGCCTATCAGCTCGCCGGCAAGCGCACCTACGCGCTCGAAGGATCGATCTTCATCGCCGGGGCCGCCGTGCAGTGGCTGCGCGACGGCTTGAAGATCATCCCCGATGCGAAGGCATCAGGACCAATGGCACGCGACGCCGACTCGGAACAGGACGTCGTGCTCGTTCCGGCATTCGTCGGCCTGGGCGCGCCGTACTGGGATCCCGACTGCCGCGGCGCGCTGTTTGGATTGACGCGCAACACCGGACCGAACGAGCTGGCCCGCGCCGCGCTGCAGGCGGTGTGCTTTCAGACCTTTGACCTGCTCACCGCTATGCGTGGAGATTGGCCGGCGCGCAACGGCACCGTGCTGCGCGCCGACGGCGGCATGGCAGCCTGCGACTGGACCATGCAGCGCCTCGCCGACATCCTCGATGTCCCCGTCGACCGCCCGACCGTGCTCGAGACGACAGCGCTGGGTGCCGCCTATCTCGCCGGGCTGCAGGCCGGCCTCTATCCCGAGCCGGAGCTATTCGCAGAGCGCTGGGCGCTGGATCGGCGCTTTGTTCCCGCCATCTCGCCCAGCGATCGCGAGCGATTATTGGCATCCTGGCACGATGCCGTGGGACGCACGCTGTCGAAGCGGTAAAGGCCCGCTAGCGGATGACCGCGACGACGCGCGCCGGAGCTGCCGACGCGCCGACGATCTTCAGCGGAAACACCATCACCTCGAACCCCGTCGGCGGCAGCGCGCCCAGATTGGTCAGCTGTTCCATATGCCAGAAGGGGCGTCTCTGTCCCACGCGGTGCGCCTCCCAAAACAGCGTGTCGTCGTCTGTCGCTTTCGAGCGCGCGATCTGCGTGTGGAACGGCAAATCCCATCCCCACTGGTCTATCCCCATGACGGTCGGTCCGCGGTCGAGCAGCCATTCGGTTGCCGCAGCGCTCATACCCGTGCCACGCTTCCAGAACTCTTTGGTACCCATCAACCGGTCGCGCCCGGTGCGGATGAGCACGATGGTCCGTTCATCGAGCCTGGCCCCAGTCTTTGCGAGCGCCGCTTCGAGGTCGCCCGGGGTAATGGCGTCATCGTCGGCCTTTTGCGTCAGATCGAGCACCACGCCTGGCCCGATGCACTTCTCCAGTGGCATCTCGTCGATGGTCTGCGCCGGCACCCCGCCTGAGGTGGGGCCGTAGTGCCAGGGCGCATCGATATGCGTCGTCGAGTGCACACCCATCTTGGTGATCGTGTCGTCGGCCCAGCCGGCGAAATCGCGTGGGAACAGCCGCTTTGGCAAACCGAGCAGCCACACCAGCAACTTCGCCGCCCGATGCGGCTTGTGGCGGATCTTCACCTGCATGAAGCGCGGATCGCCGCGGTTGAATTGGATCGGCTTCGACAAATCGATGATCTGCATTCCAATCCTCAAACGATGCGGTTGGTGAGCGTGCCGATGCCGTCGATGGAGAGACGGATCGTATCGCCGCGGGCGAGGAGCCGGCCGTGCTCGATACCGCTCCCGCCGGGCAGTGTTCCCGTGCCGAACAACTCGCCTGGATACAGTTGCTCGCCCCGACTGGCGTGTGCCAGCACCTCGCCGAGTGAAAAACGCGCGCCTGTCGTGGTGCATTCAGCGATTTGAACGCCGTTAAGCTGCACACTGCCATTCAGCGAGCGCTAGCGCGCCAGGATCTCGTCGGCACTGACGATGACACCCGACATCGCGCTGGCGAAGTGCTTCGATTTCTGCGGCCCAAATCCCGAGCGCATTTCGCCGAGCTGAACATCACGGGCTGAAAAATCATTGAGCACCACGAACCCGCCTATGGCGCTTTCCGCCTCCTTGGGGGAAGCATCGCGTAGAGGATGTGCAAGCACGAAGCCGAGTTCGAGCTCGTAATCGAGCGCGCCGGTATATGCCTGGAAATGTTCTCGCCATCGACTGCGAAGGTGAGGTGGTTGCCGAAATAATAGATAGGCTGGCGATACCAGAGCGCATGCGGTTTCAGTGGCGGAAACGTCCGGCCAGTGACGACCTCGTAGGCGCCAGCGATGCGCGCAGTAGCCGGCATGTATCGCCGAACGAATCCGCGCGCTGCATCGACGGCGTGTGTCTCATACAACATGAAGTCGCGGAACGAGCACGGCGCAAAGGGTAGTACGACCTGCGCCTCCGCGGCGGTAGGCGCTACATCCCGAGCTGTGCGAACAAGCTGATCGCGAATGTCGGCTGAAAGCGCGAGGATGGCGACCGCATCGGATTGATCAATACTGTTCAGCGCCGGCAGCCGCGAGGCGAGCGATGCGATCCGCACCCAGCCCTGGCTGCCGAGGATTTCGACGCGCTTCTCGCGGCCTTCAGCGACGCGCCGCAACATCATTGGCGCACCACAAGTTCAACTCTCGCTCGCATTGTCGTGACCGGCTTTAGACTTTTGGAACAGGGCTATTAGTACGACGTTTCTCAGGGTTAGCCAGTTTTCCAAAAGGAAGGAAACGTCATGACCAAAGCCAAAAAGGCCATCATTGGATCGCTCGCCGCGGTAGCGGCCCTCGCCCTGACCGCCGGCGCAGCGTTTGCCGAGCATCACTTCGCGGGAACGTGGAAGGTAAAAGACACAACCGGTGCAGAGTTCGAGATCATGCTCGACAAGGACGGCAAGGCGAGTGCCAATCGCGGCAGCGAGGGCATGCACGGCAAGTGGACCGAGAAGGACGGCACTGCCGTCATTACCTGGGATACGGGCTGGACAACGAAGATCGCCAAGGACGGCGAGCAGTACAAGAAGACCGCGTACGAAGGCGACAAGGAGAAGAACTCTTCGGCCGCCGTCAAGACCAAGTAGCAATTCGCCCGCTGCGCGGGGAGCGATAGGCTCCCCGCGGTTTCTCTCTTGGAAGGATCGAAGCAATGGTTATCAGCTGGGCGCAGATCATCGTGTGGCTCATTATCGGGCTCATCGGCGGAACCCTCGCAGGTGTCGTCGTGCGATGGCAGCGTGAGGGCTTCGGCCTGTGGGAGAACCTCGGCATCGGTCTTGTCGGTGCGCTCTTCGGCGGGTTCCTGTTCCGCATCTTCAATATCCTGCCGGGTCTCGAAGCCATTTCTATCTCGCTTCGTGATGTCGTCTCGGCGGTGATCGGATCGCTGATCTTCCTCGTCGGCCTATGGCTCTGGCACAAGCGTTCGGCTGTGAGCTGATGGTTCGCGTGGTCAACATCGACCACATCTCGGTGCGCGTCTCGAATTTTGCGCGATCGAAGAAATTCTATGGCGCGCTGTTCGACTTTCTCGGCTTCAAAATTCTGGGCGAATACGAGGACCAGATCGGCTGGACCAACGGCAAGACGCGCTATTGGATCGGGCAAGCGGATGCGCGCGGCAGAAAGGAAAAGCATCGCCTCGGCGACGTCGGACTGCACCACTACGCGTTCGAATTGCGCAGCCGCAGAGACGTCGACGATCTGCAGGCCTTCCTCGACAAGATGGGCGCGCGCATCGTCGACCCTGCCGCAGAGTATTACGACGATTACTACGCCGTGTTCTTTCTCGACCCCGACGGGCTGAAGCTCGAAGGTATGAAGTGGGGTGAGAAGACACGGGCATTGAAGCGCCGCCGTGCGCAGCCAGGAATGCGCCAAGCGACTGCTAGGAAGCGCACATAGAAGCGAGTGCTTACTCGCGCATCGGTCGCACCGCACAGCTTTCGACAACCTTAAGGGCTTCTCCTCCTGCGCGCCCAAAGTCTCTCCTGTGGAAATCCGCCCGATAGCGGTGCAGCGAACACCGACATGTCGCTAGCATTTTTTGACCACGTCGAAGTGGTGCTTGTGCCGGAGCGCGATGAACAGGTTGCTCATATACTTCTTCCACGATGAAGAAGGCGTCGTAGACGACTACGTCGTTCATTGCTTGAACGGTCTTCGCGCGCACTGCCGGACGGTCATGGTTGTCGTCAATGGGCGGCTGAACGACGAAGGCAGATTCAAGCTCGACGGCGCCAGCGATATCCTCCTCACCCGCGAGAACAAGGGCCTTGATGCTTGGGCCTACAAGGAGGCGCTTTCGCATTACGGCTTTGACGAGTTGAAGCAGTTCGGCGAGGTGCTTGTTACCAACTTCACTTTGTTCGGCCCGCTGTTCGATCTCTCTGAGCTGTTCACGACGATGGACGCCAAGTCATGCGACTTTTGGGGGCTGACGAAATGCAACGACAGACAGGACGGCCGCGAACGGCTCCATCTGCAGTCGTACTTCGTCGCCTACCGCAAATCGCTTCTCTCCTCGCCAGAGTTCAAGCGCTACTGGGATGAACTGCCACCGATAGAGAGCGATTTCGACGCCGTGCAGAGGCACGAGCTGCGACAGACGCCGTTTTTTGCCGAACGGGGCTTTACGTTCGACAGCTATGCGCCCATCGAGAAATACAAGGACATCTCACCGCATAATTTCATCATCGCCCGTGCCGAACGCCATCTCGTCGAGGATCGTAGCCCGTTCATCAAACGCCGCGTCTTCTACTATGACCGGGGCATATTCCAGCCCGGCGTCTCGCTGGACAAGGTGAGGTACATTGCCAACTTCATAAAGGGGCACACCGATTACGACATCGAGCTGATCTTCAAGAACCTGGTGCGCACGCAGCACAAGCATCGAAGGGGCCTGAAACAGCTTCTGAAGTGGTTCCTGGCCTCAAAGCTCTACCCTTCGAAGGAGATCAGAAAATACTGCGCCCTGCGGCTTCGCGAGCCTTCCACCTACCTCGATTGCTTCCGGAAAACGAAACTCGACCCGGTCCCTTTTGTCGCTGTCCGGCCCAACTTGCAGAACGTCGGTCGCCGTACCTACGCGCATACCGATATCTGCGTGGTCAACAAGTACTCGGTGATTGGCGACTTCTGCTCCATCGGGCAGCGCGTGATCGTCGGCCACGGGGAGCACCCACAACACTTCCTGTCGACGTCGCCGTACTTCTACTTCGATGAGTTCGGAATGAAGCGCCCGGAGACGCAGGCGTTTGACGGATACTGGCATACAGATCCTGTCATCATCGGCAACGACGTCTGGATCGGCGACGGCGCCTTCATCAAGAACGGCGTCACCATCGGTGATGGAGCAATCGTCGGCGCCCACACCGTCGTGACCAAGAATGTCCCGCCCTACGCTATCGTTGCCGGCAATCCGGCAAAAGTGCTCCGCTACCGCTTCGACGAGGCAGTCGTAAATGAACTGCTCACATTGAAATGGTGGGAACTGCCCGACGATGTGATCAGGCAAATCCCCTTCGACGACATTCACCGCGCCGTCGACTTCATCCGTGCTGCCAGGGCCGAAGACATGAACGAGGATGCCCGGTCGGCAACCGCCCGCGCGCCCAATTTGCGTTTGGCTTCCTGATCCCGGCGCTTTAAAGCGGCCAACGGCCAAGCAATCTCTGACGAAAGAACGGATCAGTCGGTCAGGTAGCCGAGTTCGCGCATCGTCGCGCCGTGATGCTTGAGGAACAGATCCATATAAGGCTGCATCTCGGCGAGCGAATTGCCGTCGTTGCCGCTGCGGAAGAAGCGCGGGTTCAGCTTTTGCAGATCGGCGAAAGACACTTCGAACGGCTTCAGCGGCGCCATGCCGAGAAAGCTGCCGATCTTTTCGCAGGCCGCGGCATTGTCGTCGCGCAGCTCCTCGTAGCGCAGCAGCAGCGTGTTCTTGCGGACAGCCGGATTCCACCCTCGGTAATGCGCCGACCATGAGCCGGGCCATACGCGGCCGGAGACGATGTCGGACATCGGGTAGGTCGTGCCGCCATAGTTTGAAAGATAGTGGTAATACGAGACCAAAGCCGCGCGCCCGTCGCGGACAACGTAGATCGCCGGGGCATTGTCTACCGGCAGATCGTGGGTCTTTACTGGCGTTGGCTTGCCGTCGTCATTTTGCGCAGAGTGGTAACTGGCTGGCCGCTGGTCGACATGCCCAACAACGCCGGTCGCCTCAGCGAACACTGCAGCCTCGCCGTCGTAGACCGAACCGGAGCTGAGTCCGAAGACATCGTTGAGCACGATCCTGAGGAACGTGTTTCCCGACCGCGGAAAAGAAGCCAGCCAGACCTTTGAACCCACCGCCACACCCCCGCGCGCATCAGATAGTCCTTAGATGCGTACGTGCGGCTGCTGGCAGGGTCAATTCCGGGAAGCAATAGGCAGTGCAATACGACACTGATCCATGGCGACTGTGGCGCTATGCGCGCATGGCCTAAGGCAAGCTGACGTGCCGCGCCAACGTTATGGGTCTGTCGATTGGAGATATTGGTAGCGGGAGGCGGACTCGAACCGCCGACCTAAGGATTATGAGACCTTCGCTCTAACCACCTGAGCTATCCCGCCACGTGGCGCGCATTTACTGAGTGCGCGCCCAGCCTGTCAACAATCCGGCGGCCAGGGAGCCGGATTTATTCGGCGGCGACCGGCTGCTGCCGCGCGGCATCGCGCTTGGCGAAGCGCAGCATCGTAAACAGGCCGAGCGGGCGTAGAGCCTTGCGCTCGACCAGTTCGAGATCGTCGCAAACCTCGACGCGCGACAGATCGAACACCGACCGCCAGCCGATTTTGTCGGCGAAGGGCGCCATGCGGCGCTCCATCCAGCCACGCACGCCTTCGCGCTGGCTGAAATGGTTGACCAGCAGCACCGCGCCGCCCGGCTTGGTCACGCGCGCAAGCTCGCGCATCACCGCTTCGGGCTCGGGCACGACGGTCATAACGAACATGGCAACGACGGTATCGAACGATCCGTCGGCAAATTTCAGATCCGCAGCGTCCATCTCGTGCAGGCCCGTCACGTGACCAAGGCCCTCCTCGTCGACGCGCTCGCGGGCCTTCTCCAGCATCTCCGGCGAAAGATCGATGCCGACGACCTCCAGATGCTTCTTGTAGTCGGGCAGCGAAAGGCCGGTGCCGACGCCAACCTCGAGCACGCGGCCGCGGGTCTCGTTCAGCACCTGAACGGCGTGCCGCCGGCTCTGCCGCGCGACCAGGCCGAAGGTGTAGTCATAGACGGGAGCCCAGCGGCGATAGGCGTCCAAGACGGCGCTCTCGTCGATGCGGCCGATACTGACGACGCGCCCTTGGACGCGCTCGAGCAAGACAGGTTCGTAATCAGTTTGCGACATCGATCTCACGGGCCTCTGGACCCACGCCTCTCAAATTCGCTTCTGTGTCCGCGCGAAACAGCTCGGCCGCTTTCGGCGTGCCGGGCAGCTGAGCGATCGTGCGGGCAATAAAGCCTCCACCCAAGAGGCGGGCGTTATGGGCGCCGCTGGCGTAGAACACGCAAGCCTGCCCCACAGCAACACCGTCCTCGCCGTCTTCTAGCACAACTGTAGCCACTCCGTCCGCTTCGGCAAAGACAGTTGCCGCCTGCGGGGCCTGCGAGGAGCGGATGCGGGCAAAGATGCGCAGTCCCCCTCCGGCAGCCTGAGCGAACGGCTCATCGCCCAGCCAATTAGTGTTTCTAAGGACAAGACTTTTGGTGCGCAAGCAGTCACGCGGTCCCACCACGACCTCGTTGTGCTCCGCGTCGAGGCGGACCACGTAGAGCGGCTCCGGCCCCGGAATGCCCAACCCTTTGCGCTGCCCGACCGTGTAATTGATGATGCCTTCATGGCGGCCCAGGCGACGACCGTCGACGTGAACAATGTCACCTGGCTTCACGGCCCCGGGCTTCAGGCGCTCGATGACGCCGGTGTAGCGGCCCGTCGGCACGAAGCAAATGTCCTGACTATCCGCCTTCTCGGCGACAGGCAGGCCAAGTTGACGCGCCAGTTCGCGAACCTCGGCCTTCGGCATGCCTCCCAGCGGAAACCACAGGTAGCGCAGCTGCTCGGGCGTCGTAGCGAAAAGAAAATAGCTCTGGTCCCGGTCGGGATCGGCCGCACGCATCAGCTCCGGACCGCGCGGGCCTTCTCGCCGCTGAATGTAGTGGCCTGTGGCCAGAACGTCGGCGCCGAGCTCCTTGGCGGTGTCGAGAAGATCGCGAAACTTGATCTGCTGGTTGCAGGTGACGCACGGGATCGGTGTCTCGCCGGCCGCATAGCTCTCGGCGAAGCTGTCGATGACCGATGCGGCAAAGCGGCTTTCATAGTCGAGCACGTAGTGCGGAATGGAGAGCGCATCTGCAACCCGGCGGGCGTCGTGGATGTCCTGCCCGGCGCAGCAGCTTCCCTTGCGGCCCGTAGCGGCGCCGTGGTCGTAGAGCTGCAGCGTGATGCCGATCACCTCATGCCCTGCCTGATGCATCAGGGCTGCAACGACCGAAGAATCGACGCCTCCGGACATTGCCACGACAACGCGCAGGCGCGGCCCGGAGGCCGGACCGTCGGGGTCGCCTGGACTGGGAGTGGGCACGATATCGGTCACGCTTCGGGGCACCGGCGTAGTTATATGAGAATCGGGTCTGCCGTCCTGGCGTTCTGCTGCACTGCAGATGGCGGCGAACTTAGGGCCGGATCGGGGGGATGCGCAAGTCAGCCCCCAAAGGCGCCAGACTTGGCTCTACGGAGCCCTGATTTGATGCCCGCGACCCCCTCAATCGTTGCGTCAACCTTAATCGGCCACAGGGGGCGATGGGGGCTCCGATTTATGTTATGTTTACTCAAGGGCTTAGCCCCGTATTAATCGTGTTGGGTTACAACTGAAAGCTGGTCAGCGAGTGTGTAATGAGTATCATGACCGAGCAACAGATGAGAGCGCGGGTACGCTACGTTATCGGCCCCGATGGGAGTCCGCTAACGATTGCGGATCTACCTCCTCGAGATACCAAGCGTTGGGTGATCCGTCGCAAGGCGGAAGTGGTCGCTGCCGTTCGCGGCGGCCTGCTCAGCATCGAGGAGGCGTGCGACCGATATAAGCTGACCGTCGATGAGTTCCTGTCCTGGCAGCGCTCCATCGACAAGCATGGGCTTCCGGGCCTGCGGGCGACGCGCATCCAAGAGTACCGCGACTGACTTGCGGAAGGGTGATGGCGGTCTAAACCCGCCCTAATCGCCTTTTGGCGGTCGTTTCGCCTTGCCTTTCGCTTGAGAGGCTGGGGGAGTTGGTGCGTCCGCACCTTCAGACCAACCGCCCGCCTGTGCGTCGGCGCATCCGAATGCCCCTTCG
>JBAZYB010000018.1:0-31374 GCA_041659545.1 Hyphomicrobium sp.
TCCAAGATGCCGGCGATGAAGCCAAGGCCCAGCGCGGAGGGCACGCCGATGATGGCCAGTCCAGCCCCCGTCATGACGCCGACCAGGACCATGGCGATGAGCTGGGCGCCGAGCCACAGGCGCAGTGCCTCGCCGGCGTCGTCGAGGGTCGCCGCGACTTGATCCTTGGCACGCTTGGGAAACAGCATCAGGAAGCCGTCGCGATACGTGCGCGGGCTGATCGCGATGTAGATCCCGGCAATGAGCACCACCAATAGCGTTGCCAATCCACCGAAGACCGTCGTGCCCCACGAGAGCGCGTTGGCCACGAGGTTGCCGACAGAGGAGCCCTTGACGATGTCGGACATGGAAAGGAATGGCACCGACTTGGACAGACTTTCGGTGGCAGCGGGAAGCTTCTCGACGAGTGCGTAGAGCTGCATGCCGATCTGGGCGCCGAACAGGTAGACCACGCCGATAAGCACGAGGACCACGCCAAGCCCGGCTGCGAGCAGCGACCAGCTGCGCCCCATCAGGGTGGCGCGGTTGATGGAGCCTGCAATGGCGCGGAGCACGACGGCGACCAGCACCGAGCCGAAAGCCAGCAGCAGGATGTCCGAAAGGAGGTAGACGGCTGCCGCTCCAGCCAGCACGCCGACGACGATCAGCACGCGGCGGATGAACTCGGCTTCGGTCATCGGGGGCGCTTGGGTTCCCGGAGGAGATTGATCGGGCACGGTCCGTTCCTATGCGAATTGCTGCAGCAACGACGGTCTCGCCAGCCCGGTTCCCCTGGCGCTGCGCCCCTTGCTAGCACTAGGCCCCTTAGCGCCCCGTTGAGCGTCCGGTCAGGCGTCCAGTTGGGCCATCTGTCACGGCGCGTTGACGGAACGGGGCGCGCCAGTATGATGCGCGCCACTTTGCAGGCCCTCGCGGGGCGGCAATAGCCCCAGTGGCGGAACGGTAGACGCGACAGACTCAAAATCTGTTATCCGCAAGGGTGTGCCAGTTCGAGTCTGGCCTGGGGCACCATTCACTTATGCCGCGCGATATGATCCCAAGATGGGCCCGGTTTTCCTAGCACCCGGTGGGAAAGCATGGCGTACGCAATCAAAGCAGAGATCGTCGACCCGCAGGCGCGGACGTTTGACTTCGTGGCGCAAAAGACGATGTACGGCGGCAAGAACATCGCCGCGGGCGATACGATCTTCATATTCGCGAGCGAGAACGAGGGCGGCCAAGGGCTCATCGCGCGCGGCACCGTCTCGGTTGCCGATGCTATCGCGAAAAAGCCGGGTGTCGCCCGCCAGACGCCCTGCGTGAGCATCAAAGTAAGGCGCACAGCACTTGCCGAGAGGCCGCTGGGACGGCGAGAACTCAAACGCTGCAGTGACTGGAACGACGGCCGGCCCGAGACCGAGCTCAATTTCAAGTTCTATCGCCAAGCGACGAATAAGATCGTCGGCATCTCGGACGAGGCGGCGGCGTTCCTGGCCGCATATTTCTAATCTGAGTGGCAAGTCTAAATCTAAGTGGCAAGCCGAGAGCTGGCGCGGCCGAAGCGCGGCTCGCTCCGGGTTGCTACTACGACCTGCGTGGCGCGCCGGCAGACGTGGCGAGGAGCCTGATGGGCCGACGACGGGCATTCAATCCAATCGCAGCTTGGCGCATCATCAGCCGTTGATTCTTTCGCGCTAGATCTTCGTGCAAAGAATTTTTTGGAGGCTCCAATGCCCACTTTGTCTATCGGCGACTGCATCCGCTTCGGCTGGGAGACGTTCAAGCAGCGCCCATGGTTTCTGATCGGCACGTGCTTTCTGGCGATGCTCATTACCTCGATCCCAGGCCTGTTCCAGCCGACGCCGGAGTTCGCGCCGGATGGCACGCTGATTGAACACCCGCTGACGGTGTATGACGGCATCGTCGGGCTGATCAGCGTCGCGGTGTCGATCTTCGTGGCGATCGGTCTGGTGACGTTCTCGCTGCGTGCGCACGACAACATCCAGGGCGCTCAGGTCAGCGATCTGTGGAACCCCGGTCCGTTCTGGCGCTTCCTTGGCGCGCATATCCTCACCGGCATCGCAGTAGGCCTCGGCTTCGTCGCGTTCATCGTCCCGGGCGTCATCCTGGCCGCGGGCCTTGCCTTTGTGCCCTACCTCGTCATCGAGCGCGGCCTGGGTCCGATCGAGGCGATAAAGGAGAGCTGGCGGATCACCAAGGGGCACAAGTGGCCGCTGTTTCTGCTGATGCTGTCCCTGGCGGGAATTTGCTTGCTTGGCCTTTTGGCACTGGTGGTCGGCGTTTTCGTCGCCCTGCCGATCGTCTTGCTGGCGTTTGCTCACGCATATCGCACGCTGGCCACCTGAGCGGCCTCGCACAGCGCTAAAAAACGAGGGGCGACCGCGATTTACGCCCCTCGGCACTGTGCGCAGAGGGTCACACTCCCCGGGAAAGGCCGGCCTGCTGCGTTGCGGCAGCCGTGACGATCGTGTTATCCGGCCAGATCGGAGACTGTCGGGGGAGTTTAATGCGTCGCGGCACCGCATTCGTCGCCCTACTGCTGCTCACGGCCCTGGTGCCGCTGCGCGAGGCGGCGGCTGGACCGGCGCTGGTGATGGAGCTGTCCAACAGCAAAGTCCTCTATTCCGAGGATGCCGACGATCTCTGGCACCCGGCCTCGCTCACCAAAATGATGACCGCCTACCTCGTGTTCGAGGCGCTGAAGGCCGGCAAACTGGATCTCAAGTCGAAGATCACGTGCTCGGACGCCGCGCACGTGCAGCCGCCGAGCAAAATCGGACTGGCAGTCGGCCGACAGATGAGCGTTCACCTCGGCCTGCAATCGCTGATCATCAAATCGGCGAACGACGTGGCGGTGATGTTCGCGGAAGCGGTTGCCGGTACTGAGGCGGCGTTCGTCGAGAAAATGAACGCCAAGGCCCAGCAGCTCGGCATGACGCGGACGACGTATGTCAACGCCAACGGGCTGCCGGCGCCGGCTCAGGTGACGACGGCGCGCGATCTCGCCAAGCTTACGCGCGCGATCATCAATGATTTCCCCGAATTTGCGCACTATTGGACAAAGTCGGAGATGCGCCTCGGCAAGATGCGCCTCGTGACACACAACGGACTGCTGCAGTCGTTCCCTGGTGCGGACGGCATGAAGACGGGCTTCACGTGCGATTCCGGGTTCAACGTCGTTGCTACCGCCAGTCGCGACGGCCGACGCATCATCACCGTGGTGCTGGGTGAGAATTCGAGCGCCGAGCGCAACATTCGCGCCGCGAGTCTGCTCGAGCACGGCTTCCAGCAGACCGGATGGAAGCAACTGTTCAACTCGACCACCCTCGACAACATGCCTCTCGCAGATGAGGTTCGGGTCAAAAGCATCCGCAACGACGTCGTCTCGTGGGGGTGCAAGGACCGCAAGGCGCGCGTGGCGAAGTCCAAAGGCAAGAAGAAGAGCACGGCCGCCAAGGCATCGAAGAAGAAGCCGCCCGCGACCGCAGCCGCGCCCAAGCAAGAGAGTGTTACTGTCGAGGTCGAGCCGCAGGGCGGAGCCGGCGTGCCAGAAAGCGGTGATGGCGAGCCGACGGCCGTGCAGTTGCGCGGAACGGTGCCCGAGGGCGCTGCCGCGTTTCAGGCGCAACCATAGATCCCGGACAGGGATCTCAGCCTAGACAATCAGATCGAGTTTGCCGTCCCGATACGGACACCCCGGAGACACTGGGCGGTCTTTGGGTGCCGAGGGCACTTTGGGCGCTACCTTGCTCTCGGCGGGTGTCGCGGGGGCTGGCGGAGCGCCCGCCTCAGGGCCAGCCTGCGCGATGGCCACTCCGGCCGTCGCCAGCATAGCCGCCAAGGCGATGCCAAGAAGGGTTAACCCATTCGATGAGGACATTGGGGACCTCCACCGCGACCACCTCGAAAGATTAACACCGAATGGCGCGCGGACGAGTTTCATTTTGGCGCAGGCAAAGGTGGCGCACTTCTTGCTGACCTGAACGGCAACGCACGGTCACTTCCAGGATTTCAGGTCAATGACAAACGTCTGGCAAGAAAAGTCGTCCACAGACGAGCCCGAGTTCGACGCCATGGTGAGCGTTCTTGAGGCAATGCATGGACTATACGCGGCCGAGGTCGCCGACTTCTTCTCAGCGCTCCACCACCAGCAAGGCGACGAGACCCGCTCAGTCGCCTGGGCCGACGTCGCAGAACGCGTGCGCGACCGGCAGCGCGAACGCATGTCCGCATGATGCGCCGATGAGCCAACCGAGCAGCCTTGCGCTCTCTCCGTTCGCCGCCTTGTCGATGATGCTGAGAGGCATCCCCGAGCAGGTGAGTGCGATCCTCGAAGCGCGGAGTGATCGTCACCGCACGCAGCGCGACGCCTTCGCGGTGTTCGGCATGCGCTGCGCCAGTGCGGCGCTGCTCTATGTGTCGCAAATCGTTCTGGCCCGGTGGATGGGCAGCTACGAGTACGGCATCTACGTCTTCGTGTGGACCTGGGTGCTCATCCTCGGCGCCCTCGCCGACCTTGGGCTCGGTGTCGCGACGATCCGCTTCGTACCGCACTATCGCGAAACCGGCGAGACAGCGCTGCTGCGCGGCGTCGTGCGCGGCTCTCGCTGGGTGGCGTTCGGCGTCGGCACGCTGATCATGGGCCTCGGACTCGTGTTGCTGTACACGTTCGAGCCGCTCGATACGCCGTTTATGATCCCTGCCTACCTGGCGCTGGTCTGTGTGCCGATTTACGCCCTGACGTGGGTGCAGGACGGGATCGGCAAGGCCTTCGCGTGGATGGGGCTTTCCATGCTGCCGCCGTACGTGTTCCGGCCGGCGGTGATGCTTATTGCCATGGTCGCGGCGAACTTTGCCGGCTTGCCCATGGAGGCGAAGACCGCGGCAGCCGCAGCGATCGTCGCAACGTGGATCTCAGGCCTCATTCAGTTGCTGCTGATGGACCGCCGCCTGGATCAGGTGGTTGGCAGCGGGCCTTACGAGTACGCGTTTCCCGCCTGGCTCAAGACGAGTTGGCCGCTGCTCATCATCGCGGCGTGCGAACTGACCCTGCAGAGCGCCGATGTATTGGTTGTGTCGCACTACCTGACGCCGACCGACGTGGCGATCTACTTCGCCGCGGCCAAGACCATGTCGCTCATCTTGTTCGTGCATTACGCGGTCGGCAGCGCCGTCGGCAATCAGTTCGCGGCGCTTGGGGCGCGTGGCGACAAGGACGCGCTCGACAAGTTCGCACGCGATGCGGCGCACTGGACCTTCTGGCCCTCGCTCGCAGCCGCAGCCGGTATTCTGGCCTTCGGCATGCCGCTGCTGTGGCTGTTCGGTCCGCAGTTCGTTGAGGGTTACCCGGTGATGCTAATCCTCGTCGTCGGCTTCCTGCTGCGTTCGTCGATGGGGCCGTCCGAATTCCTGTTGAACATGCTGGGCAAGCAGTCGCTCTCGGCGGCCGTGCAGGTGAGCATGGCGGTGACGAGCGTGATACTGAACTTCGTGCTGGTGCCCCGCTATGGGCTCATCGGCGCTGCGTGCGCTACGTCCGTGGCCCTCATCGGCGGGGCGCTGCTCAACAACGTAGCGGTGAGCCGGACGCTCGGCATCGAGGTTGCTGTGTGGCGCAACCTGTCATGGCCCCGCCGGGCAGACTGAGCCGTTGAGCGCTCGCTGCCTACAGGCGGCAACTACATCGGCGAGCCGATTACCAGCGTCCAGAACGATTTGAATTCGGTGCGCGGATCCTGAACGAGCGCGATGCCCATGTGCGTGGCGTCGGGGAGCAGGAGATTCTTGTTGTGGCCGGGGCTTTCTTTCCAGCCGCGCATCACTTCGTTGAAGTTGACTTGACCGGTGCCGACGTTCTCAGCAGCGAGACGCGCCTTGAAGCCGGTGCGCTTGACGCGGTCCCAAGGATTGGAGCCGTCGGAGCCGTAGTGCGAGATGCGATCCCACTTGGCCAAGTCGCGCGAGTGCGCTTTGGCGGCCTCGGTGAGCTCGGCATTGAGCTTCAGGGGCTTGAGCCCTTTGTCGTGGCGATATTGATTGATCACGTCGCGCGCCCGCTCCGCGTCAAGCGCGGTCTGCGTGTAGTCGCGGTCGGAAAGCGCACCGGACGGGGCCTTTTCGTATGAGCCCTTGGGCGCGTGATCGAGCGCGGCATATTGCTGGCCGGCGACGGCCGGCGCGCGGTCGCTCGACTTCGGGCCACCGAGCGCGACGCTCTGCAGGCCCGGTGAAGACGTGATGGATGCGGTCGTGTCCGGCTGATTGTAGCCGGACGAGATAGTTTCCGATCCGAGGCTGCAAGCTGCCAAGACAACAGCGACACTTGCGCATAGCGCGACGCGATACATACGAGCCACCCCCGCGTGGATGATTGCGGTCCAATGATTGATCATCGCGAAAACCCGTTAACCAGGTGTTAACGCTAAGGAGTTGTAACCGCACGTCCGACAGCGAGGCGACAAACGCCTGCAATCGGTGATCCGTGTGGTTTTCCCCCGGGTTGCTGCAATGGCACGACGAAGCGCCACTGCGATCAGGCTTCATTAAGGTGTTGCCAATTTGGCCCCTGTGAGGCGAAAGCCGGGCGGCGACGCGAAAAAACGCGGCGTCGATGCAACCGTCCCTCTGTCATGGCGCATCGCCCTCTTGAAGACGCCGTGATCTCACACACACTTCGCCGCGAGCGGCCGCTGATTCGCGCGTACGGCCATGCCAACGGCATGAGGAGATGCGTTGCATGTCGGCCCTAAGCAGAAAAGTGCAGGCGCTGCCTGTGAGCGGCGCTTCGCTGGGCAATCTCGACGATCTCATTCTCGCGCGCATCGCCTGTTCGGGCGGGGCGACGCGCGCGCAAGTCGTGCGCGATATGGGTCCGATCGCAGCCGCCAATCTGGCCGGCCCACAGTGGCGAACCATTGCCGATACCGCGCTTGCCGGCCTGATGGTCTCCGAACTCATCAAAGACACCCGCTCACGGCTGCGGCTGACCGAGCGTGGCGAAGAGCGGGTGGCGCGTTACTTCGGCGAGAAACAGGCGCATTCGCGCACATGGAGCGACCAACGCGACCTGTGGCTGATTGCCAAGGCGCTCGGCGCGGATGCCAGCAAACCCGCCCTGCGCAGCGCCCTGTCGCGCCTCGACGGTTTGAGCGCCCTCGTTGTGCAGCATGCTTTCGGCCTATCGATGCGCCAGGCGCTGTCTCCGTCGAAGCTGAGGGCCGCGCTGGCTCTGGTCGCGCTGGAACGCGCTTTCGGGGGCAACGTCAAGGAAGGACTGGAGAAAGGCGCAGCGCTGTCGGCCAAAGCGGGACGGGTGCTCGCCGGACAGCTCCTGTCCAAGCCACGCGAGCTGGTGACCGACACGCGTCTCATCGCTGCACTGTGCGCCGACCAGGTCGGCTTGCAACGCTGCGACGTGGACGGATTGCAGCTCGCACTTTTGCGCAGATTGGCGAGTGTAGCGACACCCGTAAGTCCACCGATTGCAGCCAAACCGGTCTTGCGCGAAACGGGCGAATCACTTTCGCCGCCACCGCCTCAGCTCATACTGCAAGCCGAACAAACGCCGCAGCCCCCTGGATTGGCGCAATTTTCCGCCGGTGTGCTTACTGCGGCACGCACCAAGGCCGAGGGCTGGCCAGGGGCCCGCAAGGCGTTTATTTCTCGAGTGTGGGACGCGATTCGCACCTCGCACCCCGAGTGGGGGCTCTCCGAGATCGACTTCAAGGACATGCTGACTGGTGCGCATCGCGCAGGCCAGCTGGTTCTTACCGGTGCCGATCTAAAGAACAAACAAAACATCAAGGAGTTCGAGGATTCCGCGATCCTCTACAAGAACACCGTATGGCACTACGTCCGCGTCGAGGATTGAGAAGTCGGGGGCCGTCGACTAATGCAGCTTAAAGAAGCTTTTCCGCAGCCTGCTCCAGACAAGCTCTTCTCGGCGTTCGAGCAATCGATCACCTGGGAAGACGACATCTGGCGGGCCGATCCCGTGGATGTTGCGGAAGTTCACGCCAAGGCGCGGCGCAAGTTCATCGACCTCCTGACGGGTATCACCTCGGGCAAGGGGCCCGGCAGCCAGGATCGTATCCTGCTGTTTCACGGCCAGTCCGGCGCCGGCAAGACGCACTTGCTGCGCGCCTTGCGCACGACGGCGCATCGGGCCGGCATGGCCTATTTCGGCTATGCGCAGATGACGCCGGACGTCGCCAACTACGCCGACTACTACCTGCGCCGCCTCGTGCACTCGCTGGAGAAGCCGTATGACCCGGACGCCTCGGGCGAAAGCGCCCTGGCGCGGCTGACGGCGCGGCTCGTCGCCGACGCCGCCGTCGACGCAAAGGATCTGCAGAACCTGCGCGAAGCGAACCTCGATGAGGGGAAGCTCGCAAAACTGGTGCTGAAGATCGCCGACGATATCGTCGCGGCGCCCAAGTACGCATCAGGTGATCTCGATATCAATGTCGTCCGGGCGATGCTGTACCTGGAGCGGCGTGACCCACGCATCGATCAGCGCATTCGCCAATACCTGCACGGGCGCCCGCTGACGGAGCTGGCCCACCAGGGCGTCGCCGCGCTCGACCCCAACGATGGCGAAGACCGCGCGTTCGAGATCATCGCCGCGCTCGGCGCGCTGATGTGGACCGTCGATCACGCGGCGCTCGTGTTCTGCGTCGATCAGGTCGAGGATCTGCGTTTCTTCTCCGACGCCGAAGAGCGCTTCCAGCGTGCGGTCCGCGATCTCATCCAGATCGCCAATCGCGTGCCCAATGCGGTTCTGATCATCTCCTGCCTGGAAGATTTCTACGGCCAGGTGCGCGGTGTACTGGCGCAGTCTTATATCGACCGTATCGAGAAGGCCGGGCCCGTCGCGCTGCTGGAAAGCCGCACGCCGGCGGAGGCGCGGCTGATCATCGCCAAGCGCCTGCAGCACATCTCCGAGATGAGCGAGGGCGGCGCGAATTATCCGGATCCGTCCGCCTTTTTCGGTCCGCAGTTCTACGAAGAGTTCGCCGGTCTTTCGACCCGCCGCCTGCTGGAGCACGCGCATAGCCGCTTGCGCAGCAAGACGTCGCCCGAAGCCGAAGAGCCAGACGAGGAAGCTGACACCGAGAAGGGTGGCGGCTTCATCTCGCGCCTTGCCGCCGCGTTGGGACTGGGCCTCGCCGATGATGTCGATGCGGCGCTATCGGCACCGAGCGTCGATTATCGCGACGCCTGGGAGCGTTTTCAGAACGCCTCGGAGGCCGAAATCCCCTCCGACGAGCGCGAGCTGCTCGATATTCTCGGCGGCGCGCTCGGCCTCGCCAAGGACGAGTGGACCGGTACTGTCGTCCTCAATGTCGAGCGCATCAACCTTGGCGACGATCTGGCAGCCATCGATTTCACCCTGAAACACAAGGGCGGCCTTTCCACCGACAACCGCCTCTTCATTTGCAACAAGCCGACGCAGGGCGGCGGTCTGAAGCGCCAACTCGACCGCGTGCTGCCCAATATGGGCGACAAGCAGTGCTTCATGCTGCGCGCTTCGGACTACCCGCCCAACCGCAAGAACCAGACTGCGGCCGCGTTCCGCAAGTTCCGCGAGAACGGAGGGCGTGCGCTCACCGTGCCGATCTCCGAATGGGAGCGGATGATGATGGTGCGCGAGTTCCACAGCCATCATCGCCAGGACCCGGGGTTTGCCGCTTGGCTTGGCGGCGCAAAGCTGCTGTCGAACCTGCCGTGCATCATCCAGCTGCTGCGCCTCGATCTGCTCGGGCGCGCACTGCCCAAGTCGGCTGCGGCCGAGGCTGAAGCGGCGGCGAACGGCAGCAAGGCGAACAGCTCGCGCAGCCTCGTCAGCGCTCTCAATGACGTTGCGGCGGAAGAAACCGCAGAACCGGCCACTGCCGAGGAAGAGGAGCTGCCACTGTCTGTCATCCTCGACGAGAACGCTTCCATCTCGAGCATTTTTGCCGGACGCCAGATCGGGCAGGGGTCGCGTCCGGTTACACTCAACAAGGACGTGCTGAAGCGCCATGCGGCGGTGCTCGGTGGTTCAGGCTCGGGCAAGACGACGCTGGCGCTGAGCCTCATCGAACAGCTGCTGCTGCGCGGCATTCCGGCCGTGCTCATCGACCGTAAGGGCGATCTGTGCAGCTACGCGAACCCCGATGTGTGGCGCGAGAACGACGAGGAATTCTCCGAGCGTCGTGGCGAGCGCGAAAAGCTGGCCGATGCCATCGACGTTGCCGTGTTCACGCCAGGTCGGGCTTCGGGCCGGCCGATCTCGATCACGCTGCTGCCGAACGGCATCAACGAATTGCCCGAGCATGAGCAGCAGCTGCTTGCCAACCTGTCCTCGGCGGCACTCGGCGAGATGCTGCATCTGAAGAACTCGGCGACGCACCAGAAGCAGTCAGGCACGCTCTCGGTCGCGCTGCGCATTCTCGGCGCACGCCACAGCCGCGAAGTGACGCTGACCGATCTCATCCATCTGCTCGAGGACGAGGACCCGGAGCTTTCGGACCTCACACAGCGGATGGACCCGTCGGGCAAGCTCCGCCGCGACCTCGTCGCCCAGCTCGACAGTCTGCGGCACCGCAACTCGTCGCTGTTCGAAGGCGGCGGCGAGCCGTTGAGCATGGAGGCGTTCCTCGGCCTCGGCCAGTATGCCCGCGAGGGGCGCACCCGGCTGTCGATCATCTACACGGGCTTCCTCGGCGATAACGAAAACATCCTTTTCTGGGTGTCGCAGTTCCTTTCCGAGGCGCTGCGCTTCTGCCAGCGCAACCCGAACGACGAGTTGCAGGCCGTCGTCATGTTCGACGAGGCCGATCTCTACATTCCGGCCAATTCCAAGCCGGCTACGGCCGAGCCGTTGCAGAGCCTTCTGAAGCGCGCACGTTCGGCGGGACTGGGCATTATGCTGGCGACGCAGTCGCCGGGCGACCTCGACTACAAGAGCCGCGATCAGATCACGAGCTGGTTCATCGGCCGCGTTCGCGAAGATACGGCGCTGCGCAAGCTGAAGGCTGCGTTCTCCAGCGAGTCGGGTCTGGAGCCGGCAGCCGTGCTTCCCGGCCAGACGGTGGGCGAGTTCCATCTCGTGCAGGAAGGCCTCGTGCGGCCGATGAAGGCACAGCGTTCATTGATCATGGCGGAGCAGGTTCCGTTCGATCGCATCGAGCAACTGTCACGTGAAACGAAGGGTCTGGACGAGCGGCAGCTACGCTTGTTCGACCCCCCCGCGCGCGGACTTTTGACCCAGAATGTCAAGCGCGGCTGATGCGTTTTCGACACGCATCCACAGGTTGCTGGAGCATGCCGTGTCGTTGACGCGCATGTGGAAAGTCAAAACCTAACTCCGTTAGAGTATTTGCTAAGGCATTTACGGCGTTCGGTTTTTCGACAGCGACAACGCAAGGGAAATAGGACCGCGTTGGAGTCGGCTTTCGCAATTGCGAAACTGAATGCGCCTTAGCCTGCAAACAGGGCGTGTCAACCACTTTCTTCTGATGTAAATTCGACAAGTCACTGGAAATTTTAAGGGGGTCTCCAGCGACAATGCGGTTGGGTGCTGAGGACGTCGTTGCGTAGTCGCGGCGTGTAGTGCGGGGTTGTGTTATGGTTGCAAAGTCATTCGCAATGCTAGTTGCAGCAACAGTGTTGGGACCGGCCTTGGGCGTAGGCCTGTTCATGCTGTTGCACACGTTTTAAGAGGGCGCTTTACGACATAGCGCCGTCCGACGGGGCCATTATAGCCATAAACTCTCGCTAGCAGTCGCGAGCTTCGGGCGCTTGGGCGCTCATCCTCGTGCGTGCGGCAGGTTATGCTCCTCGTCTTACGCGTTCTGTTGCGGGCGCTCGAGCTATTGGCGCTGCTGCCGTTCCGTGCCTTGCATCTGTTGCTCGACCGGGTGGCATTCAACCCGCGTCTGGGGCCGCTGCGCTACGTCGCCGGCGCCGGCATCCTCTACGTCTTCCTTGCCCTGATGCTCGTCTACGTCTTCGCGCCCATTCGCGGTGTCGTCGGCCACTACACGCAAGGCGAGAAGCTGCATTACGACGCCGAACGCTGGCTGGCGACGGCGATCTACGATGCGCGCGGCAGCTTCGTCGGCACCTTCGATCCGCGGCTCGATAGCTTGCGCGACGTCAACTACACGAGCGAAGCGATCGACCTGGGCGACTACGTCGCCAATCCCGACCATAAATCGATCCCGGTGCGCCAGGTGCCCGAGCACTACTGGCAGTGCCTCGTCTATCACGAGGATCGGAACCTCGGCGGTTTGCTGAACCCGTTCGGGATCGACCTTTTGGGCGTGCTCAAGATCCCATTCTCGACCATACGCCGCTCGATGGCCGCCAAGAGGCTGTCACTCGGCGTCGGCGGCTCGACGCTGGCCATGCAGTTCGTGCGCGTCATCTACAAGACCCCGCCGGGGATCCACGAGGGCGCGCTCGTCAAGCTGAAGCGGAAGATGGGTGAATGGTGGCTGGCGCCGGTTGTCTATAGGGAGCTGACCCTCGGCGGCAGCGACGATGCGCTGAAGCAGTGGGGCGCCAATCACCTTTGGCTGGCGCAGCGAACCGGCGGGTCGCCTCTGCACGGCATCGAGCTGACGAGCCGCATCGTGTTCGGCAAGGAGGCGGCGGAACTGTCGACCGCGGAGCAGTTCGTGCTCGCCTCAGCCGTGAACCGCCCGATCATCCTTCTGGAGGGCAGCGAGCGGCTTAACGCCGTGCGCCTGGACCGGTGGCGCTACCTCGCCGAGGTCCGTGCGCGCACCTGCGCGGAGAAGTTGACCACCGACGAGGCGCAGCAGAAGCAAGTGCTCTTCGACCTCGTGGCGATGGCAGCGGGCCCTCCCGATCCGAAGATCAAGCCGCGGCTGCAGGAAGCACTCGGCAAATACGCTCCGGGACTAGCGAATGTCGCGCAGGCAAACCCGGTGGCACGGGCCAACGCACTCATGCCGGCAGCGCGCTATGGTCTGCGCGAAGAGATGAAGCAGCGTTACGGCTTTGCGTGGCGCGACCATGTACGCGGCGTGACAACGACGTTCGATGCGGCGAGGAACCTTGCCTTCGCCGACGAGGTTCGTGCCGCACTGGCATCTATCGATGCCCGCTATGCCGACAAATTCGACCCTGGCTATACGCTCGATCCCGCCAAGATCTCGGCCGATCGGCGCAGCCCTGGCGTGATCGTCGCCGCCGCCAATGCCAAGGGCGAGATCGTGCGCTACTTCGAGCAAGGTGAGAACGCCGCCTATTTCGGCTCTCCGTTCGCGCGCGAGACGGCGACCGGATATTACGACGCCAGCCGCGAAAGCCGCATGGTCGCGTCGACGGGGAAAATCATCGCCGCAATCGCCATCGCCAACACGCTTCGAGATACTGCGCAGTCGATCTACTCGGACGCGAAAGCGCCAGCCCAGGGCCTCGAGACTTGCGCGCACGGCGACCAGCGGCAAGGGCGGCGGGCGCTCACGGCGTTCGCCTGCTCACTCAATTCTCCGCTCATGGCGCGCACGGCGCAGGTCGGTCAGGCCCGGGTTCGGCGGCTGATCGACGAACTCGGCTTCACGATGCCGCCCAAGAACGCCGACGGCAGCGGCACACCACCCTCCACCGCCGTCGTGCTTGGCCAAGTTGCAGCGGCGCCGCGGCGTGTGCATCACCTCGCCGGTATCGTGTTGGCGAGCCTTATCGGACGCGGAGGGACGACGCTGCCGCAACCAACGATGATCAAGGGCTACGACTTTACCGACCTCGACGATCACGGCCCCGACGTCAGGGGTGGTGTGGTTCCAAACACGATCATTCGTGCGGGCGGGCGGCCGCTGGTGCGCGCACTGCTGCAGGCGCCGCTTTGCTATACGGTGGGCGGCAAGCCGACCGGTACGCTGAAGGATCTGTCCAGTTGGTGTGCGGCGCGGCATACCGGCCTCAAGCTGCACTTCGCCAAAACGGGCACTCAAGTCACCGACGATATCAATGCGACGGTCGATGCGTGGATTGCAGGCGGCCTACAGTTCTCCACGGGGGCTGCCTATTCATATGTCGTGGTCGTCGGCACCGGGTCTGCAGGCGCGCCGTGGGCACGGAGCATCCACGCTTCGCAGGTGGCTGTGCCGTTGCTCGAAGCGCTGCTGAAAGATCTTGAGGCGGAGGCGACGGGCAAGCGGGCGCCAGCGAGGAAGGCGGCGGCGCCTTCAGCTGCCGCAGCGAGCCGGAAGCCGCCTAAGATCAGCGCAAATTAGTCGCATCGCCCAGCGAACGGCCTGCAACCGGCGTCGACAGAATTATGTGGAGAACCACCTGCCTGAGGTTATCGCGGTCGGACTCGCAACCGGCCAGCTTCAGCAGGAGCGCTGCTAGCCGCGTGCGTGCCCCGGACCGCACGGATTCGTCCGCCTGCCTGAAGCCGGGATCGATCGTGCTCCAGGTTTCGTCGAAGATCGAGCCTAGTAGTGCCAGATCCTCCGGTTCAAAGAATTCCGCCTGTTGCGTGGACATTGCGTACTCCAATAATCGGCTTGGAGGACACCGTAGATCGGCCGTCCTCGCGATTAAATCCGCCGGAAGCTGCCTTGGCTGCCTGAGGCCATTGGATCCTTTTGGCGGTATCTGCGTTAAACCCCTCAAATGAGTAAGTGACATACTTTCTGACTTCTACTGCGGTGGTTCCCTATGAACGGTCTGGCCCGCGAAACGCGCCTGCAGATCATGCTCGACGACGACGAGCTGGCAGCAATCGACGACTGGCGCTTCAAGCAACGTATGCCAAGTCGCGCCGCGGCTATCCGCGAGCTCCTGAGGCGCGGCCTCCAGGCAGAACTCGGGGCCAATTTCGGCCGCAACAGGCGCTCGGGGGACTTCGGCGTCATCGGAGAGGATGAGCAGGAGCAGACTTAAACGCCGGCAGCTCACTGCCGGCGTGAGAAGCTTGTCTGGCGACGACCGCAGCGTTGGGCAGGGCGTGTAAAGCTGAGCCCCAACTGAACGTGGACTGAACCAGACCTGCAGCGTTCCGCCATGTGCGCGCCGTACTGACGCCAAAAACCCCGCCTACCAAGGCGATGGATCACGTACCGGAAAGACGGAAGACACTGAACGGCGAAAGAGGCGTTTCGCGCATTCGGTGGAGCATTGCTGCGCGCGCATTGCGTTGCCAGCAAGCGACCACCCGTGCCCGATCGGTTGAGCAGGTCACCTATGTCGTTGCGGACGGGCGCACCATGGTCGCGCACCACAGCTACCTCGGGCCACTATGGCCGCGAGCCCTCTGACTGGTCGGACCCGGATGCGCCCAAGCGCGACTGGAAGAAGCTGGTGCTCATCGTCGGCCTGGCGGGGCTTTCGTGGGTGGCGACCTACGTCGGCATGCTGGAGCTCATCGAGAGCAACATGGGCTCGCTGCCACTTTTGCATAAGCTGATCATCGGCTTTTCTGTGGCCATGCTGATGACCATGGTCGTGTGGCTGCTCGATCAAATGTTCTCGCCCATCGATTGGTTCACGCGCCTCGCCTACCTGGGCGGCTATGTGTTCCTGACCATCATCTCCGTGGGCTTTGGCTTCGGCTTTTACTGGAAAGTGCTGGAGAGCCGGTCGGAAGCGGCCCGTTCGGCGGAAAGCGCCGTCGGCCAAGTGCAATCTTCTCTGAACGGGGCGGCCACGCGGCTGGAGCAGCTGCAGGCGACGCTGGTGCAGCTGGCCACCATCTCCACGCAGAAGGCAACGATAGAGCGCGAGAGCGGCACCTCGTGCCCCAACTCCTCGCCCGGCGATGGGCCACGCCGCAAAATGCGCGACGAGGACGCCGCGCGCTTCAACTTCGCCTCCGATTTCGTCAAAGGACGCGTCACGTCCATCAAAGGGGAGATGGCGACCCTCGACGGCCAGCTGGCCAAGATCGTCTCCAACGATGCATCGACCATCGATGCGGCCACCGGCACGCGTAACGAATTCATGCGCTCGCTTGGCCGCCGGCTCGATATGACCGTGACAGGGTTCAACGCTTTCCGCACCGACCCCCAGCTGCGCCAGATTCGGTCGGATCTCGCAGACCGGGCCGAACGGACCACCATCGATGCCGGTAACGGCCGGTCCATCTCCTGCCCCGATGCCCAGCTGCAAGTCGCCGTGCGCGGTGTCGTGCGTGCCATCGACCAACTGCCGACGCTGGAGAAACCGGAGATTGCCGCCGTTGAAGGCTCGGAAGCTACCATCGAGGCGTTTCGCCGCCTGACGGCGACCTTTGTCGGTGTCCTCTCCTTCGAGCTTCCTCCCTCGGCCGATCAGCTCCGCGTCCTGCAACAGAAGGCGGTGCAGTCGATCGACAATCCCGCCGCCCTGCACGCCCTCAACGGCGAAGCCGTCGGGCTGTCGTCGCGCGATTATATCCCGCTGGGCGTCGCCGTATTCGTAGACCTGTGTTTGCTGCTCGTTTCCATCGGACGGCCGATGAACCGCTTTGTGGCAACCCGGCAGAGCATGATCGAGGCTGAGCGCGGGCCGGTGTTCCCCATCCTGTCGCGCTTTTCGGAGATCCATAACCACGACGAGATGCGGCGGACCTTCGATGTGTTCCGCGAGGTGATCTTCGAATCGGGGGGTACCTACTACGTCGCCGTGCCCCTCAATGCCCCGCGCAACCACCCGAGGCGCGAGGAGCTGCGCCGCGACGCGCAGGCGCTCGCCAACCTTTGCTACGCGCTCGAAGGGCAAGGCGTGCTGACGCGGCCGTGGAAGATCGCGCCCGGGCTTGTCGCGCACCGCAAGCTGCGGCGGCAGGGCTCCAAGTTCATCGAATGCTACCGTGAGAACCATATCGCGCCGGTGCCGCGGGCGGCGCGGGCGCTCAAATCGATGTTCGTCTACGACCGCTCCGGCGATGAGCGGGCCGCATTCCGGCTCTATGCGTTCAAGAGCGGCGCGTGGCCGGAAATGATTCTCGGCGCCGTCATGGGCGCTGCCGGGCACGTGGAAGCTGAACGCCGGCGGCAGGAGCAACTGCGCCCCGCCGTGGAGGAGGTTCCCGAGGTCCGGGCCGAGTTCGAGCGGGATGTGGCCGGCACGACGGGATCGCGGACGGTCACCGGCGAGGTGCCGACAGCCTCACACGGCCTGACCGTTCGCCGCCGCAGGCGCCCGAACATCTTCCAACATCGCCCCGGCGCTGTCCCGGAGCCCTCATTGCGTGCTCGAGGAACCACCTCGCCCGGTTCGTCGCCGGTCTCAACGATGGCGGAGGAGTTGCAGCGCGAGAAGCCAAGGTCGCGAACCGATGTGTCAGGCGACCAGACCTACCGGCAGCGATTCGGCAACTACGCCGGCCTGGCCGAGGCGGAGCTTTCGACCTACCACGACCTCGACGAAGGCCCGGCGAACAGCAATACCGCCCGGACCGAGCCGGCTACCGAAGAGCCAGCCGTTATCGTGCCGTTCCCTGCTCCGACCCAGCCGCGCCTGGAGGCCGAATCGCGACCGACCATCGGCGTGGAGCTGCGCCGGGAGACAGCGACGTTCCACGTTCCGTACGGGGGTACGTCGCTGCCTGACGCGCTCAAGAAACTCAATGCAGAAATGCTTCAAGCCGAGGCGGATGCGCAGCTCGTAGGGCGCCTCGAGCTGGCGCTGGCTGCTTCAACGGAAGCGGCTGCGGAAGGTGGAGAAGCGGAAGTCATCGAAACGGTTGCGTTGCCCGATTTCACCGATCCACAGGAACTCGATTCGGCTGACTTCGAACCGCCACGCGTCTTACGAAGGATGGTGGACTAACGCGTTGTCGCAACGAGCGTGAATTCTCTCGCGACGAAGCGCTCCGCAACACTTGCTTAACCGAAATGTCAGCTTAATGGCCGGCAACAGCAACAATCCCGGTGGGACTTGTCTCACGCGTCGACCTGGGTGCAACAAGGGGGACTACGGTCATGTCTAACGAAGCTCCATCTCATCTGCATGGCCTGTCCATTGCCGACAAGATTTCCAAGCTCACTGCTTTCATCAGCGATGACCTGGATGCCCGCGCTGCGCACGGAATGCACGTCAGCGGCGGCTGCTATCTGCTCATCGCTCGTTCTCCCGAAAGCCCGGTTGCGCAGGCGCTGCGCAGCCATGCGGCGCGCATGTCGTCGATGGGAATCCGTCTGCGCGCCATCTTCTGCGAGGTCGATCAGGCCAGCCAGGTGCACCTGACCGCCCCGTATTCAATGCCGAGCGAGTGCCGGTTGATGCGCGACCCCCGTCTGCTGGCCGCGCATGAGCAGCTGCTGCTCTCCCCGACCCGCTCATGGGTTGGCGACTGCATGCGCCGCGAGCCGGGCAAGCGCGATGCGCTGGAGCTTTACGCCGCCGACTGCGCGAAGACCGGTTCGCACGCCGGGCGCTCGTTCGAAGGCCTGTGGCGCACAACCACCCCGATCATGACGGTCCCCCCGCTCGCCGCCGCCCTGGCGCAGATGCCGGAACTGGCCTCCGGTGACGCTCTTCCCCAGGGGCTGCGCCGGCAGTAAGCCGCAACCAATCCAACGTCTCCCGTTGCTTGAGAGGCCGGCGCTGAATGCGTCGGCCTTTCATGCGTTTGTGCCGACGCAAGCGCCGGCAAGAGACGGAATAATCGGATAACTCGATGGTTATCGCCGCCACGTGGACATTGGACCCTGATCGCCTTCACCGGGACACCAGATATCCCGATAATGCAGGTGGATCGTTTCGGCTCAGTCCCCCAGGTGGCCACCATGTCGCTCGCGCGCTTATTCCTCGCATTCACGCTGCTTCTGCCTCTCGCCCCGGCGATGGCGCAGCAGACCACGTCTCAAGAGGTGCATCCGTTCGCCCACCAGGGCATCAAGGACGATGCGCAACGATACGAAGCGTATCTCAAATCGAACTGGAAGATTTCAGGGAAGGACGCAGCCGATCTGCGCCGCGATGGCGATCGCGCACTGCGCTCTGACCCGCGCGCTGCTTCGCGCAGCTTTGCCAGTGCCGCCGTCGCCGACGGGCGCGATGGCGATGCCTGGATCGGGCTGGCCCGGTCGCTGCTCGCCATCCCTCCCGACCCGAGCAAGGACAGCGAGCGGTATGACCTGCCGGTGAACGCCTCCGGCGCCGCCTATCTCGGCTACCAGCGCGCGACCGACGATCCGCAGCGGGCTCGCGCACTCGCCGTTCTGAGCGATGCATTGCAGCGGCGCTCTTACTGGCGCCCGGCCATCGACGCCTTGAAGACGAGCCTGGCGCTGGCTGACAATAGTGCCGTCCGTGAAACGTACGAAAAGCTGCGGTCCGAGCACGGGTTCCGCATGACCGACTACAAGGCGGAGGCGGAAACATCGTCGCCGCGTCTATGCCTGCAGTTCTCCGAGGGCCTTGCTCGCGGCCAGGTGGACTTCGCCAAATTCATTTCCGTCGACGGACACGATCCGCAGAACGTCTCGGCCGAAAACGAGCAGCTGTGCATCGACGGTCTGGCGCACGGCCAACGCTATCGCGTGCAAGTGCGCGCCGGCCTTCCCTCCGCCGTCGAGGAGGATTTGAAAAAGAACATCGACATTGCGGTCTACATTCCAGACCGCAAGCCCTTCGTGCGCTTCTCCGGCAAGTCCTACGTGCTGCCGAGCCGCGGCCAGCAAGGCATTCCGCTGGTCTCGGTGAACACCACCAAGGTTGAGGTGGAAGTCTACCGTATCGGCGATCGCAATCTCGTCGGCGCGCTGGAGAGCGGCGACTTCCAGCGCCAGCTGCAGAGCTACGAGGTCGAGCAGATCAAATCGCGCAGCGGTGAGAAGATCTTCACCGGCACCATGGACGTGCCGCAGAAGCTCAACGAGGAAATGACGACGGCGCTTCCGGTCACCGACGCGATCGATGCGTTGAAGCCGGGCGTCTACGTGATGATCGCCAAGCCGTCGCAGAAGTCGAAGAACGATTACAGTGCCGAGGCGACGCAGTGGTTCATCGTTTCCGATCTTGGCCTGACCGCCTTCTCGGGCGATGACGGCGTGCACGCCTTCGTGCGCTCGCTTGCCGATGCGACGGCCTCGGCCGGCGTCAACGTCAAGCTCGTCGCCCGCAACAACGAGGTACTGGGCACGGCCAAGACCGACGCGCGCGGCTATGCGCGCTTCGAAGCTGGCCTGGCGCGTGGCGAAGGCGGCTCGCAGCCGGCCATGCTGATGGCGGAAAGCGCCAGCGGCGAATATGCCTTCCTCGACCTGACGTCGGGCGCCTTCGACCTGACGGATCGTGGCGTCAAAGGCCGCGAGACGCCGGGACCGCTCGACGGGTTCGTCTATACCGAGCGGGGCGTCTACCGCCCTGGCGAAGATGTGCACCTCGCAGCCCTGGTGCGCGATGCCGCCGGCCGGGCGGCGACACTTCCGGTGACACTGATCGTGACGCGCCCGGATGGCGTCGAGCACGCACGCTATACGCTGAAGGACCGCGGTCTGGGCGGCCGCGACATCACGCTGCCACTGGCGCCGTCGGCGCAGACCGGCACTTGGCGGGCTAAACTGCACACGGACCCCAACAAGGACCCGATCACGCAGGTTTCGTTCCTGGTCGAAGACTTCGTGCCCGAACGCCTCGACATGAAGCTCGAGGCCCCGGTGGCGGCTCTGTCGCCGCAAGAGACACAGACCATCAAGGCCACCGGCCGCTATCTCTATGGGCCGCCCGCCGCCGATCTCGCCATCGAGGGCGATATCATCGTCAGGCCGTCGAAGAAGGACCTCGAAGGCTACCCTGGATTCGAGTTCGGGCAGGCCGATGAACTCATCGAGCCGGTGCGCAAGCCGCTGGAGGCTTCGACGACGACGGATGCGGAAGGCATCGCCCAAGTCGCCGTCACGCTGCCGCCAGTGGCGCAGACCGCAAAGCCGCTGGAGGCCAGCGTCATCTTGCGCCTGCGTGAATCGGGTGGGCGCACCATCGAGCGCAGCATCACCGTGCCTGTCGATCTCAAGCAGGCGCGCATCGGCATCAAGCCGCTGTTCAAGGGTGCCGAGCTCGACGAGAAGCAGACGGCCACGTTCGAGGTCGTCGCCCTCGACAGCACCGGCAAGCGCGTCGGTTCCGAGGGGCTCAACTGGGTTTTGAACCGGCTCGACACGAACTGGCAGTGGTACCGCCGCGATGGCCAGTGGAACTACGAGGCCGTGACGCTGACCCGCAAGATTGCCGATGGCACCGTCAATGCCACGGCCGACGGCGGCTTTCCGACCATCGAGGCCGGTGTCGATTGGGGCCGCTACAAACTCGATATTACCTCGGCCGATCCGAACGGGCCGGCGGCAAGCATGACCTTCAACGCTGGCTGGTACTCGGCGTCGAACGATGCGGAGAGCCCCGAAGTGCTCGACGTCGCGCTCGACCGTGCAAACTACAAGCCGGGCGAGACGGCCAAGTTGCGCATCGCCACCAAGGTCGGCGGCAAGGCGCTGGTGTCGGTATTGTCGGACGGCCTGCTGTCGCAGCAGGAAATCGAAGTGCCGAACGGCGGCGGTGAAGCGGAGGTGGCGGTCGGTGACGACTGGGGCCCCGGCGCCTACGTGACGGCGATGCTCTATCGTCCGCTGGACGAGAGCCTGAAGCGGATGCCTTCGCGGGCCATCGGCGTGCAGTGGCTGGGTCTCGATCAGGCAGAGAAAACGCTGGATGTTGCGATCAGCGCGCCAGAGAAGATCAAGTCGGGCACGACGCTCACTGTTCCGGTCAAGATCGGCGGTCTCAAGCCTGGCGAAGAGGCGCGGGTGACACTGGCCGCGGTCGATCTCGGTATCCTCAATCTCACTCGCTTCCAGACACCATCGCCGGAAAGCTGGTTTTACGCGCAGCGGCGCATGGGCCTGGAAATCCGCGACTTCTACGGTCGTTTGATCGACGGCATGCGCGCTGAACGCGGCACGTTGCGCTCGGGCGGTGACGGTGGCGTCGACATGGGCGCACAGGGCAATCCGCCAGTGGAGGCGACGGTGTCCCTATTCTCGGGCATCGTCAGCGTCGGCGCGGATGGTACGGCCAGCGTCGACTTCGCCATTCCAGACTTCAACGGCACGGTACGCGTGATGGCCGTTGCGTGGAGCGGGAACAAGCTCGGACATGGGCAGCAGGACGTCATCGTGCGCGATGCCGTGGCGATTACGGCATCGGGTCCGCGGTTCCTGACACTCGGCGATGAGGCACGCCTCGACATTGCGGTGCATAACGTTGAAGGGCCGGCCGCCGCGTATAAGGTCGATCTCACGACGCCTGACAACGCCGGTGTCGACAAGTCGGTGCAGACGGCCAGTCTCGATCTCAAGGTGAACGAGCGGCGTGCCGTGCAGGTGCCGGTGAAGCCAACCGACGTCGGGCTCATCGACTATGACATTCGCGTCACTGGTCCCGGCGGCATCGACGTGAAACGTCACCTGACGTTCGACGTGAAGGCGCCGGCTGCCGACATCAAGCGCACGACCATCGCCAAACTGAAGCCGGGCGCCAACATCTCGCTCAGCCCCGAGCTCGTGCACGACATGATCGCCTCGCGCACGCGCGTGTCGATGAGTGTCGGCCCGATCGCAACGCTCGACATTCCGTCGCTGCTCACCTCGCTCGACCGCTATCCGTACGGTTGCGCAGAGCAGACGGTCAGCCGTGCGCTGCCCCTCGTCTACGCCAACGCCGTCGCTTCTCAGCTCGGCATCGCGCCGGACAAGGAGATCAAGGAGCGCGTGCAGAAGGCGGTCGACCGTGTGTTCGAGATGCAGGATTCGAGCGGCGCCTTCGGTATCTGGGGGCCGTCGTCGACCGATCTTTGGCTGACGGGCTACGTCACCGACTTCCTAACGCGCGCCAAGGAGCAGGGCTTTGCGGTCAACCCGCAGGGCTTCAACCAGGCGCTCGATAGGCTGCAGAACTTCATCGCCTATGCGGAAGACTTCCAATCGGGCGGCGAGGATCGTGCCTATGCGCTCTACGTCCTTGCACGCAACGGCCGCGCTCCAATCGGCGATCTGCGTTACTACGCCGACACGCGCATCGACCGCTTCTCCACGCCGCTCGCCAAGGCACAACTCGGCGCGGCGCTGGCGATGATGGGCGACAAGGTGAGGGCCGAGGCAGCATTCGCTTCGGCGCTGGACGCGCTCAGCCTACCCGAAGCAGCCGGTCTTGGCGGCTATCGCGCCGACTACGGTTCGGACCTGCGTGACAGTGCGGCGCTGGTGACCCTGGCGGCGGAGACGCGTGTCTCCAATGTGGAGGCGCCCAAGCTCGTCAATGTCATCGCCAAAGCCTACACGGGCCGCAGCTATACATCGACGCAGGAACAGGCGTGGATGCTGTTGGCTGCCAACGCGCTGGCTGAGGAAGGCACCGACCTGAAGCTGATCGTCAACGGTGCGCCGGTGGTTGGTGCCGTCAATCGGGCGATGTCGGCGGAGGCGTTGCTGAAGTCGCCGCTCACGGTCACCAATGACGGCGAAGCATCGGTCGATGCCGTGGTCAGCGTCATCGGCTCGGCGTTGACCGCGGAGCCGCCGGTTTCCAAGGGCTTCAACATCGAGCGTAGCTATTACACGCTCGACGGCAGGCCCGTGGACCTCAAGAGCGCTTCGGGAGGTGCATCGGACATCAAGCAAAACGAGCGCCTCGTTGCGGTCGTCAAGGTCGAAGCGACGCAGCCGGGCGGCCGCGTGCTGCTCGTCGACCGGCTACCCGCCGGCTTCGAGATCGATAATCCGCGGCTCGTCGACAGCGGAGATATCAAGGCGCTGGAATGGTTGAAGACGACCATTCAGCCGGAGCACTCGGAGTTCCGCGACGACCGCTTTGTCGCCGCCTTCAACTTCTCCGGCTTCACCACTGCTGCAGCGAGCGAAGTGTCTCAGTCGACGCCGGATGGGCAGGCCAACACCAAGGGTCCGGTTGCTTCTGCGACGGTCGCTTACCTCGTGCGTGCCGTGACCCCGGGCACGTTCATACATCCAGCGGCGACCATTGAGGACATGTACCGGCCCGAGCGCTACGCGCGTACGGCGGCGGGCACGCTCTCGGTCATCCCGAGCAAGTGATGGTGGGACGTTCTGAGATGCACGCAGCGAGACGACTGATGTCCAGGTTACTGTGGAGGTCCGCCGGCGGCGGGGAGCGTAAAAGCTCCCCGCAGGCCGGGGGCGCGCCTCCCCGCAAGAAGCTTGCGCGCTATGCGATATTGGGTGCCGGCCTGTTGGCCGGCATCGCCATGCTAGGGACGACCGCGGGTTACGTCGCCATCGAGCGCCTTGGGCCTCCCGATCTCGCGGCCGCCGGCAATATTTCGACGGTGGTTCTGGACCGCAACGACCGGCTGTTGCGCGCGTTCACGACGGCGGATGGCCGGTGGCGTCTGCCCGCCGAAGTCGACAACGTGGATCAGCGTTATCTCGCCATGCTTATGGCGTTCGAGGACAGGCGCTTTTACGAGCACGGCGGCGTCGATGTCCGCTCATTGGCGCGCGCTGCAATACAGCTCGTGGTCAACCGCCGCATCGTTTCGGGTGCGTCGACGCTGACGATGCAGGTCGCGCGACTGATCGAAGGTCGCTATGAGCGTTCGAGCAGCGCCAAGGCGCGGCAGATCGTCGGCGCGCTGCGTCTTGAGCACTCGCTGTCTAAGCGACAGATCCTGGAACTCTATCTGAGGCTCGCCCCGTTCGGCGGCAACATTGAAGGTGTGCGCGCGGCCTCGCTCGCCTATTTCGGCAAAGAGCCCCGCCGGCTTTCCATCGGTGAAGCGGCCCTGTTGGTGGCGCTGCCGCAATCGCCCGAATGGCGACGGCCTGACCGCAACCCCGGCGCTGCGCGCATTGCCCGTGACCGCGTTCTGCAGCGCGCCGTCGAGGAAGGCGTGATCAGTAGCGCGGAGGCGAGCCGCGCGTCGCTGGAGCAGGTGCCGACGCGCCGGCGTGCGTTCCCGAAGCTCGCGCCTCATTTGGCCGAAGCAGAGGTGATCGCGCAGCCGAACGAGACGGTGCATCGCCTGACAATCGACCGGGGCGTTCAGCGCACCTTAGAGACTCTGGCGCAGGAGCAGACAAAACTCCTGGGCCAGAAGCTGTCGGCCGCGGTGCTGGTCGTCGATCACACCACGGGCGAGGTCATCGCCCACGTCGGCTCGGCGGGCTATCTCGACGATGCCCGCTTCGGTGCCATCGATATGGTGAGCGCGACGCGGTCTCCGGGCTCGACCTTGAAGCCGTTCATCTATGGATTGGCCTTCGAGGCTGGCCTCGCACACCCGCAGACCCTCATCGAAGACCGGCCAGTGCGCTTTGGCAGCTACGCGCCGAAGAACTTCGATGACGATTTTCACGGCACCGTCACCATCCACGACGCGCTGGCGCAATCGTTGAACATTCCGGCGGTGAAGGTTCTAGCGGCGGTGGGTCCGGGCAAGCTCGCCGGTCGCTTCAGAAAGGTCGGCGTCGAAGCTGCTTTCCCCGACCGCGGCCCGGCGACACTCGCCATGGCACTCGGCGGTGTGGGCCTGACGCTGCACGATATCGCCAGCCTCTATACGGCGCTCGCGCGCGGCGGCGACGTCACCCCGCTGATCCACAGACGCTCCGAACTGAAGGCTTCGGCCACGGCATTGCTTCACGGGAAACAGGCGGAGCGCAAGCGCCTGCTTTCGCCACTGGCAGCTTGGTACGTCACCGACATCCTCAAGGACGCTCCGCCGCCGCTCAACGCAAAGGCCGGGCGGCTGGCCTATAAAACGGGTACTTCGTACGGCTATCGCGATGCGTGGGCGGTCGGCTACGACGGCAAGTATGTCGTCGCAGTGTGGGTCGGCCGACCCGACGGCGCCGCAACGCCCGGACTCTCTGGCCGTGTGGCGGCCGCTCCGATCCTGTTCGACGCCTTCACCCGCCTCGGCGAGCGCCGCGTGGCGCTAAAGGTTGCGCCCGCGGGGGCGTTGAACGTCACGGGCCCCGATCTGCCGCCGCCTCTCAAGCGGTTTCGCGAGGGCGGCGTCGAGACCACTGAGGGCCCATTCCTCGAGCCTCGCGTGCTGATCTCGTTTCCGCCCGATCGGTCGGAGGTGGAGACCGAGGGTGACGACCCGCTGCTGCTGAAGGCCACCGGGGGCGTGCTGCCGCTCACCTGGCTCGTCAACGGCGCGCCGATTTCTTCCGACCCGCGCACGCGGCAGGTTGTGTGGCAGCCAGACGGCAGCGGCTTTGTGAATTTCTCCGTTGTCGATGCCAAGGGTCGCGTCGACAGGGTCAAGGTACGCCTCAAGCCGCCAGCCGGGTTCGCAGCAATGGCGGCGCAAGCCGGGAAGCAGTAGACTTCGCCAGATGGTCACGCAGCGGCGAGAAATAATGACGAGACGCCTCATCCCGGCAGTTCTATTGGCGCTTGCGGTTATAGCCGGGGGCTGCAGCGAGCAGACGTCGGCGGGCTTGCCGGCGCTGGATGCCAATCGCGCCCAGACGTCCGTCTCCGGCATATCGTCCGGCGCCTACATGGCGGGCCAGTTCGAGATGGCGCACGCCAAAGACGTGGTCGGCGCGGCGATCATCGCCGGAGGTCCCTACGGCTGCTCAGAAAGCCTTTATGCCGATGTCATCCCAGGCCCCGGCACTGCACTGCTCAATCTCACCAAGGCGATCAATGGCTGCATGCTGAATGCGCTGCAACCGTTCGGCGTGCCCAATCCGCCGCTCCTCGCCAAGCGCGCCGAACGTCTTGCCGAACGTGATCGCATCGATCCCATCACGGCCGTGAGGCCGGACCGGATCTACCTTTTTACGGGCACGAACGACACGACGGTCGTGCCGGCCATCGTCGAGGCCGCGCGGGAGTTTTACGTCGATCTCGGCGTGCCCCCGGAAAACATCGCTTTCGTTTCCAATATCCCAGCCTCGCACGCCTTCGTCACCGATGATCGGGGGCCGGCGTGCGATCATTCCGGGCAGCCGTATATCGTCGACTGCGACTACGACCAGGCCGGCGCTTTGCTGAAGCAGATGTACGGCGAGCTTAATCCGCCCGCGGGTGCGCCGACCGGGCAGCTTATGGTCTTCGATCAGGATGCCTTCACAGAGGACCTCTCCAACCACGGCATGAGCCACCAGGGCCTCGTCTACGTTCCCGTGTCGTGCCAGGAGAACGGCGGTTGCAAAGTGCATATCGCCTATCATGGGTGCGGGCAGAACCGCACATTCGTCGGCGATGCCTTCGCGCGCGATTCCGGCTACGCACGCTGGGCCGACACGAACGACATCATCGTGCTGTTTCCGCAGACGGCATCGACGCCGCTCAATCCGCAGGGCTGCTGGGACTGGTGGGGCTATACGGGCGGAGACTACCTGACGCGAAAAGCGCCGCAGATCACCGCCGTTTACCGTATGTTGGAGCGCCTCTCGGCTCCGCGCACCCCATCGTGACACGTGTCACCCAAGGCGCGGCAACGGGGCACACCTTCAGCACCAATGGTTGAATTGGCGGCTGATGGCGGCTCGCATACTTTGCGCTTCGGGCACCCACGACACGCGGCCAAATAACGAAACAATCACGGGGGACGTGCCGATGGCGGAACTACTCACACTCGGCTGGGCCGGCGATGTCGCCACGCCCTCGGCCGGCAAGCGCCGCCTGGATTGGGTGGCAACCCTTGCTGCCGCGGTTTTGATTACGATATCCACCGCATCGGGCGTCCTCGAGCAGGCGCGCGTCGACGACGAACCGGCTGCAGCGCAGCGCAGCGGCAGCGGTGATGGCGGTTCCGTCGCCCTCGGGCGTGAAAGCGTGATCGGTGCCTTCACCGGTGTGCCGTACACTTATCCGAGCCCCGCGCGCATCTCCAACCCCGGCGCCACAAACGCGACCGACTTCACCATCGATCCCGTCCACTGGTACACCGACCCGTTCAAGAGCCCCATCTACTACGGCGCCCGCGTTGCGCATTGGCTGAGCAGCGGCAAGGTCGGCACCGGCGTAGACTTCATACACTCGAAGGCGATTGCCACCCTCGATGAGGAAGCCAACTTCTCCGGCACTCTCGACGGGCAGCCACTTCCGCCGCGGGCGCGCATTCACGACATCCTGAACAAGTTAGAGTTCTCGCATGGGCACAACATGCTCCTGCTCAACGCATTTTTACGTCTGCCGAGCATTGGGGCGCGCATCAGTCCTTACGTTGGCGCTGGCGGCGGCGTGCTGCTTCCGCATACGGAGATCGGCTACACCAACGGCAGCCGGCCGCGCACCTACGAATACAATTATGCGGGACCAGCGGGACAGGCCCTGGCCGGCATCGAGATCCGGCTCGCCACGCTGTCGCTATTCGTCGAGTACAAGTTCACCTATGGGCACTATGGCGCCCCACTGAGCGAGACGGAAGGTAGTTGGCTGCCGCTGGATCTCTGGCGACAGGCGCAGCGCTGGCTCGCTGGCGAGCAGCCTCCGGGCGGGCATATCTCGACCGAGATCGTCAGTCACCAGGTGGTCGGCGGACTTGCCGTGCGCATCGCGCCGGGACGCTAAGTTTTGCGCCGACGGCTCCCCGAGGGGCCGGCCGGGCGGCTAGCCCCGACAGAGCGAGGTGCAGCCTGGGGCCGGTGCGAGATAGATCGGGCGGCCGTCCTGCGGCTGGATATCACCAATCGTTTCCGTGATGACGCCGCTTCCCGACGACCACAGCTCGCGGCCGGTCTGCCAATAGCCGTCGTTCTTCTCGATGACGTCTTTCAACTGCACCAGCCATTCGGCCGATACCCCAGCCGGCGCGAAGTAGCGCTTCAGGAACCGTTCGACGGAGCGCTTGCCCGGTGCTGCGGTCTGAATCTCGTCGACGCCTCCGGCGAGCTGGTGCCGCCAGGTGCGGTGGAAGAACCACAGGCTGCTCAGGGCGGCGCGGCGGCGGTCGCTGGCAAGGAATATGGGAATACAGGCCGAGGCGCAGGTGGAGCCGGGCTCAACCACAGTCGTCAGCTTGTGCGTTGTCTTGATGTGCTGAAGGACGGCGATGGTCTGGGCCATGTAATCGATGCGGCCGCCACACGACTGCAATGACAGCTCGACCGTCCTGGCGCGGCGCTTCTGCGCCTCGAATGCAGCGTCGATCTTCCCCGCCATCTTGGCGTTGACGATGCCGACCCAGCGCAGAACGAGCTTATCGCCGCTGAATGTCGCCGGGCGCAGGTCGCCCTTGGCGCACGGATCGGCCGCAGAGGCGCTTTGCCAGGGCAGGACCAGAAAAGTTGCGAGAATGACGAGGCTGAGAGCTTTGGACATCGCGACTACACATCCGAAATCGCGATGGCGAAATCAGGGTAAAGCGATTTTAACCACGTGGATGGTTAACCCGACCGGCTTCAGAAGCGGCGCAGAAGGCGCTCGTAATAGTCGAGTTCCTGTGTCGGTCGCGCCGGTTGGGCGAGGCGGCGGCGAAGCTCCTCGAGGATCGCGCGTGCCCGCTGCATGTCGATCTCGTCGGGTACCTTGACGGAGTTGCCGGCGTCGGGTCCCTGGAAGCGCTGCGGACGGCCGAGCGGATCACGCGGCTGCTCGCCATTCTCGCCGTATTGCGATGAGCCACCCTTGGCCATGCCCTCGGCCATCTTCTGCGCACCCTCGCGCATTTTCTCGAGCGCCTCCGACTGGTCGGACAGCGCAGTACTGGTGTCGCCTTGCTCGAGCGATTTCTGCGCGCTGTCCATGGCGTCGCGCGCTTTATTGAACTCGTCGCGGCCGGCGCCAAGCTCGTCCAACTCGCGGCGCAGCTTCTCAAGCTCCTCTTTGAGCGCCTGCTGCTGCTCGCTCAGACTGCCCTTGCCCTGTTGACCCTTTTGGCCCCGTTGACCTTGGCCGCCCTGGCCGTTCTGTCCTTGCTGGCTCGGCATGCCTTGGCCCTGGCGGCCTTGGCTCTGCTGCTGCCCGTTTTCGCCTGGCATGGTGCCGCCCGGCGTCGCAGGCTTGCGGTTCTGCTTGTAGGTGTCGTCCATCAGACGCTGCTGTCGACCGACGAGACCGCCGAGTTCGTCGAGCTTCTTCTGCATCATCTGGCCGCGCTCGGCCTGCTGCTTGGACATCTGACCCGATTGCAGGCGCTCGAGGAGATCGCGCAGCTGGGCCAGCATTTGTTGCGCCTGATCGCGCGAACCCGCCTTCGTCATGTCCTCGAGGTTCTTCATCATCTGATCGAGGTCTTTTTGGCTCATCTGCTGGTTCTGCTGGTCCAACCCATCAGGCGGCGCCTGATTCTGAGCGTTCTTGCTGAGCTGCTCGACGTACTTGGAGAGCGCCTCGCGCAGCTCCTGCATCAGCTGGTCGACCTCGCTGTCGGGCGCATTGTTCTCCAGCGCCTCGGCGAGTTTGTCCTGGGCGTCCTTCAGCGCCTTCTCGGCGTCGGACAGATCGCCGTCCTCGATACGCAATGCCAGCTGCCAGAGGTCGTCCGTGACGCCCTTCATGCTCTGGCCGTCGATGTCCCGGTCAAGTGAACGAATGGCGGCGCGCAGGCCGAGATAGACCGAGGTGGAATCGATGAAGCCTTCCGGCTCGATCGTCAGCGCTTCGAAGGCGCGCTTGACGAGCGGGGCATAACGCGGATCGTCCATCAGCTTTGCGCGCTGCTCGATGACTGCGCGGGCGAGCGGCTTCTGGAAGATACGCTGCGGCAGGACGAGCTTGATCGGTTTGGAGTGACCGATGTTGCCGGCGATATCCTTTGCTTCGAGAGTCATGATGACTTCGCGCCCCGCGTACGGGTGCGGGCCGAAATCGATATAGGTCTGCGCCTCTTTCTGAGAGGGGCGGGGCATGCGCAAGGTAATTTCGGGCGGCGCCTCTTCCGGCGGCCGCGGGCCCTTCAGCGCGTCGGGGATGGTCCAGGCCTTGTTTGGATCGACAGGCTTGTCGGCGCTGCGATCGCGCTTCACGTCGACGCCGGCCGAGACGACGCCGTAGTCGTCCTCCACCTTATACGTGAGCTTCATCGAGCCGCGACGCGTGCGCTCGGGCTGCTTGGTCATAGCGATGACCGGCGGCTTGTCAGGGCGCACGTAGAACGACCAGCGCGCCAGTTCGGCGCCTCCGGCAAGGACGCGGATCTCGGCCGAGGAACGCAGCTCGTAGCGGATCTCGGCAATGTCGGCGTGGTTGGCAGTCGACTTGCCGGCCTCGGGCTCTTTTGCCTCGACGTGCTGGCGTTCGGTCGAGCCTTCGGCAAACACATCGAGGGTCGGAGCGCCGAGGCCCTTGCCGCTCGTGCGCACGATCAGCACGCTGCGGTCGGGCACGTCGAAGAGCTTCGGCTGGGTGTCGGTGGCGGCAGGGCCGCGGGCGCCGTCGGCAAGCATGACCGGCGGTTTGCCGGTGTAGGACGGCGGCGTTACCCAG
>JBAZYB010000019.1:0-30785 GCA_041659545.1 Hyphomicrobium sp.
AGCGTCGCCACAACTCCAGTCATCGAAGGTCACTCCATGTGAATGTTTATCACATTAACATAGGTGGCAGCTGCCTCGAGGGTCGTCAAGGCCCGCACACCGAAAAATCGGACCGCTTCCCGCGAGTGGAGCGTGCCGGGCTGCCGGGGATTGGCTCAACGTAGAAATGGGGTGGGGAATGGCTCTACGCCAGGATCAGGCTTGGGCGACCGCACCTGGAGCAAATGCGGCCGCGTAGCGGCGCTCCGGTTTGCCCGCTCGCTGGCCTGCGTTGGGGTCGCAATTGAACGCACATGAGATTGCGCGACGTACCGCGCGCGTTTGCTGCGGAAGACGCGGCAAGCACGGCCGATCAGATCGGGAGGGAGTGCGGCCGGCGAACGCTAAGGCGAGAAAAGCCGTCGGTTGCGACGGCCATACTCACTCTCAGTCGCATTTGTCTTTGACGCGCGAAAGCTCGTGACCTGGCCCGGTGCCGCTTCCAATGTGGGCCGGTCAAGCGACGAGATAAAGAGCGGCACGTTGTGCGTGCCGCCCTTCGATCTATCAGCGCTTCTTCTTCGCCGGCTTGCGCGTCACCTTTTTGGCAGCGACCTTGCGCTTCACCTTCTTGATCTTCGTTGCCTTGGTTTTCTTGGCGGGCACATCCGCCGCCTGCGTCAGTGCAGAAGCTGCAAGCTTCTTGATCTCTGCGTTCGTGAGCGACTTCGGATCCTTCAGTCCCTTCGAAGCGATCTTTGCAACTGCCGCGGATGTCTTCTCGTTCGCTGCCATGGTCTCAACCTATCTCAATGAATACGCGAGCAACTGCTATACATCGCTTTTGCTCAGACTGCACGCTTGTGCATGACGATGCTCAGCATTGCAACGCTAGTTGTCGCTCGGCACACCGAGTCCGTCGAGATAAATGAGCATTGCAGCCTCGAGCAAATCTTCCGGCGACATCGGAATCGGACGACGCGCTGCATCACCTCTGCCAAACAGAGATGCAATGCCGTGACTCAGCGACCAGATGTGCAGTGCCATCATCAGTGAAGGTGGACGCTTCTCTTTCGGCATCGTTGCAGCCAATGCCTCACACGCCTGCCTCAGCACGGCGAATGCACGATCGCCGGCCTCGCGCACTTCCGGGTAATCGCCAAGAGGCACGCCGGATTCGAACATGGCCGAGAACTGCGCCGGCTCCTGCGCGGCGAACTCGAGGTAGGCGCGTCCGACGCGCTCGAAGGCGGCCCGAGGTGTCGGGCGGCCGTCTTCCCAAGCGCGCGATAACGCCTCCGCGAAGGAGTCAAATCCACGCCGGGCAATGTCTGCCATCAAGGCATCGCGATCGCGGAAATGCCGGTATGGCGCAGCTGGGCTTACGCCTGCTGCCCGCGCGGCATCCGCGAAAGTGAAGCCAGCCGGCCCCTTCTTGGAGATGAGGTCTAGCGCCGCCGCGATGAGCGCTTCGCGCAGGTTTCCGTGATGGTAACCGCGTCGCGCGCCGGGACCGTCCTTGTGCCATGTCATGGCGTGCTTGTAGCGCAAATTGTCCGGCGACGGCTATCCGGCGGTGAGAACGTGCACGCTGAACAGCGCTTCAGCGTCTGTCCAGACTTCGCGAGGCAGCCATCCGCTACGCCGTGCCAGGGCACGGAAGCCGTCGATGTCGTACTTGTGGGAGTGCTCGGTATGGATGCGCTCGCCGGCAGCAAAGCGGAATCGCCGGCCTAGAAGCGTAACCGCCTGCGCTCGGCGGCTGACGAGATGCATATCCACGCGTCCGTGGCGTACGTCGTAGGTCGCGAGATGCTCGAAAGCATCTGGATCGAAATCGGCGCCAAGCTCACGGTTGGCGCGATGCAGGAGATTGAGATTGAAGGCAGCGGTAATACCCTGGGCATCGTCGTAAGCGGCGATGAGCCGGCGCACATCCTTCTTGAGGTCAGCGCCGATGATCAGCTCCGCGTCGGCGCCGAGGATGGCACGCATGCCCGAGAGCAACGCGGCAGCTTCGTTCTCGGTCAGGTTGCCGATCGTGGATCCCGGAAAGAAGCCGAGGCGCGGCCTGCCGGCAATTTCGGAGGGCAGTTCCAGGGGGTGAGAAAAGTCGCCTAGGACGGGCATGATGTGCAGGCTTGGGAAACGGAGGGCGATGCGTTCATGCGCCTCATCAAGCGCGGCGGCGCTGATGTCGATGGGCACGTAAGCATAGAGATGAGGCATTGCCTCGAGCAGCAGCTCGGTCTTGATGCTCGACCCTGAGCCGAACTCGATGAGCACCGCTCCTGGTCGCGCCAAGTTCGCCATATCGGCGGCATGGGCGTGCAGAATGCCGGTCTCAGTGCGCGTTGGGTAGTATTCAGGCAACTCGGTGATGAGTTCAAACAGGCGGCTGCCCTCCGCATCGTAGAAGAAGCGGCACGGGACGGATTTGTTGCGCGCTGACAGCCCCGCAACGAGCGCGTCGGCAAACTCACTGGAGGCGCCTTGTGCATCCCGGTTGTGCGTTTCTGCACCGCATTCGCAATCGGTAGTGTCCGCCTTGGCGAGGCGGCCCTCGTCGGCGCCGGTCATGCTGCGTCCTCAGCGAGCCGCACGCCGGCGAACTGCCATCGCTGATGCGGGTAAAAGAAGTTGCGGTAAGTGCTGCGGATGTGGCCAGGCGCTGTCGCGCACGATCCGCCGCGCAGAACGTTCTGCCCGACCATGAACTTGCCGTTGTATTCACCCACGGCGCCGGGCGCAGGACGGTACCCGGGATAGGGCAGATAGGCGCTGGAAGTCCATTCCCATACGTCGCCGAACAGCTGCGAAAGACGTCGCGGCCCATCGGCTGCCGTTGCAGGACGCGGGCGCAAGGCTCCGGTGCCGAGATCATTGCCAACGAGCGGATAGTCGGCGGCTGCCGCTTCCCACTCGAATTCGGTCGGCAGACGCTTGCCGGCCCAATTGGCGAACGCGTTGGCTTCGTAGTAGCTGACATGCGTTACCGGGGCTGCGAGGTCGACAGGTACGAGCCCCTCCAACGTCATCTGGTGCCAGACACCTTCGCGCTCCTCCCAATAAAGCGGCGCGTCCCACTCGTCCCTCTTTACGGCGGCCCAGCCATCAGCAAGCCAGAGCAGCGGCTCGCGATAGCCGCCGGCCTGAATGAAATCGAGCCACTCGCCGTTGGTCACACAGCGGTTGGCAAGTCGATAGGGATAGAGAAGCGCGTCGTGACGCGGTCCTTCGTTGTCGTAGGAGAATCCGTTGCCGTCATGACCAATGGCAAGAACGCCGCCGGAGAACTCGACGAAGGCCAGATCGGGTGCGCCTTGCCACAACTCCGGTTTAGGCCGGGGCTGCCGGTACGCTGGCCTCAGGGGCTGTACCGCAAAGAGGCTGAGTATATCGGTGAGCAACAGTTCCTGGTGCTGCTGCTCGTGGTTGATGCCGAGTTCGATCAGAGCGGCAATCGAACCGGGCTCGCCGGTCACAAGACCCTCGGCGAAAAGCCGTTCGAGAGCGGCATCGACATGAGCGCGATAGTCTTGCACCAGAGCGGCTGACGGTCTCGTCAACAGCCCGCGCAGGCCACGAGGCTGCCGCTCGCCTTTGCTCTCGTAATAGGAGTTGAAGCAGTACTCGAAGTCGGTGGAAAACTCCTGGTAGTCGGGTAGTGCCGGCTTGAGAATGAATGACTCGTAGAACCACGTCGTGTGCGCCAGATGCCACTTCGTCGGGCTGGCATCGTCCATCGGCTGTACGACTTGATCCTCGTCGGACAGTGGCTCGACGAGGCTGAGGGACAATTTGCGACTGGTCTGAAGGCGGTCGCTGAGGTCCGGGGGATGGGTCTGCGGGTGGGGAGATACAGCCGATTTGGCCGGAATCGTTGAAAGCACTGGGATGGCCTCTCAGTTTTCCAGCGCCGCAAGGAGCAGCAGTTTGGATGCCGTCTGTCCGCGATAACGATAGCCTTAGCTCGTTAGTTCATCGGAACGGTGAAAATAGTTACTTCGCGCCTCACTGCCAAATGCCCCCTTACCTGCCAACTAACAATCTCCATCGACTTGTTAGCGCACTGCAAACCGGGGCTTGATGCTGACCCCGCTAATCTCCCTTGATCGGGGATGAGCGCCCCGCTGGCGGATGAGGTGCGGGCATGTCGCGGCGAGAACTCGAAATCGGATCGTTCGTTCAGGTCAGCGGCCTAGAGGCGGGGAACATGCTTCCAGAAGCCTCGTACCGTATCGAGCAGCTGTTGCGACTCAATGACGGCGTCACTCTTTACAAGATTCGCAACGATGCCGAGCCATTCGACCACGTCGTGACTGAACGGCAGCTCATCATCCGCACTTTCGTGTCAACGCGCTATTGATGGAGCGCCACATGCGCGTTTTGCCGATTGCCATTCTTGTTGCATGGACTTCGCTCGCTGCCGCGGCCGCAGCAGACGCCCCACCGATCTCGTTCGATGGCCAGGATTATTCGCTGAACTACGAAGATCAGGCGACGCTGCCTGATGGCCAGCCGGGCGATGGCATTGCCGAGTTCACACTTCCCGGCGAAACCGTTCAGGATTGGTCGAAGCTGTTCTCGTTCTACTCTTACCCCGAGATGGGCGACGATCCGGTCGCTGCCGTCGAAGCCGTCGGCAAGGCGGTCAAGGAAAACAACAAAGACGCTAACTTCGCGATTGTCGTCAACGACAAGACGGGCGAGGCGATCATCGATTTCCTAACGTGGGCGCCGGGCAGCGACGTTATGGAGTTCAACGTCTTCAAGTACGCGCAAGCTGCCGACGGGCGCGGCCTTGTGGCCATGCAATATGCGCGACACATCAAGCTGGGCGATATCGACGTCGAAGGCATGCGCGAGTTGCGCGCGACCTCAGTCGCCAACATGGCGGCAACCGACATGACGCTGGCGCAGAAGTACTTTGCCGCCAAGCGGGCCCGGTCGGCATCGAATGACAGACCAGGTGAGGCACGTGCGCTCGCCCGCGCTGGTCGCACCCGCTAGCGATCGCGGCCCCGAGCAACCAGACTTTATTTGCAGACGGTGCGCAGACCGTCAGATCCGCGGCGGGCGAGATCAACGTGGAAGTGATCGCGGTGCAATGAATTGTAGTTGGGGCCGAGCACTGTCGTGAACTCCTGGCAGGCTCCGTCATGCACAGCTCGGAGGAAAGCCTGCGCCTGGTAGTCTCCGCGCCAACCGCCTTTGACGGAAATGCGGCGTCCGTCGGCCAGCACGAAGCCAGATACATCGAGTGCGTTGGCGTGTCCGTGCTCGGAGAGCGTTGAGCCGCTGACATGATTGATCGGTCGGCAGGAATAGGAGCCGGCGATTTTGAGCTCGCTGAGCGGTACGCCGTAGATTCGCTGCGCGGCCGGCTCGATAGTGTTGGTGACCCAGCGGTTCACCTGCGGAATCATCGGGCAACGGAGCAGCGCCGCCGGGCTGAGAGTGACGCGACCGCCGCCAGCCGCTGTCATCTCGAAGGGGCGTTCTGCGCCGCAAGCGGCAGGGCCACCGAGCGACAGCTTGGTTTTGACGAAGGGGCTTTCGTAGACGTCCCCCGAGGCGAGGCAGGCCCGCTCCTCGGTGGATCGCCACGGCTCATCCTTGGCGATGAACGATTGCCCAGTGCCACCGCAGCCATTGAGCAGCAGTGCGCAAAGAATGCCAAAAACGACGCGGAAACGGACTGATGGCATGGTCTGACGCTAACAGCGGTAACCCTAACGGATAATGAATCTGCCATCTTCCCTGGGGCGATAGAGACCATCGCAGTCCGGCGCATTTGCGACTCGATTGCGGCACATCAGAGAAGGCGCGCTCGGACAATCAGCGCCCCATGGTTATCCACAGCCGGTATGTCGCAGTCCGCACAGGGCATACAGACCTGTCACGGTTAACTTGTTAGGTTTGGGTGTCTGGTACTTCCAGGCCCTCGAGCAGCGGCCAGTTCGTTCTGCGTATGTGCTGCATTCTCGAGTGTGTACAGCGTCTTGGCCCCGGCATTTATCGACCACCGATCTCTTGGCAACCCCGCGTTTGTCTTTCGAGATTCCGGCGGCCGGTGGCCGGGGCCTCGTATGCTCCGGAGCGGGCCGGCGCGCGTGCCTATCGCTGGACCGCGAGAAAGTCGACGACGGCGTCCTTAAATCCCTTGTCCCCGACCGACTTCATGTGATCGCGTCCGGCAAGCTCGACGCCACGTGCCCCCGGGATCAGCGCTGCCAAGTCTGCAGGTGAGCCGCCGATCACGTCGCGTTCTCCGACGACGACGAGCACGGGACACCTCAAGGCGCCCAGCGCCGCGGAGGTGATCGGCTCGCGCGATGAGCGGATGCAGGCGGCCAGCGCCTTGAGATCGCTCTTTGTCTGCTCTGCAAAGGCACGGAACGTGCGCGCCGTCGGATTGGACACTTCTTCGATGCTTGCTGCTTCAAGCGCGTGCGCAATCGGCCCCGTACCGGCCATCCCGCGGACCATGTTGATGCCCAGACCGCCGAAGGTGAGGCTTTTGATGCGCTCGGGGTGCGCTATGGCCAAGAAAGCTGCGATGCGCGCGCCCATTGAATAGCCGATCACATTCGCGCTTGCGATATCGAGATGGTCAAGCAGACGGCGCGCGTCTTCCGCCATGATGGGCGCACCATACAAGCTGCGATCGTAGAGCTTCGCGCTCTGGCCATGACCGCGGTTGTCGTACGCGATGACGCGGTATCCGGCCTCGGTCAGCGTCTTGACCCAGCTGGTATCGATCCAGTTCACCGCCGCGTTGGACGCAAAGCCGTGGATGAGCAGGACAGGTTCTCCCTGCCCCTCGTCAAGAAAGGCGATCTCGACACCGTCAGAGCTGAATGTCTGCACAATCCCAACCCTCCTGCGGCACGCCGGTCACGACGCTTCGAACCCCTATCATTTGCCACCCGGCGCGGCTATGGTCGCAGCGTATCGACACGAAACTGCAGGGCAATTCAATGGCCTCCAGCCCCGTCCCGCACCTCGCCAACGATCAGGGTGCAGAGAAGATTTTCATCGGCGTGCGCGAGCTCAATTGCATGGGTGCGCGCGCACCGTTCGATCATCCGCACGTCTATCTCGACATGGGCGACGACGGGCAAATCCTCTGCCCCTACTGCTCGACGCTCTTCATCTACGATCCGCGCCTGGCGCCCGATGAGAGCGATCCGCCCGGCTGTCTCGTCGGCTTTATCGAGGACGCGGCCTAGTTCGCTATCGCGGGCGCGCTGCGCCCCTGACACGACAGAACCCCATGAGCATGCCCCCGCTCGATCCGCTGGCGAACGAAAACGCCGAGGCGGCGCTGCAGCGTTCGCGTGGCGGCACCGAACCGGTGCTGATCGTCGGCGGCGGTATTGGCGGTCTTGCAACAGCACTGGCGCTGGCGCGCCGCGGTGTCGCCTCACACGTGCTCGAGCGGCGTCCGGCCTTTCACGAGGAGGGCGCGGGTATCCAGATCGGTCCCAACGGAACGCGCATTCTGCAAGGCCTCGGTGTGGCCGACGCGCTGCGCCCGCATATTGGCGTACCCGAGGCTCTGAGCGTCCGCGACGGCAGCACGGGGGCCGAACTCGCGCATCTTCCGCTCGGTGACTGGATCGCCAGGCGGCACGGGGCGCCCTATTGGGTTGCGCATCGCAGGGATCTGCACAACGCGCTTATAGAAGCGGCTCGCGCCGAGCCTTTGATCGTGGTCTCGCTTGGCTTCGAGGCTTCTCAGGTGGCGAGCAGCGATGGGCTTGTCGCTGTTGCCACTGAGGGTGGCGAAGCCTGGACCGGCCAGGCCCTGATCGCCGCCGACGGCATCTGGTCGCCCCTGCGCTCGCTGCTGATCGATGCTGCTCAGCCTCAGTTTTCTGGCAAGAGTGCCGCCCGCAGTGTCGTGCCGCTTGGAGAATTGCCAACCGATTTTCATCGCAATGAGACGACCATCTGGCTGTTTGCGGATGCGCACGTCGTGCATTACCCGATTTCGGGCGGCAGCGAACTAGCGATCATCGTGGTGCTCGACGACGGCCACGACAGCACTGACTGGAGCGCGCCGGTGCCGGCGTTCTGGATTCAACGGAACATGCCCCCGTGCGCCGCGCCGCTGCAGGCGTTGATCTTGGCGGCTCGGACGTGGAAGCGTTGGGCGCTTCACACGCTGCCGGTACCCAAGCATTGGACACGGGGACGTGTTGCACTTCTGGGCGATGCCGCCCACCCAGTGCTGCCGTTCTTCGCACAGGGCGCCGTGATGGCGCTTGAAGATGCGGTCGTCGCTGCCGACGCACTCGCCGATGGGGGTCCTAACGTGCCGGAGGCGTTGCTTCGCTATCAACGACAGCGGCGCCCCCGCGTACTGCAGGTCGCGCGGGCATCGCGTCGTAATGGCGATATCTATCATCTGAAGGGACCAGCTGCTGCGGGGCGCAATCTGGTGCTACGCAGCATCCCGCCACATCGCCTGATGGCGCGTTACGACTGGCTCTACGGCTGGCGCGCCGGCTAGACTCAGGCAATCCGCTCGACGGCGATGCGCATGAAGTTGTCGTAGAGGCGGCGCGAGTTGCCAAGCAGCTCGGCAAATCCCTCGATCACACGCGTCCGCAGCTTGCCGGCAAAATCGGGTGGGTGAAGCTGGCGCAAGGCTTCCTGCCCAGCTTCTCCCGACGACCAGTCGACCACCGATTGGTCGGTCGCTTCGACGTGATACTGGAGCCCGAAGGCTGATGAGCCATAGGCGAACGCCGCAATTGGACAGTCGCATGTCGAGGCGAGTACCGAGCACCCACGCGGAAGTGCCTTCACCTCGGCCCCGTGCCACTGGAGTCCCCGCTTCGTCCTCCCGAAGCCGGCATACAAGGGGTGCTGGGATCCCGCCTCACTGAGGGCGATTTCGAGCAGGTTGATCTCGCGCACCCTCGCCGGGCCCACCTCTCCGCCTAGCGCATCGGCAAGCAACTGATGGCCGAGGCAAATGCCGAGGAAGGGTTTGTCGCGTTCGGCCACCCATTCGCGGATTGCAGCCTTCTCGGCTTTCAGCCAGGGAAATTTGTCTTCGTCCCACACGTTCATGGGACCGCCCATAGCCATGAGGATGTCGAAGCGATCGAGATCGGGCAGAGGATCTCCCCGATCCAACATTACGACCGTCGGAGGTATTCCATCGGCCGAAAGGTGGCCCGCGATGGTCCCCGGATGACAATCGGCGGCATGCTGAAGGATGACGACGCGCGGCACGTATGAAGCCTGTCGGCAAATGGAGCCAAGTTTCCCCAGAGCAAACGGATATTCCTCCGAATCGGGATTGGCAAGGGGACGATCAGGACGTGGTTTAGGGAAGCTCGCGGGAGTAGCTGATCACCGACAGGAAGCGGATCGGCAGTTTCACCAGCTCCTCGGGACCGTGCGGTGCATCGGCGTCGAAGAAGAGACTGTCACCCGGCTTCATCGGGTAGAGCTTGTCGGCGTGGCGATAAACGACGTCGCCCTCGAGCATGTAGATCAACTCGTGCCCGCCGTGTTGGAACAGCGGGAAGACGTCCGATTCCTCGGTCAGCGTGATCATGTAAGGCTCGACGACGACACTTCCCGAAAGGCCGCCGGTGTGCCCGAGCAGCTGATACTGATGGCCGGCGCGCGTGCCGCGGCGCTCGATCAGCAATCCCTGGCCGGCAGAAACGAATACCGCGTCGCGACGCTCCTCGAAGCGGCGGAAGAGCGACGTCACCGGCACGCCGAGAGCCTTCGAGAGACGCTGCAAGGTCGTCAGCGAAGCGGACGTGACGCCATTTTCGATCTTCGACAGCATGCCGAGGGAAAGATCAGCCGCGCGGGCAAGATCGGAGGCGGTTATGCCCAGCTTGCTGCGGAATGCGCGCACCTCGCGGCCGATCGCGACTTCAAGCATATTATCCCGCGCGCCGTGCAACGCATGCGGGTCCTGGTCGGAGGTAGCGACTGGCTTGCGGGTCATCATGTGGCGGGAGATTCGGCCAGGGACGGGCTTGCTGACCTCGGCGTTCTCAGGAGCGCGCGCGGTTTCGCTGAGCGCATCAAGTTTGCTTTCGGCGACACCTGCCTTGGCGGGCGATTTGCTGCGAGCTTTTGTTGTTCTCATCCAGCTTCAAACTTCTGCAAAACATCAAATCCAGGTACGCGACCACCGACTCGGTGACTGCGTCGAGGAGACAATCGCAGGATTATAAGGCGGCTGCACTATCCACTAGCAAGTGGAAACAGTGCACGCCTCGTCCTCGATGCGCCAGGCGGCTTCGAGTTGCGCAAGCCTTTGCCAACGTCGAACGGGGTGATGGCGGATGGCGGACGACTTCCATCTGAGCGGACTAGAGATCCTTTCAGCGATGTGTCGGCGCGAACACCCGATGTGGCGCTAACCTGGCCAGAACGCCGACTTCCCTACGCGCAAAATGTTTTCCGGTCGCGCAAGCGCACAAATTATCGCCAATCAGCGTGTTTTTTGATCTTGACTTTCAATATCCCTGAAAACACGGCCTCCTCGCACCTTGACAACTTGCGTCAACCCGTCGCAGAATTTTCCTCATATAAAAAAGGGTTGCCTACAAGGCAACTTGAACTCGGGTGGAAGTAAGCAACCAAGGGGAGCTCAATGCAAAAGAGCACTGTCGATACGCGCGTGCACCGGATGTACGCGGGAGACCGCCGATGGGCCGTTGTGGCCGTCGCCGTTCTCTGGGCAACCTACGCCTTCGTGTTCTGGAAGGTCTTGCCAAACGCCGGTAGTCCGGAAGTGATCTATGCCCTCGCCATCGCGGGCGGCATCGTGCTGCTGTTCAACACCGCATCGATCTTCGCGATGCTGCAGCACTATTCGCAAGACAAGGATCACATCTACGGCCTCGACCTCCACTACCTCGATGTCCTTCGCGGCACCAAGGTCTGAGGAGGAAAAAATGGCCAAGCAACGCTACCAGCCGCCGGAACAGTCAAAGTTCGGCCAGCTGATCGACTCGCTGTTCCTGCTCGTCCTCGTCCTCGCCAGTCTGTTCGTGCCGGTCTACTTCGGCCTTGCAAGCGGCGGCAAGACGACCCTCGACCTGCCGACTAATACCTGGGCCGGCCTGGGGCAGAACGCGACCATGCAAGCGCAATGGGAGAAGCTGGGCTACACGCCAGAGACCGCCCACGAGCTGATTGCGACGCGCTTCGATTATTCCTTCTCGATACCGGCGTTGGTCATCACCGCCCTCGTGGTGATCGCCTACTTCGTGTTCGTCTTCCGCTGGTCGGCGAAGGAATACAAGGACGTCATCGCTGAGCGGTTCGACCGCTAAACGGAGTGCTCCAATGGAAAACCTGAACAACTTCCAGCTGCTGGAATATGCAGCCTGGGGCATCTCGGCCGTTCTCGGTCTTTGGATGCTCTTCGATATGATCCGCACTAATCGCGCTTACACGGAGAACATGTTGCTGTCCTCCAAGGAAGGAGAGATCGAGGACGTTCTCGTCATCGATCCGCCCCACCAGGGAGGCCACCTGTGAGCCAGCACACAGCAGTTCACGGCGAGAAGGTCTCGCTGCTTCGCGTCCTCGGTCCTGGCCACGTCTGGGCCCTTGGCGTCGGCATCGTGCTCGTTGGCGAGTACATGGGTTGGAACTTCGCCGTCGGCAAGGGTGGTGCGCTCGCCGCACTCATCGCCTGCTGGACGGCGGGTATGCTCTATACCTGCGTGGCTATGATCGACTCGGAAGTTACCTCCACGGTGGCGGCCGCTGGTGGTCAATACGCGCAGGCCAAGCACATCGTCGGGCCGCTGATGGCCTTCAACGTGGGCCTGTTTCTCGTCTTTGCCTACACGATGCTCGAGGCAGCCAACGCCATCACGCTCGGCTATCTCGTGCAGACGGTCGGCAGCATGGCGGGGTTTGCGGAGACGCACGATAAACCCTTTATCGTGTTGACCATCATCTTCCTCGCCTTCCTCAACTATCGCGGTGTCTATGCGACGCTTACCTTCAATCTCGTCCTGACAGCCATCGCCTTCGCGGCGATCGTCGTCCTGTTCGCGGCTGTGCGTCCCTGGACCGATGAGGTGCTGAAGCCGCACGAATTGCTCAACGGGCTGCCCTACGGGTGGCTGGGCGTCCTGGCGGCGATGCACTTTGGCATGTGGTACTACCTCGGCATCGAGGGAACGACGCAGGCCGCCGAGGAAGTGCGATCACCGGCACGCGCACTGCCACTGGGTACGATGTCCGGCATCATCACGCTGCTCATTGCTGCAACGATGACCTGGTACGTCTGCGTCGGTCTTATGCCGTGGGAATACCTCGGCCAAGCGGTGACGCCGCTGTTCGATGCTGCCCGCCTCACCGGATCGACGTCATTGATGGTGCTCTTGTTCGTTGGCACCATCTTCTCGACGCTCGCTTCGGCCAACGGCTGCATCAACGATGCCTCGCGCGCATGGTTCTCCATGGGTCGCGACAGGTATCTGCCGCAGGTGTTCGGCGCCGTGCATCCTAAATACCGCACGCCGTTCCGCGCCATCGTGTTCCTTGTTCCGGTGGCAGTCGTGTTCGCTTACTACGCGCCGCTCGACCAGGTGATCACGTTCTCGATCCTGTCCGGACTGCTCGAGTACACGTTCATGGCCTTCAACGTGATCATGTTCCGGCGCATGTGGCCGCTGGGTACGATCAACCGCGGCTACGTTCACCCGTTCCATCCGGTTCCGGCTATCGTGCTGCTGCTGCTTTGCGCAACAACCTACTTCGCGGTGTTCCTCGGCTACGGCACGCAGCTCGTGGCGATGATGGTATTCTACATTATCGCCTCAGCGTGGTTCGCCTTCCACCGCTACAAGTTCGTCAAGCGCGGCGCACAGTTCACCATGCCTTGGCCGCGGCCGGTCGGTCACTGACGACAACATAGGTTCGCCGCGGTCCATCCTTCTCTCCCGCGGCGCCCCTGCGATCCCCGGATGCTCAGTCCGGGGATCGCCCCTAAGACAAACATCCAACTTCCGTCACGCGTAGGTGATCATCAATGTCCCTCACGCTTCTCATTGCCGGCGCAGGTGTTGCAGTCGTCTCCTACATGGCGGTCCGCGACCACCGTGCGGCGATCAGAGCCCGCCACAGCCTTCTCGATGACTGCAAGGGCGCCTTCGACCACGCTGAACTCAGTCGCGGCGCGGATGGCTTCCCGCAGATCTCGGGGCCGCACCGCGGCCGCTGGGTTCAGGCTCAGCTTCTACTCGATACACTGACCATGCGGCGGCTGCCGCAGCTATGGCTGTCGACGACGCTGCTGGAGCGCAACCCGGGTTTGCCGGGCATGGCGATCCTCGTGCGCCATAACGGCTCCGAATTCTATTCGCTCACGTCGCACTTCGATCACCGCATCGATACGCCGCTCGGACTCCCGCAAGAGGTTGTGATCCGCGGCGAACCGGGTGCCGCGACGCTGCTCGCCAAGCTGACGCCAATGGTTTCCGACATCCTCGGGGATGCACGCGTCAAGGAAATCGCCATCACCGATCGCGGTCTGCGCATCGTGCGGCAGGCCTGCGAGGGCAAGCGCGGGGATCACCTGCTGCTTCGTCAGTCAGTGTTCGAGAATGCGCAAGTTCCGCGGGCAGATCTGACGCGTATCCTCGACCAACTCAGTTCCATGAGCGCGATCGTCAACGCGCACCAACGAACGCAGGCAGCAGCATGACAACAAAGACGCCCCTCAACCCTTACACCGTTCTCGCACTCGCCATTCTCGCTCCTGGCGCCGGCCACGTGGCCGTTGGCGCACAGATGCGCGGGATGGGTTTTGCTTTCTTTTCGTTGCTGCTGGCGCTGCTGTGCTGGCACACGACTGGACAAGACACGTCATTTATCGGCCGCTCCGCCGCAGGACTGTTCGTCTGGGCGGTGTCGATTCCGGATGCCTATCGTATTGCGCGCATCCGCTATGAGGTTTGGCGCCATGCCGGCGGTGTTGCCTCTAGGGAAAATTCTATTCATGCCAGTTGAACTCGGATTAAGTTCCTGCTAAGGTGCTCTGGCACTCAAGCAAGTGGGAACCACAATAATGTGCGGGATCGTCGGCCTCTTCCTCAAAGACCCAAAACTTGAGCCTCGCCTGGGCGAGCTCACCTCAACCATGCTCTCCACCATGTGTGAGCGCGGACCTGACTCGGCAGGCTTTGCCGTTTACGGGCCGGCGCAGAAGGGCAAAGCGAAGATCACCCTGCAGTCGCCGAACGCCGAGGCGGATTTCGCCGGCCTGACGGCGGCCGTCTCCAAGGCCATCGGTGCTGACGTCAGCTTGGAGCGCAAGTCGACGCACGCGGTTCTGACTGTCCCGGCCGACAAGGCTGAAGCGGCCCGCGAGGCGCTGCGCACCGGTCATCAGGGCCTGCGCATCATGAGCTCCGGCGAAGCCATCGAAATCTTTAAGGAAGTGGGCTACCCGACGCAGGTTGCCGCGCAGTTCGATCTGGCCAACATGCAGGGCTCGCACGCCATCGGCCACACGCGCATGGCGACCGAATCTGCCGTGACGACGATGGGCGCCCATCCGTTCTCGACTGGACCGGACCAGTGCCTTGTGCACAACGGCTCACTGTCTAACCATCCCAACGTGCGCCGCGTGCTGATGCACGATGGCATGACGTTCGAGACCGAGAACGACACCGAGGTCGCTGCCGCCTACATCTCCTGGCGCATCAAGCAGGGTCTCAACCTGGGCGAAGCGCTGCAGAAGAGCCTCGATGACCTCGATGGATTCTTCACCTTCGTCGTGGGCACCAAGAACGGCTTTGCCGTGGTGCGCGATCCCATCGCTTGCAAGCCGGCAGTGATGGCCGAGACCGACCAGTACGTCGCCTTCGGCTCGGAATACCGCGCCCTCACTGGGCTACCCGGCATCGACGGAGCTCGCGTCTGGGAGCCCGAACCCGCAACCGTCTATTTTTGGGAGCGCTGAGCTGATATGCGCACCGTCGATCTAACATCCACATCGCTACGCGAGTTGAACGAGCTGCTGCACAAGCAGACCGTCGGCACCAACGATACCGCGTGGGAAATCGTCAATCCGAAAGGGCGGCATGCCATTGCCGTCGGCGTCGATGCCCCGCTCAACATCGATATCAAGGGCAGCGTCGGCTACTACGTCGCCGGCATGAACAAACAGGCGAACGTCACGGTGCATGGCTCGGCAGGGCCTGGTGCTGCCGAGAACATGATGTCGGGCAAGGTCCTCGTCAAAGGCGACGTCAGCCAATACGCCGGCGCCACCGGACGTGGCGGCATTCTTGTCGTCGAAGGCAACGCTTCCTCGCGGTGCGGCATCTCGATGAAGGGCATCGATATCGTCGTCAAAGGCAACATCGGCCATATGTCGGCGTTCATGGCCCAGACCGGCAACCTCGTCGTGTTCGGCGATGCTGGCGATGCACTGGGCGACAGCATTTACGAAGCCAAGCTGTTCGTGCGCGGCAACGTGAAGAGCCTTGGTGCCGACTGCATCGAGAAAGAGATGCGCGATGAGCATCTGGAGACCATCGACGACCTCCTGAAGCGCGCCGGCCTCAATGGGGTCAAGCCCAATGACTTCCGTCGCTACGGCTCTGCCCGCAAGCTTTACAACTTCAACATCGACAACGCGGACGCCTACTGATGAGCTATCACAATCCTCCCACCACGCCGCGCAAGTCGTCCACGTTCGATGACTACTCGCTGTCCGAGATCCGTCGTGCCTCGTCGACGGGCATCTACGACATTCGTGGCGGCGGCGCCAAACGCCGTGTCCCACACTTCGACGACCTGCTGTTCCTCGGCGCTTCCATGTCGCGATACCCGCTTGAGGGCTATCGCGAGAAGTGCTCGACGAACGTGGTCATCGGCACCCGCTTTGCGAAGAAGCCGATCGAACTGAAGATCCCGATTACGGTCGCCGGCATGAGCTTCGGCTCGCTGTCTGCCAACGCCAAGGAAGCGCTCGGGCGCGGCGCCACCATCGCCGGGACCTCTACGACGACGGGTGACGGCGGCATGACGCCGGAAGAGCGCGGGCAGTCGCAGACGCTGGTTTACCAGTATCTGCCTTCTCGCTACGGCATGAACCCCGACGACCTGCGCAAGGCAGACGCCATCGAGATCGTGGTGGGCCAAGGCGCGAAGCCCGGCGGCGGCGGCATGCTGCTCGGCCAGAAGATCTCCGACCGGGTCGCCGAGATGCGCACGCTGCCGAAGGGCATCGACCAGCGTTCGGCGTGCCGGCATCCCGATTGGACGGGGCCCGATGATCTGGAAATCAAGATCCTCGAGTTGCGCGAGATTACCGATTGGGAGAAGCCAATCTATATCAAGGTCGGTGGCGCGCGTCCCTACTATGACGTCGCCCTGGCCGTGAAGTCGGGTGCCGACTGCGTCGTCGTCGATGGCATGCAGGGCGGGACGGCGGCGACCCAGGAAGTGTTCATCGAGCACGTTGGCCAGCCGACACTCGCGTGCATCCGTCCGGCCGTGCAGGCGCTGCAGGACCTCGGCATGCATCGCAAGGTGCAGCTCATTGTTTCGGGCGGCATTCGCAACGGCGCTGATGTTGCAAAGGCGCTGGCGCTTGGTGCCGACGCGGTGTCGGTGGGGACGGCTGCACTCATCGCTCTGGGCGACAACGATCCGGCGCTCGAAGCAGAGTACCAGAAGCTGCACACGACGGCCGGCGCCTACGACGACTGGCACGAGGGCAAGGATCCCGCCGGTATCACCACGCAGGATCCGGATCTGTCTCGGCGCCTCGATCCGGTGCTCGCCGGACGCCGTCTTGCCAACTACCTCAAGGTTATGACGCTGGAAGCACAGACCATCGCACGCGCCTGCGGCCACAACCACGTGCACAACCTCACGCCTGAGGATCTGTGTGCGCTCACGATCGAAGCCGCCGCCATGGCCCGCGTGCCGCTGGCGGGTACGAACTGGATCCCCGGACAGGGCAACTTCTAAGATATCGGACGGCCACCGTGAGATTCTTCGGAATATTTGGCAAGCCGGCGGCAACAAACAACAATGTAACCGAGACAGTTGGGAACACACCGATGGCTCACGACTCACACGAGGCAAAGATTGATCTGGCGCAAGTCGCGAAAGATCGTGGCATTCGCTACTTCATGATCTCGTTCACCGACCTTTTCGGTGGCCAGCGAGCCAAGCTCGTCCCGGCGGCGGCGATTGCCGAGATGCAAAGGGACGGCGCGGGTTTCGCCGGGTTCGCGACATGGCTCGACATGACGCCGGCGCATCCGGATATGTTTGGCATGCCGGACCCGACCGCCTTCATCCAGCTACCGTGGAAGAAAGAGGTCGCCTGGGTTCCTGCTGACTGCGTCATGGACGAAAAGCTCGTCGCGCAGGCACCGCGCGTCGTGCTCAAGAACATCGTCGCCAAGGCCGCTGCCAAGGGGCTTCGCGTCAAGACCGGTGTGGAGTGCGAATACTTTCTGACGCTGCCCGATGGCACTGCGATCTCCGATCAGAAGGATACGGCCGCCAAGCCCTGTTACGATCAACAGGCCCTGATGCGTCGCTACGACGTGATCTCGGAAATCTGCGACTACATGCTCGAGCTTGGCTGGGGTCCCTACCAGAACGACCACGAAGATGCGAACGGCCAGTTCGAGATGAACTGGAACTTCGATGACGCGCTGATCACCGCCGACCGCCACTCGTTCTTCAAGTACATGGTGAAGACGGTTGCCGAAAAGCACGGCCTACGGGCGACGTTCATGCCCAAACCGTTCCCCGGCCTCACCGGCAACGGCTGCCACGCTCACATCTCAGTTTGGGATACGAGCGGCACGAGCAACAAGTTTTACGACCAGACCGACGAAATGGGAATGTCGGCCCAAGGCTACAACTTCCTCGGCGGCATCATGCAGCATGCTGAGGCGCTTTCGGCCATCACGAACCCGACGGTCAATTCGTACAAGCGTATTAATGCGCCGCGCACGGTTTCGGGCGCTACCTGGTCGCCCAACACTGTGACCTGGACGGGCAACAACCGCACCCACATGGTGCGCGTGCCGGGCAAGGGCCGCTTCGAGTTGCGTCTGCCGGACGGCGCCGCCAATCCGTACCTGCTGCAAGCCGTGATCATCGCCGCAGGTCTCGATGGCATCGAGCGCAACGCACATCCCGGCAAGCGCCTCGACATCGACATGTACCAAATGGGACATACGGTGACCGACGCGCCGAAGCTGCCGCTCAACCTGCTCGACGCGCTGCGCAACTTCGACAAGGATTCGACGCTGAAGAGTGCTATGGGGGAGGAGTTTTCTGCCGCCTATATCAAGCTCAAAACCAGCGAGTGGAACCAGTACGCCTCGCACTTCACCCAGTGGGAGCGCGACAACACGCTCGACGTGTAAGTCGTCGAGGGAACTATGGATGGGCGGGCGCCTCGGTGCCTGCCCTTCTAACTGGCTTAACTTTGACCGCCCTCAAGCCGCACGGATGCGGATCGCGATATCGCTAAAAACACGCGGACTATTCCGGAGGCAGCCGATGGTAGCCATTGCTCAGGGCGATGGATCTGAAGCGGTCCAGACCGCACAACTGGACTCTGCCAGCGAACCAACCCGATATTCACCGGAGCGGTCTCTCTACGAGCTTGTCGGCGGCGAAGAGGGTCTGCGTCAGCTCGTAGAGACATTCTACGACGTCGTCGAGTTCGAACCGGACGGACGTGATCTGCATCGTTTGCATATGCGCGGTCATGGAGTTGCCCATTCGCGCATTGAGCAGCTCAATTTCCTTTCGGGATTTCTTGGCGGCCCCAATCTCTACGCCCAGAAGTACGGACATTCGAATGTCCGCCAGATGCACGAGCACGTGGAAATAAGTGCGGAAGCGAAAGACGCCTGGCTGAAGTGCATGTCGATCGCTATCGATCGGGTCGGGCTGGCGGCCGATGCCAGGGCGCGGCTGTTGACGCCGTTCACGCGCGTCGCAACGATGCTCGTCAATCAAGAATCGTTGGCTTCCGACACGAACACGCTCGACGTGTGAGCGGTTCTGAGCGCGGGATGGAAAAATCGGAATGGACGCGGATACAGAATGCACCAGCGCCCATTCCGTAAGTGCGCGGCAGCTGGACGTTAGCGACCTGCAGCACAGGCCGGCCAGGGCAATTTTCCCGCCTTATTTTTCCTAAACTTCCCGGCTACCGGAGACGCGTTGTCGCGGCGTGCAAGACTCTCGTCAGGCGATCGGGCTACTTCATCTCCATGGAGACGCGGATCAGGTCCGCCGTTCGCTCCACGCCGAGCTTGCTCTTGATGATCGAGCAGGTATTGGCGACGGTCTTGTAGGCGACGCCGATGGTTTGCGCGATCTCGGTGAGGCTGTTGCCTTCGCCGAGCAGACGCAGGATCTCGATCTCGCGCATGGTGAGCTGCTGCAGAGGATCCTCTGCGGAAAGCTGCGTGAAGGCGAGTTCGCCGGCGATCTCGCGCTCAACGTAGCGGCCGCCCTCGGCGACCTTCTTGACGGCGGTTACAAGCTCGTCGGCGCCGGCGCTCTTGCTCACGTAGCCGCGCGCACCGAGACGCAAGGCGCGTGCCGCATAGATGGGCTCGGCGTGCATCGAGAACACCACGACGCGAACTTTCTCATCCTCGCTCAACAGCCGGCGCAACAGCTCCAAGCCCCCGATGCCGGTGAGATTGAGGTCGAGAAGCACAAGCTCCGGCCGGATCTCGCGAAACATGGTGAGCGCCTGCTCGCCGGTCGAGGCCTCATGCAGTTCGGCGCCACTCATCCCCGAGAGCAGTCGGCGAACGCCTTCGCGAACGACGATATGATCGTCCACCAGCAGGATCTTCATTGCAGCATAGCCTCGTGGGTTTCATAGGAAGGCGTGGTGGCAGGTTTGCCCCGCGCGGGAAGGTGGGCCGAGACGACGACGCCCTGTCCGTCGGATCGATCGGCAACGTCAAGGTCGCCGCCAAGCGAACTCACGCGCTCGCGCATCCCGACGATGCCGAAGCCTCTCACACCGACTGACTTCAGGCCGCAGCCGTCGTCCGTCACGTGAATGTCGATCGAGCCGTCGAGGTTCGACTTGACCTCGATGCCTATAAGGCTTGGCGAGCCATGGCGCACGGCATTGCTGATACTCTCCTGCACGACGCGGTAGATCGTGCCGTCGATCAGTTCGCCGAAGCTCTCCTCCGGTACGTCGACGCGAAACACCAGTTTTGGCCGGTGCGAGCGCCAAAATGCTACGAGATTGTCGATGGCATGAGCCAGTCCAACGTCGAGCAGCATGGCGGAGCGCAGCCGCCCGAGGATGTCGCGCACATGGCGCTGCATGCGTCCGATTGCTTCGCGGATGATACCGACGCGGTGCGGTATGTCGCTGTAGTCTCCGGCCTTGGCAAGCTGCTCAATGGCAACAGCGTCTACATCGGCTGCGAATAGCAAGGGGCCGATCTCGTCGTGGAGATCACGCGCAAGATCGGCGCGCTCCTCGTCCTGCACAGAGGTGAGTTGCTGCTGCAGGCGCTTGTTCTGCGCCTCCGAGCGTGCCAAACGCTCGACCATCTGATTGAAGCTCTGCGACAGCTGTACGAGCTCCAGAGGTCCACGCTCATTGAGCCTCTCGCGATAGTCACCATCACCGACGCGAGCGAAAGCTGCCGTGAGGCTGTGCAGCGGACGCATCGTAGCGGCGAGCGTCCAATAGATGAACGCCAGCACCAGGGCGCAGAAGATGGTTATGACACTGAGGGTCAACCAGACGTCGCCCCACACCTCGGCGACCTCGTTGCGTGGATCCGTTTGCAATTCGACGGTGCCGAAGCTGTCGAACACTTCGGGCAGGTCGACGGCGACTTTCAGGGGAGGCGCGGCGAGCAAGGCCACCAACCAATCCGGGGCTGGAGTCTCGGCGCTGGCAACCTGCGAAGAGCGTATCGTCTTTCCGTCTGGTCCGAGAAGCGTGGCGCGCAAGTGCCTGTCGCCCTCGAAATCGGCGACCAGCAAGGCAAGGCGGCGCGCGGGATCGGTCGCCTCCTCCCAGTCATCGACGGCATTTCGGGCAATACGGCTGCCAACGGCAATTGCCGCGCGCATCTCCGTATCGATCTTCGCGACGGCGTGCCAATAGGTGAACGCCCCGCCGGCGATGAGGCTCAGCAGCAGGGTAGCGAAGACCGAAATGAGGAGGCGATTGCGCAGTGACAAATAGCAAATCCTCGGTGCTCTGAATGGAACATTATAACACCACGCCGCCCGCGCCTAGAGCAGCCTGTGCTTTCATCGTGTTTTACCTCCACCTGGGCCGGACGTCCCGTTGTCAGGCGCGCGATGCGGATGTTAGGGCCGGACCTTAGTAACCGAACAGGATCTTGAAACCGTGAGGGATGACTTAAATCGCCGCGTGGCCGTGATCGGTGGGGGCCCTGCAGGCTTGATGGCTGCCGAGGTCCTGGCGGCTGCCGGAGCCTCGGTCACGGTCTTCGACCGGATGCCGTCTCTAGCGCGCAAGTTCCTGCTGGCTGGCCGCGGAGGGCTCAACCTCACGCATAGCGAACCATTGGAGCCGTTCATCGCCCGTTACGGGAGCGCCCGGGAGCATTTGCGTCCCGCGATCGAAGCGCTGCCGCCGGACGCCGTACGCAAGTGGTGCGAGGACCTCGGCGAGGCGACATTCGTTGGGAGCAGCGGGCGGGTCTTTCCGGTGGCGATGAAGGCATCGCCGTTGCTGCGCGCCTGGCTAACCCGCCTCGGGGATGCGGGGGTCAGCTTCCGCAACCGTCATCGCTGGGTGGGCTGGGACGGCGATCGAGGGCTACTCTTCGATACGACCAACGGACTGGCGACCGTCGAAGCCGACGCCGTGGTGCTGGCACTCGGTGGCGCGACCTGGCCGCGCCTTGGGTCGACAGGCGAGTGGGTGCCGCTGCTGGCCGGAGAGGGTGTCGGCGTCGCTCCCCTCGCTGCCGCCAACTGCGGCTTTCTCATTTCGTGGTCGGACATTTTCCGCAGCCGCTTCGCGGGCCAGCCGCTTAAGCGCATCGCCCTGTCTTTCGGCGCGCAGCGCGTGCGCGGTGAAGCGCTTGTCACCAACAGCGGCATTGAAGGCGGCGCCGTCTATGCGCTCTCGGGGGCATTGCGCGACGCCATCGCGGCTAGGGGGGAAGCCATACTGCACGTCGATCTTCGCCCTGATGTGTCACTTGTCGACCTTGCCGGCCGGTTGGCCAAACCGCGCGGCAAGCAATCGCTGTCGACGTTCCTGCGTAAAGCTGCCGGCCTGTCGCCGATCGAAATCGGCCTGCTGAACGAAACGGCCCGGGCCGAGCTCGCAGGGATGACCCCGATGGCGCTGGCCGGCCTCGTGAAGGCGTTGCCGCTGCGGCTCGAGGCACCAGCCGCAATGGCGCGGGCGATCTCCACCGCCGGCGGCATCAGCTGGGATGAGGTCGATGCGCATCTGATGCTGCGGGCGATTCCGGGCACGTTTGTCGCCGGCGAAATGCTGGATTGGGAAGCGCCGACCGGCGGCTACCTCCTGCAGGCGTGTCTGGCCACGGGAGCGGTTGCCGGTCGCGGGGCGGCCGGATGGCTTTCTGCCCATAGCAAAACTTAGCAGCTTGCGCGGGATCAGGCCCCCTCGATTTCCTCGCGCAGAATTTCAAGCTCGAGCCATTTCTCCTCGGCGGTGGCCAGCTCGGACTCGATGGTGGCGAGGCGCGCCGACGTGTCCGCAAATGCTTTTGCATCGCGCGCGTACAGGTCCGGATCGGCGAGCGCTGCGGCGACCTTCTTCGCCTCGTCCTGCAACGCCGTCATCTGCTTGGGCAAGTTTTCGAGCGCGTGCTTGTCCTTGAAGCTGAGGCGGCGCTTGGCACCTGCGGCGGTGGGCGCTGATCCGCTCTGCTTGTTGGTTGCCTCTTTCGCGGCCGCCTTGGCCTGGACACGGTGCCCCGCGAGGTCCTGACCGCGCTGCACCAGCATATCGCTGTAGCCGCCTGGGTATTCGCCCCAGCTTCCGTCGCCTTCGGGGACGATCACCGAGTGCACGACCCGATCGAGGAAGTCGCGGTCATGACTGATGAGGATGACCGTGCCGGCGTAGTCACTCAGCATTTCTTCGAGCACGTCGAGGGTTTCAAGGTCGAGGTCGTTGGTGGGCTCGTCGAGCACGAGCAGATTGGACGGCTTGGCGAGGGCGCGCGCCAGCATGAGACGTCCACGCTCGCCACCTGAAAGGACACGCAACGGCGTGCGCGCCTGCTCGGGCTGGAAGAGGAAGTCCTTCATGTAACCGACCACGTGCTTGTGGCCGCCGCCAACCGCCACTTGATCGCCTCGTCCGCCGGTCAGTGCTTCGGCGAGTGTCCAATTCGGGTCGAGGCTGTCGCGGTCCTGCTCCAGCGAGGCCATCTCAATGTTGGCGCCGAAGCGCACCTCGCCGCTGTCTGGCGCCATAGAGCCGGTGAGGAGGCTAACGAGTGTCGTCTTGCCGCTGCCATTGGGACCGACGATGCCAATGCGGTCGCCGCGCATGATGCGCGCGGAGAAATCGTCGACGATCTCGCGTTCTCCAAATGACTTTGAGATGTGCTTTGCCTCGAAGACGAGGGCCCCCGACTTGTCGGCCTGGGTCGCTTCGATCACTGCCTTGCCGGTGACGCGCCGGTGGTCTGTTCGCTTCTGCCGAAGCGCAGCAAGCTCGGCCATGCGCCGCACGTTGCGCTTGCGCCGGCCTGTGACGCCGTAGCGAACCCAATGCTCCTCGCGCACGATCTTGCGGTCGAGCTTGTGTTGCTGCACCTCCTCCTCGACAAGCTGCTGGTCACGCCAGGCCTCGAACTGCTTGAAGCCAACCTCGACGCGCCGGGCTGTGCCGCGATCGAGCCAGACGGTGATGCGCGATAGCGTTTCCAGGAAGCGACGGTCGTGGCTGATAATGACGAGCGCGCCGCGCTGGCTGGCGAGCGTGCCTTCGAGCCATTCGATGGTCGGCATGTCGAGATGATTGGTCGGCTCATCGAGCAGGAGGATATCGGGCTGGGGTGCGAGCACGCGCGCAAGAGCGGCGCGGCGGGCCTCGCCGCCGGAAATGTGCGCCGGGTCCTCTTCGCCAGTGAGACCCAGCTGCTGCAGGAGGTAGCGGGCCTGATGGGCATCGTCAGTGGGGCCCAGCCCCGCCTCGACATAAGATAGGGTCGTAGAGTAGCCGCTGAAGTCCGGCTCCTGAGGCAGGTAGCGGACCGACGCGCCCGGCTGGGAGAATCGCTTTCCGTGGTCGGGCTCGATAAGCCCGGCGGCAATTTTCAGGAGAGTCGATTTGCCGGATCCGTTGCGTCCGACGAGGCAGACGCGCTCGCCCGCAGAGACAGACAGCTCGACGCCATCCAAGAGCGGGTGGCCGCCGAACGTGAGCGCGATATCGCTGAGCTGGAGAAGCGGGGGCGCCATGATGGATTCCGAATGGGGGCGTGGGGACTAGCCGGCTTCGCCGATGATGTAGCGGGCAATGGCGGTCTCTTTGACACCCTTCTCGCTGCGGGCCCAGCCGCGCACCGAAATGCCAGCTGAATGCACCGTCTCGGGATCACCCGAGACGAGCGGGTGCCACCATTCGAGGCCGCGGCCCTCGGCAAGGCTGCGGTAGGCGCAGGTCTTGGGCAGCCAGGACAGGTGGGCGATGTCGGCGGGGCCGATGCTGAGGCAGTCGGGCACGTGGCTCTTGCGGTTGGGGTAGTCGCGACAGCGGCACGATTTGGTGTCGAGCAGCTTGCAGGCGAGGCGGGTGAGATAGATGCCGCCGGTATCTTCGTCCTCAACCTTGATGAGGCAGCACTTGCCGCAGCCATCGCAGAGGGATTCCCATTCCTCGTGCGACATGGCCGTCAGTGGCTTCGACTCCCAGAATGGGCGGTATCCGGGCGTTTCCTGATCGGGGTCGGGCTTTCTCATGGAGGCGCCTTGTAGCACATCCCCCCGCGCCGTCACGCCTCCCCGTGGGCGTTCAGGTTTCGCACCAGCGCGGTGTTGCGCAGGAGGAGATACGTCAACAAGGCGCCCGATACCGAGCCCACCGCCATGATGCCCGCGTGGATCATCACCGAGGGCAAGGTTTCTGGCGATCCGCGCGTCGCGAGCCATCCGCCAATCGCCAGCACGGCCGGATAGACGAGCGAAGCCACGAGCACAGCGCCCAGTGTCAGTCGCCCGCCCCAGGCCACGTAGGCGGCAAGCGCTAGTCCGGCCAGAATAGCGGCGTGGGCACCGACCAAATAGGAGAGCGGTATGGCCAGCGCGACGGCACTGAGAAAGTTGGAGCTGAACTCGGGCAAGGGCGTCCCAAAATCAGCGGCCATCCAGGGGAGAAATTGCATGAGCGCCATCACAACGATGCCGCCCAACGGCGGGCCGAGCAGAAGCGCCGCAATGACGACCTTTGCCGCCTCGCCGATCGATCGTCGCGCCACGTTCGCCTCCTAAGCCTGTTCGTGTTGGAACCATTAGCATGACCCGCCCGCTTGTACTGAGAACGGGGCAGAGCCATCTGTTGGCATCGAAACGTGACGCAAAGCCTGATTCAGGAAGAGAAGAAAATGCGCCTTATCGCCGTCTGCCTCGGCTTCGCCATTCTGCTGGCCGGCTCTGCCGCCGCGGAGGATCCCGATCTCATCATGAAGAAGACGACGGTGTGGAAGCTGCTGTCGCCCGACCACAAGCTCGGCACCTATGCAATCGACGACCCCGACGTGGAAGGAGTGACTTGCTATTTTACCGTGCCGGAGAAGGGCGGCTGGACCGGCTGGCTCGGACTTGCCGAGGAGTTGTCGAATGCGTCGCTCGCCTGCCGGCAAGTCGGCCCGATCAAGTTCAAGCGCAAGCTCGCGCAGGGCGATGAGGCCTTCAGCCAACGGCGCTCGCTCATCTTCAAGAAGATGCAGATCGTGCGCGGCTGCGATGCCAAGCGCAACGTGCTCGTCTACATGACGTACACCGACAAGGTCATTGAAGGCAGCCCGGAGAACTCGACCTCCGCCGTGCCGATCAGCCCGTGGGGCGAAGCGGGTGCCCCGGCCAAGTGCGCCGACTGGATTACGAAGTAACCCCAGTGCGTCCCGTCCTTACGCCCATGTTGCGGGCTGGCGCTGGCCAGCTGGGCGCTGGCGTTGCATAGATCCCTGTGAGCAACGCGCACATCGACGGGGGAGCTGAGTGGACGCGGCCGAGAACGACCGACAGCGACGGCGCCGCTTTTCCTGCATCAGGGTGGCTCTTTACGTCGTCGCTGTCACGGCGGCGGCGGCTCTGACCGGGCTGAGTGACGGCATCGACGCGTCGATCCTCGCTGCCGTGCACGCTTGGTCGTCGCCGGAGCGAACGCAGTTCTTTACCTCCGTGACGCGGTTCGGCTCGTACGAAGCCATTTACGGCATGGCGGCGGTGGTGGCAGCGGTGCTGCTACTTTTGGGTCATCGGCCAGTGGCGATCCGCCTCGGCGTCGTCATGGCGGCGGCGTTTGTGCTCAATAACTTCGTTAAGTTCGTGGTTGCGCGGCCTCGGCCGGAACCGTTCTTTGGCGAGGCGCCGAGCAGCTACAGCTTCGCCAGCGGACACGCGCTGTTCTCGGGCTGTTTTTATGGCTTCATCGGGTTGCTTGTTGCGTCGAGCCTGCCCGATGCGTGGCAGCGCGCGGTGATCCTAGTCCCGACGGCGGGGCTGATTGGCTCTATCGGGCTGTCGCGGGTCTATCTCGGCGTACACTATCCGACGGACGTCATCGCCGGGTTCGCTCTCGCGGCGGTGGTGCTGTGTGCCATGCGACCGGACGCGCCGAAAGCCTAGCTGGTGCGCGTGCGCTTGCTCTTCGCGTCGGCATCGGGAAGCGCCGTGACGTTCGAAGTTACGCCCTCCATGGCGTCGAGGTCTAAGATGTTGAGACGGTCGCGACGGGCGAGAATCTTGGCCGTCGATGCCGTGACTTTCTCCAGCGACTTGCCAGAAAGCGCGAAGTGGCGCTCCAAATCCGAGACGCGTTCCACCAATTGGGCGACGTCGCCGAGGAGGAACTCGACTTCGCGCTGTATGATGTCGGCGTGGTCGCGCATCTTGGCGTCTTTGAGCAGTCCTTGAACCGTTTGAACCGCCAACATGAACGTGTTTGGCGATACGATCATGACCCGGGTGCGATGGGCGGCCTGAACCAGGTCGGGAAACTTTTCGTAAAGATCGGCGCAGATCGATTCAGAGGGCACGAACATCAGTGCCGTCTCCTGGGTCTCCCCGGGGATGAGATACTTGTCGGCGATGGCCGCGACGTGCCGTCCCACAGCCTCGCGTATCGAAGCGTTGGCGAGCTTCGTCTCCTCCGGGAGGCGGGCGATGCGCAACGCCTCGAAGCCTTCCAGCGGGAATTTTGAATCGACGACGAGCGCCTCGGTGTTGGGCAGGCGGATGACGCAGTCCGGCCGCTTGCCGTTGGAAAGCGTCGGCTGGAAATCATAGGCGCCGGCCGGCAGCGCATCGCGGACAATGGTCTCCATGCGCATCTGGCCGAACGCGCCGCGCGCCTGCTTGTCGGCCAGCACGCCGTGCAGCGATCCGACCTCGCTGGTCAGCTCGGTGATGCTGCGGTTGGCCTGATCGATCAGCGCCAGGCGCTCGTTGAGGTTAGAGAGACTGTCGGAAGTGCGCCGCTCCGCCTCGCTCATGTTATTGCCGAGCCGGGCCGCCGTGGCGCTCAGGCTGTCACCGAGGCGCACCGCCGTCTGGCTGAGATTTTCTCCCAGACGCGCCGCGGTTGCATCGAGCGACTGCGACACCTGGCGGGCCAGCGTGTCGATGCGGTCGTTGAGGCTGCGCACCTGCTCGGCGTTCTGCTGCACCGATAGTTCTGTCATCACCGAGATGCGCCCCTTGAGCTCGGCGAACTCGCCGTGCGTCTCGCGGGTGCGGGTGCGGGCCGCAGACAGCAACGCGGCGAGGGCGGTGATGAGACCCGAAATGCCAATCGCTGCGCACGTCAGGACGAGCGCGTTCTCGGCGAGGAAATCCTCGATGGCGGACAGGTCCAGCGACTGCATTTGGTCCAGCATGCGGCAGCGATAGCTGATTCGCCGGAGCGAAATTCAGGCAGAGCCCCCTGCAACGGCTCGAATCCGGCCCAGCCCATTACGGCCGCGAGGCGTGAACCCGCAAGGCTCCGCGGGCCGATTCCCTGCCCGAGGTCAGCGGCCGCCCTGGTCTGGCGCGCGCGCTAACAGTTCGTTGACTCTGCTGGAGAATTCCCCCGGCCGAATGAAACACCTTAAGGCGCCTTTGCGAAAAATTCGATCTAAAGGCCCTTCAATGGCCGACCAAGCCGAACTGAAAGATTACGCGTGCTCGAGTTCCTCATCATCCTCCTGTTTGCGGTCAGCGTCCTGATCAGCGTGTCGTCGATCGACGACGCGTTCATCGATCTCGTGGCGATGGCTATCGTGCGCCGCCGCGTACCGCAGCTGGATAATGGAACGCAATCGGTGCCCCCGACCGCGGTCTTTGTCGCCAACTGGCATGAGGAAGACGTCCTGGGAAGAATGGTCGAGGGCAACCTCGCGCGCATCAAACTGCCCGCGGTGTCTCTCTATCTCGGCGTCTATCCCAACGACACGGGCACGCTGCGTGTCGCCAAAGAGCTGGAGGCGAAGTATCCCGATCGCGTCAATGTCATCGTGAACACGCTGCCGGGACCGACCTCCAAGGGGCAGATGCTCAATGAGATGTTTGCGCAGGTCTTCAGCAGAGACGATGCGCCGGAGCTTGTCGTTCTGCACGACAGCGAGGACATCATCGATCCGCGCACGTTCGCGGTCTATGCCGCCTACGCGAAAGAGAACGACTTCATCCAGGCGCCGGTTTTCTCCCTAAACCGCGGCAAGGGTGCGATCGTCGCCTCGACCTACATGGACGAGTTCGCCGAGCGCCACACCCGCGAGATGATCGTGCGTGATGCCGTCGGCGCGGCCATTCCTTCGGCCGGCGTCGGCACCTGCATGACCAAGCGCCTCATCAAGCATTTCCTCGCGACGCGTGGCCAGGTGCTGATGTCCGGCACGGTAACAGAGGATTACATCCTCGGCATCGAGGCGAAGCGATCGGGATTCAAGTCTGCGTTCGCCGCCATCTCACAGACGGCCGACGAGGGCTTCGACTTCGTTGCCACGCGCGAATATTTCCCGAAGACGCTCGACGCCTCGATAAAACAGAAGACGCGTTGGGTCTACGGCATCAACTTCGAGGCGCTGTACAAGCTCGGTTGGACCGGTGACCCGTGGGACTTCTATTTCTTCCTGCGCGATCGCAAGGGCATGATCACCAGCTTCCTGCCGCCGCTGTCCGCCGCGCTGATGGCGCTCATGCTGCTCGATTACGTCGACCTGGCGGATTATCCCGAACCGATGGGCGACGTGGTCGTCATCTCGATGTGGATCAACCTCATCGCGCTCGTCACACGCTACGTGATCCGCGTCTACGCCGGGCACGAAGTCTACGGCAAATACGACTGGGTCGGCATCGCCGTGCGCTGGCCGGCGGCGCTCTACATCAACATGGCCGCGGTGTACCGCGCCTGGAAAACCTTCCTCGGTGAATCGCAGCTCGCGACCAAGCCCATCGTCTGGTCGAAGACGGTTCACGATATCCCTGATGACTTCGCGTCCGCAAACCGCTGAACAAGGTAAGAGTAAAAAAAATGCGCGTTCTAGTCGCCTTTGGTACCCGCCCCGAGATCATCAAGCTGGCCCCCGTATGCCGGGCGCTGCAGCAGGCAGGTGCCGACCTCGAAATCTTCTGGTCCGGCCAGCACATCGGACTCGCGGAAGGTCTTCTCGACTTCTTCGGGCTCACCGTCACGCATTTTGGCGCGGACATCATCGAGGCGCAGGGCCTGGCTGGAAAATTCGGCCGCATGGCAGAGCAGATCGAGACGCTGCTGCGCGAGAAGCACTACGACTGGGTCGTCGTGCAGGGTGACACCGCAACCGCTGCCGCTGCATCCGTTGCCGGCTTCATGGGACGCATTCGCGTTGCCCACGTCGAAGCCGGCCTGCGGACGGGCGACTTGGACTCGCCGTTCCCTGAGGAATTCAATCGTCGTCTGATCGGCCAGGCTGCGACGCTGCACTTCCCGCCGACGATCCAGGCGCGCAATAATCTTTTGCGTGAAGGGGTTCCGGCCAGCCAGATTTCCATGGTGGGTAACACGGTTGTCGACGCGCTTCTCTACGCACGCGCCAAGGTCGACAACAATTACACCCCCATCGATGCCGACGTTGCGGCGCTGCCCACCGACAAGAAGCTCGTCCTGGCGACACTGCACCGCCGTGAAAACATCGGCGCGCCCATGCGCAACGTGTTGCGCGCCTTGCGCAAGCTGGCCGAGGACGGCGACAAGCTGATCGTCCTGCCCGTGCACCTCAATCCGCAGGTGCGCGGCGAAGTGATGCGCTATCTGGACGGCGCACCCAACGTGCGCCTGCTCGCCCCGCTGCAATACCCCGACTTCGTGCATCTTCTGGGCCGCGCCTGGACCGTCGTCACCGACTCGGGTGGCGTTCAAGAGGAGGCACCCACGTTCGGATTGCAGATCCTCATCACCCGCGAGAGCACCGAGCGACCTGAAGTCGTCGAGGCTGGCTTCGGCAAGCTCGTGGGCTCCAACTACAGCGCCATCGTCGACGGCGTGCGCCAGCTTACGGCTGGCGACAAGCCGCAGCTCCTCAATATCCCGAACCCCTTCGGTC